>JAWLCO010000108.1:0-13778 GCA_041687075.1 Hyphomicrobiaceae bacterium | reverse complement strand
CGTGATCGGGACGCCGAACTTCTTCATCAACAATCGTCTCGTGAAGACGGTGGTGGGAATGAAGGAGATCCGCGAGATGGTCGAGCCGGTGCTGGCCGGCAAATCGGGACCGCGCGCGAGCAGCGCGAACTAGCCCCGCCAGCAGGCACCCCGCACCCGACGCCTTGATGGCGACGCGAGGATAAGGCGAGAGATGCACATTCAGCGGCTTCGGCTGCTCGGCTTCAAGTCGTTCGTCGAACCCACGGACCTTCTCATCGAGAAAGGTCTGACGGGTGTCGTCGGCCCGAACGGCTGTGGGAAGTCGAACCTGCTCGAAGCGCTGCGCTGGGTGATGGGCGAGACCTCGCACAAGTCCATGCGCGCGGCTGCCATGGAGGACGTGATCTTCGCCGGTACGACCTCGCGGCCGGCGCGCAATTCGGCCGAAGTGACGATCTTCGTCGACAATCGCCAGCGCAAGGCGCCGGCCGAGTTCAACGACAGCGACACCATCGAGATCACGCGCCGCATCGAGCGCGATGCCGGGTCGGCCTATCGCATCAATGGCCGGGAGGTGCGGGCGCGCGATGTGAAGATCCTCTTCGAGGATGCCGCCACGGGCGCCCGCTCGCCGTCGCTCGTCCGGCAGGGGCAGATCGGTGAAATCGTCAACGCCAAGCCGGAGCAGCGGCGCCGGATACTCGAAGATGCTGCGGGAATCGCCGGTCTGCACAGCCGCAGGCACGAGGCGGAGCTTCGCCTGAAAGCTGCCGAGGGCAATCTGGCGCGCATCGCCGACATTCTCGGCCAGGTGAATTCGCAGATGGAAAGCCTGAAGCGGCAAACCCGCCAGGTGAAGCGCTACAAGGAACTGTCCGGCCAGATCCGCAGGGCCGAGGCGATGTTGCTCTATCTGCAATGGATGGAGGCACAGGCCCAGGTCGAGGCCGAGGAGGCGGCCCTTACAGAAGCCATGACGCGCCTCGGGCTCGCGGTGAAGGCCGAGGCTGAAGCGGTGCGCCGCGAGGCGGAGCTCGCCCAGTCCCTGCAGCCGCTGCGCGACGAGGAGGCAACCCGCGCCGCTGTCCTCGCCCGCGTCAAGGTCCAGCAGGAGACGTTCGAGCGCGAGGCGGAGCGCATGCAGGAGCGCGAGGCGGAGCTGAAGGACCGTGCCGCACAGCTTGCCAACGATCTCGAGCGCGAGGACGACCTGATCCGCGAGGCGCGGGCCCTCATCGTCCAGCTCGACGAGGAGGAAAAGGCGCTCGAAGCCGCCAATCAGGATTCTGCCGCCCAGGAGGAGGCGGTCAGGGCCAACCACGCTGACGCCCAGAAGGAGCTCGAGGAGGTCGAGGCGGCCCTTCAGGAGGTCACCGCCCGGACCTACGAAGCCCGCGCCAAAAGGCAGAGCCTGACGGCGATGCTCGCCGAGCGCAGGGATGAGGTTGCGAAGCTGGAGCGGCAGCTGACCGGGCTCGAAGCTCAGGCCCGCGAGATCGCAGCCAGGGCGCCGGACGCAAGCCGGCTCGCCGAGTTGCAAGAACTCGTCCGCCATCTCACGCTGGAGGTGGCCGAGCTTGAAACGAACGCTGTCGGCGCTGAGGAGCGCGTTGCGGCGGCGGCGGACAAGGCGAAGCGCACCCGCGAGGCAAGCCGGCAGGCGGAGCTGAGCGCACGACAGCTGACCACGGAGCTGACCACACTCTCCAAGCTGCTGATGCCGGCGCAGAACGTCCCGTATCCGCCTGTGGTGGATCTCCTGGAAGTGGCGCCAGGCTACGAACAGGCGCTCGGTGCGGCGCTGGGTGAGGATCTCGATGCACCCATCGTGCCCGAAGCCGCCGCGCACTGGAGTCTCGTCGGGGCTGCGGCTGACGACGCGCCCCTGCCTGAAGGCGCAGAACCGCTGATCCAGTGGGTCGACGGTCCGCCCGAGTTGACTCGGCGGCTGACGCAGATCGGCGTCGTTCCCCGTGAGCTTGGTGCGGATTTGCGGGCGGCCTTGAAGCCGGGCCAGCGGCTTGTTTCCCGCGAAGGTGATCTGTGGCGCTGGGACGGGTTCGTCGCAGCGGCCGACGCGCCGACCCCGGCCGGGCAGCGCCTTGCCGAGCGCAACCGGCTCGTGGAGATCCGTCATAAGGAAGCCGCAGCCAGGGAGGCCGCCACAGCGGCCGCGGCGGAAGCGGTCGAAGCTGCCGAGCGGCACCGCAAGGCCGAGGAAGACGAACGCCGGCTGCGGCAGGCATGGCGCGAGACGCAATCGCGCCTGGCCAAGGCACGTGACCAGCTCAACGCGATCGAACGCGCTGCGCGCGAGACGGAAAGCCGTCTCGCCGCCGTCACAGAGTCCAAAGCGCGGGCCGAAAGCAGCCTCGAGGAGGCACGCGCGCGGCTTGCCGAGATCGAGAACGGTCTCAGTGACCTCAGTTCAAGTGAGGACTGTGAACCGCTGCTGGAATCGGCCCAACAGCAGGCGAAAGCTGCCCGCGAAAAGGTCGCCCAGCTTCGCACCGCACTGGCTGGACTGGAGCGCGAGCGGCAAATGCGGGCGGAGCGCAAGGCGAAAGCCGCCGCCGAACGCCAGCGCTGGACGCAGCGCGCCGCGAGTGCCGAGCAGCAGATCGGCGCACTGCAGGCCCGGCTCAAGGAAGCGAATACAGAGCTGGAAGAGCTCGCCCAGCTCCCGCCGCTGATCGAGGAGAAGCGCCAGAAGCTGCTCAACACGCTGACGCAGGCGGAGGGCGAGCGCAAGGCCGCAGCCGACCGGCTGGCCGAAGCGGAGACGGCGCAGCGTGAGGCAGCCCAGACCCTCCGCTCCGCCCAGGCCGCCGTAAGCACGGAGCGGGAGGCGCGCGCTCGCGTCGAGGCGAAGCTCGAAGCCGTTCGTCAGCGGCGCAGTGAGGAAGTCGCTCGCATCCGGGATACGTTCGAGGTCGCTCCCGAAGGCTGCCTGGAGATTGCCGAAGCGAAGCCCGAAGCGCCGTTGCCAAAGCTGGCGGAAGTCGACCGCGTCCTGTCCCGTCTCAGAGCTGATCGCGAGCGTCTCGGCGGCGTCAACCTGCAGGCTGAGGAAGAGCTGCAGTCGATGCAGGAGCACTACTCGAAGCTCGACACCGAGCGGGCTGATGTCGAGGCTGCGATCGCCAGTCTGCGCGGCGGCATCGGTCAGCTCAATCGCGAGGCCCGCAAGCGGCTGCAGAATGCGTTCGACGTGGTCAACGGCCATTTCCAGCGCCTCTTTACGACGCTCTTCGGCGGCGGCGAGGCGCGGCTCGAGATGATCGAGAGCGAGGATCCGCTCGAAGGCGGTCTCGAGATCATCGCCAAGCCGCCGGGCAAGAAGCCGGCCACTCTGTCTCTGCTCTCGGGCGGCGAGCAGACGCTGACGGCGTTATCACTGATTTTCGCGGTGTTCCTGACCAATCCCTCGCCCATCTGCGTGCTCGACGAGGTCGACGCGCCGCTCGACGACGCGAACGTCGATCGGTTCTGCACCCTCATGGAGCGGATGGCCGAAGAGACCGAGACGCGCTTCCTGGTCATCACTCATCACCCGATGACGATGGCGCGGATGAACCGTCTGTTCGGCGTCACCATGGCCGAGAAGGGCGTAAGCCAGCTCGTGTCCGTCGATCTTGCCAGCGCGGAGCGGTTCCTCGAAGCTGTCTGATCGCGGACGATGGGCTCATGCGACGGGAGCCGTGCTCGACCCTTGTCCCGCCCGCATGATCCTGCGAGAACTCAGCCGGAAACCAGGTGATTGAGGAAACGTCAGGAATGTCAGCAAGAGACGAAACGATCGGCTTCATCGGGCTGGGTGCGATGGGCCGGGGCATGGCGGCCAACTGCGTCAAGAAGGGCTTCAAGCTGGTCGTGCACGATCTGCGGCCCGAGCCGGTGCAGGAGCTGGTGTCGCTTGGCGCGACAGCGGGCAAGGATATCGCTGATGTCGCTCGTCAGTGCTCGATCATCATCACCGTCTTGCCCGCCGGCAAGGAGGTGATCGAAACGGTGATGGCGTCCGGCGGTATTTTCGATCACGCCAAGCCCGGTACGCTGGTGATGGACCTTTCGACGGTCGAGCCGGAGACGACGGACCGGCTGCACGCCGAAGCGAAGGAGCGTGGTTTCAAGGCCGTCGATGCCCCGATCGGCCGCCTCGCCTGGCATGCCGACCGCGGCGAAAGCCTGTTCATGGTCGGCGCCGAGCCGGAAGATTTCGAGCGCGTGAAGCCGCTGCTCGAAGCCATGGGCACGACGATCCATCACTGCGGCCCGGGCGGTGCCGGCACCCGCACCAAGCTCGTCAACAACTATCTCGCCATCATTTCCTGTCAGCTCAACGCGGAGGCGCTGGCTCTCTCGCAGCGGTTCGGCCTCGATCTCGAGAAGACGCTGGAGGTCATCCACGGCACGACGGCCACCAACGGACAGCTCAAGATCAACTGGCCGAACAAGGTGCTGGCCGGCGACACCACGCCAGGGTTCACCATCGACCTCGCACACAAGGACCTGTCGCTCATCATAGGCGCCGCGAATACCGCACGGCTCCCGCTGCCTGTCGCAGCTGCGGCACGTGAGGCGTTCTCCGGCGCACGCGCACGAGGCTATGGCAGTCAGGACTTTTCAGCCATGGCGGACGTGCTGTGCGACCTCGTCCAGGTGGAGCGCGCAAGGCTCAGGAAGGAGACCTGAAGCCCGCGGGCGCCGATCGACCTGCAGCGGCCGCTCGCAGCAACGATCGGCCACTGCCTGCGTTTCAGGGCGGAGCAGGAGGCCAGGCGGACCTATGGCAGAAGGCACTTCGAGAGATCGCTTCTGGCGCATCATCGCGCTCGCGGCGGTGATTCTTGCCGTCCTGTTCGTCGGCGAGCGCTATCTGCGGGTCTATGTCTTCGCTGCCAATCAGCCGCGGGAGGCGACACCGCGTCCCGATCTCACCGCCGGCGAGCAGCTTGCGACCACGGTGTATGCCAATACCGCGCCTTCGGTCGCCTATATCTTCACGAGGCAGGCTGGCGCCCCGCGATTGGGCGGCAGGACACAGCAGCAGGCCGGCACCGGATCCGGTTTCGTCTGGGACCGGGCAGGGCACATCGTCACCAACGCCCACGTCATCGAAGGGGCCGACGAGGTCGGTGTCGTCATCGACCAGGGCGACGTGCACCCCGCGCGTGTAGTCGGCGTCGCGCCCTGGGTCGACATTGCCGTGCTCCGGCTGACGAACCCGCCGGCGAACTTGCGACCGATTACGGTCGGCACGTCGTCGGATCTCGTAGTGGGCCAGCTCGTGTTTGCCATCGGTAACCCGTTCGGGCTGGCGCGAACGCTGACGAGCGGCATCATCAGCGCGCTCGAGCGGACGCTGCCCACTGAGACGGGGCGCGAGATCGCTGGCGTCATTCAGACGGATGCTGCCATCAATCCCGGTAATTCAGGCGGACCGCTGGTCGACAGTGCCGGCCGGCTCATCGGCGTGAACACGGCAATCCTCGCCCCATCCGGCACCTTCGCGGGCGTCGGGTTCGCGGTGCCGGTCGATACCGTCAACCGCGTCGTACCTGAACTCATCCGGACCGGACGCGCGCCGCTGCCGGGCATCGGCATCCGCGTGTTCCCGGTAGAAATGACGGCTCGCCTCGGTGCGCCGGGTGTCGTGATCCAGGCCGTCACGCCGGGCTCTGCCGCCGAACGTGCCGGGTTGCAGGGTATGGATGAGTTCGGCCGGCTCGGTGACATCATCATCGCCGCCAATGGCGAGCGCATCAACGAGCTGGCAGACCTGACCCGCCAGCTCGAAAAAGCGGGGATCGGCAACAACGTCACGCTGACGGTGCTACGCGACGGCTCCCGGCGCGATGTCGAGGTCCAGGTTCAGGATATCAATCAGTGATTACTGGATTGGCTCGTGGAGGGCTGCGTCGGCCGGAATGCAGCGGGCCGATTGGTCCCGCTGCCTCCTTCGCACCTCAATGCACAGCGATCGGATTGCCCGGCGAGCCGGTAGCGCCTTTGATCCGTAGCGGCGCGTAGATATACGCGAACTCGTAGACCTGGGCATCGGCGAGGCGTTCGGTGGCCACGTTCTCGTGGAGAAAGATGCCGTTCCTGGCGATCAGCTCCTGGTGAACGGCGAACACGAGGTCGGGATCGGGGTTCGGAACCGCCTCGACGGGCCAGGTGTCTGCGCCGACAATGGCAACGCTGCGGTCCGCCAGCCACTTCGCGGCTTCAAGGCCGATGCCCGGCGCGCCGGAGTTGAAGGTCTCGTTGTCGCTGCCCCAGTGCCGGCCCCATCCCGTGTGGAAGAGCACGACGGCGCCTTCGCCAATTGCATCAGCGCTGAGCCCCTGCTTTTCGAGCGCAGCCTCGATGTCCGCGACAGTGATCTCCTGTCCGCGCTCCATTGGTGCGCCTTTCAGGGCCACCATGTCGATCAGGACGCCCCTGGTGAAGAACGGCTTCACGTTCTCGATGCCGAGCTTCTTCAGGCCAGTGGGGCTGAACAGCTCGTCCTTGTCGATGCCGTTGTAGAACGTGCCGGTTTCGCCAAGGCCGATATGCCCGAGGCCGTCGAACTGTGTGCCGACCTGGCCGATTTCGGTCGAGAGGAAATCATCCATCCAGACGACCTGGTTCTTGCCCAGCGGGCCGCCGGCATACCCGTTGGTACCGCGCAGGCCGAAGGTGCGATGCCCGAAGAGCGGCATCTCGGGCTCGTAGGTGCGGCCAAGCGGGATGATGTTGCCGGTCTTGATGACCTTCATGGCCTCCATGACCCTCTCCGGGGTCATCAGATTGGAGGCGCCCGCCTGGTCATCCTTACCCCAGCGGGATGTGAGATCCTGAGCGGTGGCAGCGCTGCCTGCGAATGCCAGAGCAGCAGTCAAAACGATGGCTGTTCTCAGCATGTGGGTTTCTCCCTTGCCGGCCCGGTGGTTTTGGTCGCGGGCCTGAAGGCAGCATGCGCGAAATCAGAAGGCTGAACAACGATCCCGTCGGTGCATGTGGAGAGGCGGGCGGCTCGATGAGAAACGCCGCACCGGCAGGCCGATGCGGCGCGTTTGTCCGGCCGGTTGCGCACTTTAGGGCTGGGAGCCGCCCGCTGCCGTGTAGAGCTTGTTTGCGATGTCGAGGATTTCGTCCGGGTGGTAATCCGGGATGAACGCTTCGGGTACGCCCTCCATCTGATACTGCGATCCGCCCTGTGGCGGTCCGTCGACGACCTCGAGCGTTTCCGATGGGTCCAGGCCCGGACCATTCCAGATGGCGGCGATCTCGCGGTAGTCCTCCGGGCTGAAGCGATACAGCGTCCGGTGGCTGCCCTGCTTGATGAACTTGTCGCATTCCGGAATTTCGCTGTCGAGAATGCGCGGGATCGGCAGCAGCTTCCTCACCTCGACACCGCTCAGCTTTTCGAGCGCCAGGGCATAAGCATGGGCATGCACGCCGCCGCGGGTGAAAAGGTAGCCCAGCATCATGCGTGCGGCGGGATTCTTGGTCATCTCGTAGACGCGCAGCTTCACCGTGCGCGCGCCGCACTCGAGGAAGAAGTTGTGCAGCAGGTCCAGCACGAGATTGCCGGAGTTGAACACGTAGTCGCCGCGCCAGGGCTGGCCGAGTGCATTGGCTGCGAGGATGCCGTGCGGACCGTTGATGTGGTAGTTCGCGCCTGCCCCCGCCTGCTTGAACATGTCCTCGAACGGAGCGTCACCCGCGGCGACGCTGCCCTTTCCATCGGCTCCGTAAAGCAATCCGTTGACGGCCGCACCGACCAGCTCGATGTGCCCGAGTTCCTCCGTAGCGATGTTGGCGATCAGTGCATAGAACGGCCTCAGCTTGTCCCGCATGCGGAAGTTGAAGCTCTGATACATGTAGGTATTGAGCGTCGTCATTTCGCCGAAGCGGCCACCCATCAACTCATTGACGGCCGCTGCTGCCGCCGGATCCGGGTCTTTCGGCAAGGGCATCTCGACCTGCAGGCGATCGATCCTGAGAAACATGCGTCCTCTCCTTTGGCCTGTGCCTGGACAAGCCGGCGCCGGCAAAAGAAGATCCACGGCGCCGGTCCTACCTAACGGAGCGGCGCAGCCGGAGATCCATGTCCCCGGAAGGATCTTTCGTCGGACGGGAGGGCAGGCTTGCAAAGGTCAATCGTACGAGCGGCCATGTCTCGCGCTGGCCGGGGCGATCTGCTAATGCTCGCAGCCGCAATTCCGCCAATGCGCTCGAGGGAACACGTCTCAATGACCTATCTGTTCGATCCGCCGCCCGTACCTGCCCTGCCCATATCGGGTTCGGACAAGCTTTTTCCGGTCCATCGCATCTACTGCGTGGGGCGCAACTATGCCGAGCACACCCGCGAGATGGGCTTCGATCCTGACAGGGAGCCGCCGTTCTTCTTCATGAAGACGCCGGATGCGCTGGTGACGGATGGCAAGTTCCCGTATCCGGCGGCCTCGCAGGACGTGCATTGGGAGATCGAGCTGGTTGTGGCACTGAAGTCTGGCGGCGTGAACATTCCGCGCGCGCAGGCCATGGCGCACGTCTACGGTTACGCCGTGGCCCTCGACATGACGCGGCGCGACCTGCAGGGCGTGGCCAAGAAAATGGGCCGGCCCTGGGAGGTGGGTAAGTCGTTCGAGAAGGCAGCGCCGTGCTCCGCGATCGTGCCGGCCGAGAAGATCGGTCATCCGGCCAACGGTGCCATCTGGCTCGACGTCAATGGCGAGCGTCGCCAGACGGGTGATCTCTCGCAGATGATCTGGGATATCCCGAGCCAGATCGAGTACCTTTCGGGTCTTTGGGAGCTGAAGGCGGGCGACCTCATTCTCACCGGCACGCCGGCCGGCGTCGGCGCGGTCAGGAAGGGTGATCGTCTGCTGGGACACGTCGATGGTGTCGGCGATCTCGAAGTGAACGTTGTCTGAGGAGGGTTGCGCCATGGCGCACGAGCTGCATCTGCTGCCGGCTTCGATCTCGCTGGAACTCGCCGAGCGGATTGTCGATGGCGCGCTCGCCGCCGCCAGCCGGATCGGCACGGCGCCCATGGCTGCGGCCGTGCTGGATGCCGGCGGCCATCTCGTTGCGTTCAAGCGTCAGGACGGATTGGCGTTTCTGCGCTGTGAGATCGCCCAGGCCAAAGCCTGGACGGCGCTCGCCATGGGCACGTCGAGCCGGGGGAGCCGCGATCGGCTGGCCGAGCGGCCGACGTTCCAGTCGGCCCTGTCCGCGCTATCACAGGGGAAGTTCATTCCGGTGCCGGGCGGTGTGCTGATCCTCGACGGTGACAAGCGCGTGATCGGTGCCGTCGGTATGAGCGGAGATGCGTCCGACAAGGACGAGGCCTGCTGCATCGAGGCTGTCCGCGTTGCCGGTCTTTCTTCCTATCCGGCGGAGCCGGCGCCGGGCTGGCAGGACGCGAAGCAATAATCGTGGCCTGAAACTCAGGCCTGCCTGCCGGGAAGGTCGAGCAGCTCAGTCAGCGCGGCATTGAAAGCGTCCGGCGCTTCGTACATCACCCAGTGGCCGGCACCGGGGATCGTTCGGGTGACGAGCTCTGGATGGTGAAGCCGGAGCACGTCGAAGCACGCCTCCACACTCGGCCGCGCAATTGCATCGCGCGCGCCCCAGATGGCCCTCAGCGGCGCCGTCACGTGCGCCAGCGTCGTGCGGATCTCGCCGGTGGCAGCGAATTCGCGAGAGCGGAACCGGGCCTTGGCGATATTCGCCGCCTGGACGTCGACCGCCAGCTCGTCGATCCGCGCCGGGTCGGCGAACATCAGGACTTCGAGCGTCTTGCGGTGCACTTCCCGGCGTTCCGCAGCCGTCATGGTCGACCGCTCCTTGGGCAGCTCGAGGGAGCGCCACGGCAGACCGAGCGCGGCGCTGCCGATGATCGTGAAGTCCGCAAGCCAGTCCCCCAGCTCCACTGCGGCCATCGTTGCGACGTGCGCGCCGAAAGAAAAGCCGACGAGATGAAGTTTCCTGTCTGGTGAAACGAGCTGGCGCAATCCTGCCGTCAGTACACTGGCGGAGGTCGCCGGCGTCCAGGGGCGTGGCGGCATGGTGCTATCGCCGAGGCCGGGCAGGTCGGGCACCCAGAGCTCATAATGCCGGGACAGCGCCGGAATGGTCCTGATCCAGTGCGTCCACGAGCCCGACCCGCCGTGGCAAAGAACCACCGGCTCTCCCGTCCCCCATCTGCGCCAGACGAGATCGCCATCGCCGCAGGGCGTGCGGAAAACTTCGGCCTCGCGCTCGAGATCAGTAACGGCGTGTTGTGACATGGCTCCTGCGGCTCACCGGCATTTTTCCTGAAGGCGCCTGTCGATAGCCCAGGTTCGGGCTTCGCAACAACCCGCCGGCAGTGGAGCCAGACATGCCAAAGATGCAATCCGGCCCAAACATTTCCAGAATATATCATGCAGAAAATTGTTTTGCTAAATGTTTGAATACTAATTCATCTTCAAGATTACTGTGTTATTCAACCGCAGACTGAAGTATACATTATCCTTCGGGAAGCTAACCCGGCCCATGAACCACGCACCTTTCAAAGTGTGCGAGCAAAAATCAGGGAGGAAATGGCATGGCGCGAGTTCATCGTCGCGAATTTCTGAAGCTGTCCGGCGCGGGCGCGATCGCTGCCAAGTCGGGCGGAATGGCTGCCATCCTGGCTTCCGGGCGGGCGCCGGCCTATGCGCAGGCGACCACCGTGCACTGGCTCAGGTGGAATGATTTCGTACCCGCCTGCGATCAGCTGATGCGGCAGAATTTGCTTCCCGAAGCCGAAAAGGCACTGGGGATCAAGGTCACCTTCGAGACGGTGAACGGCAACGATCTACAGCCGCGCATCACCTCCGCCATCCAGTCCGGCTCAGGTCCGGACATCATCATGCTCTTCAACAATCACCCGCATCTTTACAAGGCGAGCCTCGTCGACCTCGCCGACGTCGCTGAAGCGGTCGGCAAGGACCAGAACGGCTTCTATGCCATCTCGGAGGGCAACTGCAGCGTCGATGGCAAATGGATGGCGGTGCCCATGGCCATCATCGGCGCGATGAATGCCTACCGCCAATCGGCCTTTGCCGAGGTCGGCTATAACGAATTTCCGAAAACTTGGGACGAATATCGCGACGCGGGAAAAAAGCTGAAGGCGAAAGGCATGCCGATCGGTCAGGCTCTTGGCCAATCGTTCGGCGATCCGCCTACGTTCGCGTATCCTCTAATGTGGTCCTATGGTGGCGTGGAGGTCGATGACAGCGGCAAGGTCGCCATCAACTCCAAGGAGACGATCGAATCGATAAAGTATTTGACCGCGGCCTGGCAGGACGCCTTCGATGAAGGGGGTCTCGCCTGGGACGACGCCAACAACAACCGCGCGTTCCTGGCAGGCACGGTCTGCTCGACCCTCAACGGCGCATCGATCTATGTCGAGTCCGTGCGGAAGCCCGATCAATACCAGACGGCCGACGGCAAGCCGATGAAGGACGACATTCGGCACGCGCCGCTGCCGGCCGGCCCGAAGGGACAGTTCGGCTTTCACACATTCACGTCGCATGTGGTGCCCTCGTACTCGCAAAGCCAGTCGGCGGCGAAAGAGCTGCTGAAATTCATCCATGCCAAGCCGAATTACGAGCAGTGGTTCACCACGGCTGAAGGGTACTACACGCCGGGTACCGCAAGCTGGGAGACCCACAAGATGTGGGATGAGAACCCGGTGATGAAGCCATTCGCCGTCGCAGGAAAGCTGGGCCTCACCCCGGGTTACAAAGGTCCGCCCAATGCCAGGGCGGCGGAGGTGCTCTCCAAATACCTCATCGTCAATATGTTTGCAGAGGCGATCAAGGGCGCGAGCCCGGAGGACGTCGTCAAGCAGACCGAGTCCGAGCTCAAGAAGATCTACGAGTCCTGATGCAGCGGTGTCTGGCGCTGATGGCGTCCCGCATCGAACAGCCGAAGGCCTCATCCTCGGGGTGGGGCCACCATGGAGCGCATGATCGTAAGAGATAACCAAAGATGGCGATACTCACTGCCGATACCGTGGCCGGCAAAGCGCCGGCGCGGCGGCGGCTTCTGGAGGATGAGCGCTGGCTGGCGCTGATGTTGCTTTTGCCGACCGCCATCCTCCTGGGGCTGTTTATTGCCTATCCCTTTTTCCGGGGCATTATCCTTTCCGTAACGAATGCCCGGGTCGGCATTCCCGGTGAATTCGTCGGATTGGAGAATTTCCAGCGGCTGGCCGGCGATCCGATTTTCCATCGGGTCGTGTGGAATACGGTTTGGTACACGGCGGTCACCACCGTGTTCAAGCTGGGGCTGGGGTTGTGGCTGGCGCTGCTGCTCAATCGCAGTTTCAAGGGCAAGGCCTATGTGCGGGCCTTCATTCTGCTGCCTTTCATCATTCCAACGGTGCTTTCCACGTTCGCCTGGAAGTGGATGTTCGATCCCACCTTCAGCGTTCTGAACTGGCTGATGTACCACCTGTCCATCATCAACCGGCCGATCAATTGGCTGGGCGATGGCGACCTGGCGATGCTGTCCATCATCATTGTCAATATCTGGCGGGGCGTTCCTTTCTTCGCCATCAGCCTGCTCGCAGGCCTGCAGACGATCAGCCCGGATCTGAATGAGGCAGCTGCCATCGACGGCGCGAAGCCGCTGCAGCGGTTCTGGTACATCACCTGGCCGCTGCTGCTGCCGGTGACCATGGTCGTGGTGCTGTTCTCGGTCATCCAGACCTTTGCCGATTTCCAGATCGTCTATGTGATGACAGGTGGCGGGCCGGCCAATGCCACGCACCTGTTTGCGACCTATGCCTATCAGCTCGGCGTCGGGACGGGCCTGTTGAGTCAGGGTGCAGCGATATCGCTCGCGATGTTCCCGATCCTGTTCCTGATCGTCGTGATCCAACTCCTCTATATCCGCCGGGTGGAGATCCGCTGAAACATGATCGAAGGTGCCATCTGGAGACGCTGGGTCTTTTTCCGAATCCCGCTGTTCCTGTTCATTCTCGTGCTGCTGTTCCCCTTCTACTGGATGATGATCACCTCATTCAGGCCTGATGGCGAGCTCTACCGGCCGTGGAATGCAATCAACTACAACCCGTTCTGGACGTGGAAGCCGACGCTTGTTCACGTGCAGTACCTGTTCCAGCAGACGATGTTCGCGACCTGGCTTTGGAACACGATGTTCATCGCCATGGCCTCCACGATCATTTCGCTCGTGTGCGGTGTCTTTGCCGGCTATGCGCTTGCGCGGCTGAACTTCCGGTTCGCAGGTTTCCTCGGCACCGGCATTTTCATCACATACCTGGTGCCTCAGACGCTATTATTCATCCCGCTTTCGGAAATCATCCGGAGTTATCGACTGGGGGATACGCCCTGGTCGCTCATTCTCACCTACCCGACATTTCTCATTCCCTTCTGCACATGGCTGATGATGGGCTACTTCAAGGCCATTCCGAAGGAGTTGGAGGAATGTGCGCGCATTGACGGCGCATCGCGCTGGCAGGCGATGCTCTACATCATCGTGCCGGTGGCGATACCGGGAATCCTTTCAGCAGGCATATTTGCATTCACGCTGTCGTGGAACGAATTCATTTACGCGCTCGTCTTTCTCTCCTCGCCAGAGCAGAAAACGGTACCTGTCGGCGTCGTTTCCGAGCTCATACGGGGCGACGTGTTCTTCTGGGGGCCGTTGATGGCCGGTGCCCTGCTTGGGTCCATTCCGGTGGCTCTGGTCTATTCATTCTTCGTCGAGCACTACGTGTCGGGCCTGACAGGCTCGGTAAAGGG
>JAWLCO010000107.1:0-13825 GCA_041687075.1 Hyphomicrobiaceae bacterium | reverse complement strand
TCGGACTGCCGGACATGGCGGCCTGACCCGCGTCCCGGCCGAGCCGGCGACCAACGGTGTGCTCGCCGTCAGCTACACCACGTCTGGGGACACGATCCCTGGTGCTGCGAGCGGGGAGTCAGCCCGGAGGAGGTCGACGACCTCGTGCTGGCGACCTTCGCGGAAGAAGACGAACGCACGGCGATCCGCCACCGCAACACCATCACCCGAGACATCGCGCGTCGATGGAACGGCCTTGCGGCAGAGCGGTCGGAGCTCGGGCTGAAGCCGCTCGCCGTCCCCATGAATTAAATATTTCAAAAAGCATTTTAACGATATTGTTCCGGGGTGTTTTGATTTACATTTGTATCGAGAACAGTTCCTCCAGAAAAATTTGAGAGGCAATCTTAAAAATCTAAGACCCATCCAGCCAAATGAAGAAATTCACCTGACTTCCTATATTCCGTAACCCCAAGGAATATCGAATGCACATGTCCGGCGAAAGCCTGCTGATCGTCCTGCTGATAGGCCTTATAGCCGGTTGGCTCGCTGGCCTGATCGTTCGTGGTACGGGACTGGGCCTCGTCGGCAACCTCGTTGTCGGAGTGCTCGGGGCGTTTGTCGGAAGCTGGCTGTTGCCTGAACTGGGCATCTTTCTCGGCGCCGGTATCGTCAACGCGATCATCAACGCCACGATCGGCGCCATTGTCCTTCTCCTGATCATACGGCTGGTTCGCAGCGGCGGCGGTGGGTGGGCGAGACGCTGGGGCAGATGAACCCGCGCGGCCGCCTGACGCGCCGTGCATCCGCCTCTCTCAACCCGGCAGGTCAATCGTGAACCGCAATCTTTATTTCGTCATCGCCGCGCTGGTCGGCGGCGTGGCCGTGCTCGGGTATCAGCTTTATCAAGAGCGGAAAGCGCCGGCAGTCGAGATCACGATTGGCCCCGGTGGCATATCGATCGAAGAGAATTGATGAGACCGGCCGAGATAATCCCGCCGGAGCGAGCAAGAGAAGTAACTGGTCAACGTGAAATCGGCCGCATGCTGCGGCTCTGAAAGAAAAGGTGAAATATGGCCAAGGGTCAGACACGCGGCAACAAGGAAGCTCGTAAGCCAAAGACCAAGAAGGAGGCAGTGGTTGCGCCCGTCGGGCTGATCAAGAGCATAACGTCGGCGGCGGCGCCTCCGAAGAAGAAGGGCTGATCGAATCGAGAGTATCCGGACAAGCGAGTGACTGGTGGCCTTCAGCCGCGCGAAATGGACCACCAGTGAAGCCGATGCCGAGGTGCCGACGCGCAGCGACAAGGCTTCGAAAGACTGACGGTTACAGACGATGGACGACCGCACCCCGGGCCGGCAGCTACCGGGGTGTCGCTCGCCTGAAAGGCAATCATGACGTCAATGCTGCACCGCGTCTTCGGGAGCCGCGACCCGGCGTCGCTCTGGTCCGGAGACGCGTCGGTCCGTGAAGAGTTGTTTGGTGTCGAGCGACTGGAGCAACACGCCGAGACCCTCGCCGCGGCCCAACGCGTCACGACGCGGCCCGCCCCGGTGCTGTCCTTGCGAAAGCGCCTGGACGACAATGCCGCGGTCCTGCTCGCAGCCTATCGGGCGAGCGCCGCCGAATTGGACAGCAGCCGCGAGGTCGCTCCAGCCGCCGAATGGCTGCTCGACAACTATCATCTGGTCGAAGCCCAGATCCGAGAAATCCGCGACGATCTTCCCCCGGGATATTATCGCCAGCTCCCAAAACTCGCTTCCGGACCGTTCGCCGGCTATCCCCGGGTGTTCGGTCTGGCGTGGGCTTTTGTGGCGCACACCGACAGCCATGTCGATCCCTCGACGCTTCGCCGCTTCGTAAGGGCGTACCAGCGTATCCAGCCGTTGACGATCGGAGAACTGTGGGCGGTCGCGATTACCTTGCGGATCGTCCTGATCGAGAACCTTCGCCGGCTGGCCGACCAGATCGCAAAGGGGCGGGAGGAACGCGCGGCGGCGGACGCGCTGGCGGACAAGATCGCGCGCTCGGTGTCCTTGGCGGTCTCGAAAGACGTTCAGCCGAGCTTCCCGACAGCCCCGCTTTCCGATCTCTTCGCGGCGCAACTGGCCAAGAGGCTGCGGGATCAGGACCCTCTCACGACCCCGGCGCTCGGTTGGCTGGAAGACCGGCTCGGACAACAGGACACGATCATCGACGACGTGGTGCATCGGGCCCAACAGCGGCAAGGCGCCTCGAACGTCACGGTTCGCAACATCATCACCAGCATGCGGCTGATCTCCGACATCGATTGGGCCGACCTGTTCGAGAGCGTCAGCCTCGTGGACGAGAGCCTGAACGAGGCAAGCGGGTTCGCGGGGATGGATTTTCCCACGCGCAATCTCTATCGCAGCGCCATCGAGCAACTGGGGCGCGGTTCGGAGCTTTCGGAACTCGAGATCGCCAGACGCGCCCTCGCGATGGCAAGGACCGCGGCCGCGGGCGCCGAGCCCGGTGATGCCGAGCGGGTCGGAGATCCCGGGCTATATCTCGTTTCCCACGGTCGACCGGCTCTGGAACGGGAGATCGGCTTTCGAGCGCCTATCCGGCTGCACATTAGCCGGTTGCAGATCCGGCTGGGCATGGTCGGGTACATCGGGGCGATCGCCACGCTCGCCATGCTGATCGTCGTGGCGGCGACCTCGGCGATGGCCGCAGGGGGAGCAGCAACCGGAATGCTGATCGCCTTCGCCATCCTCGCGTTCATCCCCGCGACCGAGGTCGCCACGAGCCTGGTCAACCGCGCGGTCACGTGGAGTTTCGGCGCGACGGTTCTCCCGGCCATGTCGTTGGCCGAGGGCGTGCCGGCGCGACTGCGCACGCTTGTCGCGGTCCCAACCCTCCTGACCAATGAAGCCGATCTGCTGGAACAGATCGAGCGCCTGGAGGTGCACCATCTCTCCGGCATCGGCGGCGACATTTCGTTCGCCATCCTCTGCGACGGCATGGATTGGGATCACGAAGACCGCGAAGCCGACGGGCACCTTCTCGCCGTCGCCGGAGAAGCGATCGAGCGACTGAATTCCCGACACCGCGCCGCACCGGGCTTTGTCCGCTTCCATTTCCTCCATCGTCGCCGCAAGTTCAATGCCAGCGAGGGCATCTGGATGGGGTGGGAGCGCAAGCGCGGCAAGCTGCATGAGTTGAATCGGCTGCTGCGTGGGGCCACCGACACGTCGTTCAGGACCACGGACGGCCGGTCGCCGGATGTTCCCGCCGATGTCCGCTACGTCATCACGCTTGACGCCGACACGCGCTTGCCCCGCGACGCGGCGAACCGGCTGATCGGGAAGATGGCGCACCCGCTCAACCGCCCTTCCTGGAGCGCGCGCGAGCAGCGCGTGGTCGACGGCTATGCCATCCTGCAGCCGCGTGTCACGCCGTCGCTTCCCGTCGGGACCGAAGGATCGGCGTATCAGAGGATCTTCTCGGCGCCGAGCGGGATGGACCCCTATGCCGCCGCTGTCTCCGATGTCTACCAGGATCTGTTCGGCGAAGGGTCATACACCGGCAAGGGCATCTACGACGTCGATGCGTTCGAGGCGGCCCTCGCAGGGCGCGTTCCCGAGAACACGATGCTCAGCCACGACCTGTTCGAGGGTGTATTCGCCCGTGCCGGCCTCGCGTCGGACGTCGAGGTCGTCGAAGAATTTCCCGCCCGCTACGACGTCGCGTCCAAGCGGCAGCATCGCTGGGTTCGGGGCGACTGGCAGTTGTTGCCATGGATCTTTGGCTTCTCGCCGGGCCGGCGGACATTGCCTGCCGTGGGCCGCGGGAAGTTGCTCGACAACTTGCGGCGCTCGCTCGTCGCGCCGTTCCTGCTGGCGGCTCTCGGTTTGAGTTGGTTCATGCCGATTTCGGCGGCCGTGGCCGGTACGCTCTTTCTTCTCGCCACGATTGCAGTACCGGCCCTGATGCCGATCGCCTTTTCGCTGGTTCCTCCGCGGTCCGGTATCCGGGTCTCCAGCCATCTCATGAAGCTGGTCCGGGACCTGAAGCTCGCGGCGACTCAGGTTGCGCTCACCGTGGCCTTCCTGCCCGATCACGCCTGGCGCATGGGAGATGCGATCGGACGAACGTTGACCCGCCTGTTCATCACGCGAAGGCATCTCCTGGAATGGACGACCGCCGCCAGGTCGTCGGCGGCGCCGCGCAGCGGACTTGCCGGGTTCGCCCGGCACATGGCCGGCGGCACGATCCTGGGCGTGCTGATGGTGGTTGCGGCCGTTGTCCTGACGCCGACATCCTGGCCGCTTGCGCTGCCGTTCGCGGCGCTCTGGCTGGCGGGGCCGGCGATCGCCCTGCTGGTAAGCCGCTCCCCTTCCACCACCAACCGTTCCAGGACCGCCGCCGCCGATCTCAGGTCCCTCAGGCTGATCGCCCGCCGCACCTGGCGCTACTTCGAGACATTCGTGACCCCGGCAGACTCCATGCTGCCACCCGACAACTTCCAGGAAGATCCGGAGCCCGTCATCGCCCACCGGACCTCGCCGACGAACATCGGGCTCTACCTCCTGTCCACGGTCGCTGCCCGCGACCTCGGCTGGGCCGGAACGGTCGAGTCCGTCGAAAGGCTGGAGGCAGCATTCGCGTCGATGCGCAAGATGCGGCGCTTCAAGGGCCACTTCTTCAACTGGTATGAAACAACCGACCTCAGGGTTCTCGATCCGGCCTATATCTCGTCGGTCGACAGCGGCAATCTCGCAGGCCACCTGATCGCCCTGGCGAACGCCTGCGAGGAGTGGAGCCTCGATCCGATCAATGCCGAGATGAGGGTCGGCTTGTCCGACACTCTGGAGCTGGCGCGACAGTCCATTGAAACCTCGGTCGGCGGCGCCGCTCTCATGTCGGTGCTGGAGGAGATCCGTTCCCGGCTCGGTGAGCCCCTAGGTATGCAAGCGGTGGCGCCGCAACTGCGACGGCTGAGCGAGAAGGCGGTCGGCGCAGCGCTGGTCCTCGCCCCGGGAAAACGGGCCGACGACAATCCTGACATCGTCTTCTGGACATCGGCGTTGCGCCGCGCCGTCCGCGAGGAATGCCGTGATCGGGAGGAGTTCGCCTCGGACCGGCGCGGCATCACGGACCGACTGCTCGCGTTGGCGGCGGAGGCCCGGGGCTTCGCCTCCGCGATGGACTTCGCCTTCCTGCTCAATGAAGACCGCCATCTTCTATCGATCGGATACGCGCTCGACGAGAACACCCTCGATCCGAGTTGCTACGATCTGCTCGCCTCGGAGGCCCGCCTCGCCAGTCTGTTTGCGATCGCCAAAGGGGACGTGAAAACGCGGCACTGGTTCCGACTCGGACGATCCGCGACGCCGCTCGGCAACGCGTCGGCGCTGATCTCCTGGTCCGGATCGATGTTCGAGTATCTGATGCCGTCTCTGGTGATTCGCGCCCCGACCGGCAGCCTCTTGGACCAGACGAATCGGCTGGTGGTCGAGCGGCAGCAGGCGTATGGCCGGGGCCTCGGCATTCCCTGGGGAGTGTCAGAATCCGCCTACAGCGCCAGGGATCTGGAGTTCACCTACCAGTACTCCAATTTCGGAGTGCCCGGGCTCGGCCTCAAGCGCGGGCTTGGCGACAACACCGTCGTTGCGCCCTACGCCACTGGCCTCGCTTCGATGGTGGATCCGGGCGCGTCGGTCGCCAACTTCGCCCGTCTCGCCGCCCTTGGCGCCGTCGGCCAGTACGGGTTCTACGAGGCCGTCGATTTCACGAAGTCGCGGCTGCCTGACGGCCAGGCGTTCGTTCTGGTCCGGAATTTCATGGCCCATCACCAAGGCATGACGATCGTCGCGATCGCCAACACGCTCCAGGACGGCCGAATGCGCGACCGGTTCCACCGGGAGCCGATGATCAAGGCGAGCGAACTCCTGATCCAGGAGCGGATGCCGCGTGACGTCGCGGTTCTACACCCCCGCGCCGAGGAGGTCAGAGGGTCGCCGGCCCTGGCCGGGGCGGATACACAGGCGTTCCGCCGGTTTGTCGTGCCGACCGGCGGCGCGCCCATCACGCACCTCCTGTCGAACGGCAGCTACTCTGTCCTGATAACCGCGACCGGCGGAGGGTACAGCCGCTGGAGCGACATCGCTGTGACGCGCTGGCGGGAAGACCCAACGCGAGACCACTGGGGATCCGCGCTGTTCCTGCGCGACACGAAATCAGGCGAGACGTGGTCAGCCACAGCCCCATCCGAACGGCACGGCGACCACTCCACCGTCACGTTCAGCGAGGACTGGGCCGAGTTCGTCGTCCGCCACGGGGCGTTGACGACCACCATGGACGTCCTCGTGTCGGGCGAGCACAACGGCGAGGTGCGACGCATTTCGCTCGCCAACTCCGGCCGGGAACCGCGGGATGTCGAGCTCACCACCTACGCCGAGCTCGTGCTGACGACCCCTGCCGCCGACAACGCGCACCCGGCGTTCGCCAAGATGTTCGTCCAGACGGAGTACCTTGCGGAATTCGGCGCGCTGGTCGCCACCCGCAGGCCCCGCTCGCCTGACGAACCCGGCGTGTGGGCGGCCCATTTCACCGTGGTGGAGGGTGAACTTACCGCGGGCACCCAGTACGAGACCGACCGCGCGCGCTTCTTCGGTTCGGCCCGATCTCTGGGTGCCACGGCAGTGATCGCCGACGGCAAGGCACTGTCGAATACGGTCGGCACGGTGCTCGATCCGATCTTCTCGGTTCGCCAGACGGTGCGCGTGACCCCCGGCAAGTGCGCCCGGCTCGCCTTCTGGACCGTGATCGCATCGACGCGGGAAGAATTGCTGGACCTGATCGATACCCACCATGAGCGCAGCGCCTTCGATCGCGCGAAGACCCTGGCTTGGACGCAGGCCCAGGTCGAGCTTCGTCACGTCGGCGTGACGCCCGGCGAGGCGGCGGATTTCCAGCGACTGGCCGCTCCCATCCTCTACGCCGACCTGCGCTTCAGAATCGGGGCGGAGGCTCTCCGAAGGGGCCTTGGCGCCCAGGAGGGGCTATGGCCGCACGCCATCTCCGGCGATTTGCCGATCGTCGTGCTGCGCATCGACGACATGGAGGACATGAGACAGGTCCGCCAGCTCCTTCGGGCGCATGAATACTGGCGGTCCAAGCGTCTCGGGGTCGACCTCGTCATCCTGAACGAGCGCAGGACATCCTACGTCCAGGACCTGCAGGTCGCGATCGAGACCGCGATCCGCAGCAGCCAGTCTCGGCCGCGCCTCGGGCAGTCCTCGGCGAAAGGCTCGGTTTTCATGCTCCGCGCCGATCTGATGTCCGCGGAGGCGCGCGCCCTGGTTCTGGCGGTGGCGAGGGTCGTCCTGGTCGCCCGACGCGGCGACATATCCACCCAACTGGCCGCGTTGACGCCGCCCACGCCGAAGAGACCCTCAAAGCCACCTTCACGGCCGGGATCCGCGAGGCCTGAAAGTTCTGCCGCCTCCGTCGCGGCCGCGACCGGGATCCTCTCCGCTGGCCTGGAGTACTTCAACGGGTTCGGCGGTTTCGCGGACGACGGCAAGGAGTACGTCACGATCCTTGGCCCTGGCAGAGTGACGCCTGCGCCCTGGATCAACGTGATCGCCAATGCCGGGTTCGGATTTCAGGTCTCGGCGGAGGGCAGCGGATACACCTGGGCCGAGAACAGCCGTGAGAACCAGCTAACCCAGTGGTCGAACGACCCGGTGCTCGACCCGTCCGGCGAGGCCATATACGTCCGCGACGACGACACCGGAGACGTCTTCGGCCCGACCGCTCAGCCTGTGCGAGGCGACGGCGTCTACGTGGCACGGCACGGCTTTGGCTATACGCGCTTCGAACACGAAGCGCGGGGCGTCGCACTCGAGCTGTTGCAGTTCGTTCCGCTGGAGGATCCGGTCAAGATTTCTCGTCTCAGGCTTCGCAACACGTCACCGAGCAGGCGCCGTCTGTCCGTCACGGGGTATGCAGAGTGGGTCCTGGGCACCTCTCGCGGTTCGTCCGGTCCGTTCATCATGACGGAGATCGATCCGGAGACCGGCGCGATGCTGGTCCGCAATCCTTGGAACAACGCCTTCGACGGACGTGTCACCTTCGCCGACCTCGGCGGACGCCAGACCAGCTGGACCGCCGACCGGTCCGAGTTTCTGGGCCGAAACGGCGGGCCGGCCGCTCCTGACGCATTGACCCGGTCCACGGCCCTCTCGCGTTCGACGGGCGCGGGGCTGGATCCTTGCACGGCGCTCCAGACCCACCTCGTCATCGAGCCGGGCGAGTCCGTGGAGGTGGTCTGGCTGATGGGGCAGACCAGGAGCGTCGAGGAAGCCCGGGACCTGGTCGCCCGCTACAGGTCGGCCGACATCGACGCCGTGCTTGGCGCCGTGAGGGTCCATTGGGATGGCGTTCTCGGCGCGGTTCAGGTCAGGACGCCGGATCGCGCCATGGACATCATGCTGAACGGTTGGCTGCTTTACCAGACGCTCGCCTGCCGCATCACCGCCCGTTCAGCGTTTTATCAGGCGAGCGGCGCCTACGGATTCCGCGATCAATTGCAGGACACGATGGCGCTGACCTTTGCCAGACCGGAGGAGACCCGCAGCCATCTCCTGCGCGTCGCCGGAAGGCAGTTCGAGGAAGGTGACGTCCAGCATTGGTGGCTTCCCCACTCCGGCCAGGGCGTTCGCACCCGCATCTCCGACGATCGGGTCTGGCTCGCCTACGCGGTCGCGACCTACGTGGTCGCATCCGGTGACGAAGCCGTTCTCGACGAACTGGTCCCGTTCCTCGACGGCCCGCCGCTTCGCCCCGGCGAGCACGACGCGTTCTTCCGGCCGGCGTTCTCCGATACGTCGGCGTCGCTGTTCGAGCACTGCGCCCGCGGTCTCGACGAGTGCCTTTCCCTGACAGGCGAGCACGGGCTGCCGCTGATCGGGACCGGCGACTGGAACGACGGCATGAATCGGGTGGGCGAGGCGGGCCGGGGCGAAAGCGTTTGGCTCGGTTGGCTGCTGATCCGGACCATCGACCTGTTCGCGCCTTTGGCCGACAATCGCGATCCGGAGCGGGCGGCGAGGTGGCGCGCGCATGCCGTTGCCGTTCACGAGGCGATCGAGAACCACGCTTGGGACGGCGAGTGGTACCGGCGCGCCACGTTCGACGACGGGACATGGCTGGGCTCGAAGGACAGCCAGGAGTGCCGCATCGACTCGATCGCCCAGTCCTGGGCGGTGCTGTCCGGCGCCGGCGACGCCAGACGCGCCGCGATGGCGATGGCCTCGGTGGAGCGGCACCTGATCCGGTCCGATCCTGCTGTCGCTCTGCTCTTCACGCCTCCTTTCGACCGAACGTCCCACGACCCTGGCTATATCAAGGGGTATCCGCCGGGACTTCGCGAGAACGGCGGGCAATACAGCCACGCTGCGATGTGGGCGATCCTGGCGTTCGCGGAGCTGGGGTCGGGTGACAAGGCCGCGGCGCTCTTCGCCTTGCTGAACCCGATCAATCACGCAACGACCGCCGAAGCCGCCCTGCAGTACAAGGTCGAGCCCTATGTCGTCGCGGCGGACGTCTATTCGGTCGCCCCGCATGAAGGGCGCGGTGGCTGGACCTGGTACACCGGCGCCGCGGGCTGGATGTACCGGGCGGGCGTAGAGGGCATTCTGGGCCTGCGACGGGAGGGGATGGAGCTGGTGGTGGACCCTCGCATTCCCCGCGACTGGAGCGGCTTCGAAGCGAGGATCGTGAGCGGCACCACCCGGTATCGCATCAAGGTGAAGGCCAGGACCGTCGAGGGCGACGAACTCGATTCAGTCGAACTGGACGGCGTGGCCATTTCGACCATCGGCCCTGTCCGTGTCCCCCTGGATGGCATGGAGCATGAGTTGACCGTGCTGAGATCAATTGCAGAAGTCGGACGCTTGTCTGCTGAGGCCTGAGAGCGGAACCCGACCTGACGGAAACGAGACGGATTCCGGCGTCGGCGCGACGACGATAGAAGGATTCTGCCGCGGACGGCTACACAAACCCGAAGAGGTACTCCCGATCGGATCAATAATATTTCGGGGTTCGGGGGCGCGGCAGGTAGACCGTCTTGACACTCACGCCTGCCATCCGGCCGCAATGACAACAGATGCCCCGAATTTCTATGAAAAATTTAAAACTGTTGCAAAAAGAAAAAGTAGAAATTCTGTCAATTATTTACAATTTGCACTTAAATTTGTTGTATATGATGAAAATGGGGTGATCTAAAACGTAAAAACGCCATCAGGTCCAAGGAAAAAGGTTTGAAATTCCCCGTCTATAAAGAACAGATAGGAACAAGAATGAAGTTGTTATCAGCATTTCTCACTATCGTAGTTTTGCTTGGGCTTGGGGGAACGACGGCCCGTGGAAGCAGCTGCAACATCGCCGATGCTCAACTTGAGGAGGCCATTCTCAACAAGCCGGAGTTCAGGCAGCCGGCAAGTAGACAGATGGTGCGGGACCTTCGCAGTTTGAGAGATGCGGCGTTCATTCTTTGGTCGTACGGGCGTCACGCCGATTGCGAGCGCCTTGTCGCGAATATTCGTGAGCTCGTCTTTGCTCCCTCGATGGGGGCGCTGGGCGAAAACGACGAAGATGAAGCAGATCAGCAAATCGCTGCTCTGGACCCGATCATACGGGAGGGAGGCGCGATCGAGGGGCGGCGTAACCTTCCGGGCGCCCAACCGCTGATCAGCATCAACCAAATGGTCCCCGGACTTCGCGCCAACGAAATCATTGGCACGGAAGTTCGTAGTTCGGACGACAAAATCATCGGCGAGGTTCGGAATATCGTCTTCGGCACCGAAGATCGCTGGGACTACGCTATCGTGGCCTCGGGCGGTTTCTTCACGATCGGGAAGGATAGCTTCGTTGTTCCTATCAGATACCTGAATGTCTCTCAGCAGCGAGAGAGCTTTTATCTCCGGATATCAGAGGCGAAATCAAAGGAAATTCCGCTGATGCCGGATTATGATTACGAGTGGTTGTCCGACAAAGAATGGCGGGCAAGGAATGACGATCTCTTCCGGTGAGTCTTACGTTCAACATCCTGCAAGCTATGGAGTGTAGATATGTCTTTATTCAAGATGTTTTTTGTTTTATTCGTTACATCGCTGGTTCTCTCGGCCTGCGCGAATACGGTGCGCGGAGTTGGAGCGGACGTCAAACAGACCGGCCAGGCAGTCGAAGACGTCGTACAATGAATATCTCGTGTTTTCAGTGGCATTCGACGCGGACTCGGGGCATACATCTTCTGCGGTAATCGGTTCGGCCCGGTCCGCACGCAGGCACGGTCAACACAGTTGCACGCGACTTGCTGTGGCGCGATCGGAAAAGGCGTGGGCAGCTACGTAGTCGCGTTCCTCGGCTTCGGCCGGCGGGATGTTGCCGATGGGGGCCAGCAGCCGGCGATTATTGAACCAGTCGACCCAGGTCAGCGTGGCGAACTCGACGGCCTAGAGCCGCTTGAAGGTTCAGCGAGGCCAAAACCAGCAGGCGAAAGAATTAGATGAGATGGTGAGCGCGGTGGGACTCGAACCCACGACCCCATGATTAAAAGTTCTGGAGACCGGTATTTACGAACATTCCCCGAGGTCGCCCAGATAGCTGAATCATTTACATAATATATGGTTCTCTCGATCTGGCTTGCGCCCGAAATGTCTCGTGATACCGTCCGGCGTGGCGACCCGGTGGCGACCCGGCGGCGACCCAGGACGGCGGAAAGACATGTCAGAGGTCAGGATCAGCAAACGGATCGTGGACGCGGCCGAGCCGCGGGCCACCCGCTACACGGTCTTCGACCGCGACGTCCGCGGGTTCGGGGTTCGCGTGTTCCCCTCGGGCGCGAAGTCGTACGTGTTCGAGTACCGCACCGGGGCAGGCGGCCGGTCGGCAGCGAAGCGGCGGGTGACGATCGGACGGGTTGGAGATCTCACCCCCGACGAGGCGCGCCGGCGAGCCGAGACGCTTCGCGCCAGTGTCAAGCTCGGCGAGGATCCCCAGGCAGCCAAGGCGGCTGACCGCAAGGCTCTCACGGTCAAGGAACTGGCCGCGCGCTTTCTCGCCGAGCACGCAGGACCGAAGCGGCGAAAGAGCACTCACGATAGTTACGAGACAGTGCTGCGTTGCCATGTCCTGCCGAAGCTGGGCAGCCGAAAAGCGGAGGCGGTGACACACGGCGACCTCGCGAACCTGCATCTCGCCATGCGGGCGACGCCGTACCAGGCCAACCGGATGATCGCCGTCGTCGGGTCGATGTACGCGTTTGCCAACCGGCGGGGATTGGTCGCGGGGGAGTTGAACCCCGCGCGGAAAATCGAAAAGTTCCGGGAAGAGCGACGCGAACGGTTTCTCTCGCTCGAGGAGATTACCAGGCTCGGCGAGGTCCTGCGCCGCGCGGAAACCGAAGGGATCGAGTGGGAACAGCCCAAAGGGCACGCGAGTCGACACAGACCAAAAACGCGAACACGAACGGTGGTGAGCGCCCCGGCCGTTGCGGCGATCCGGCTTCTACTCTTCACAGGTGCCCGGTTGCGGGAGGTCCTCAATCTACGCTGGGAGGACGTCGACTTCGAACGACGACTTCTGCTGTTGCCGGCCTCCAAGACGGGGCGAAAGACGATTTACCTTGGCAGTGACGCGGTCGAGGTCCTCGCCTCGTTGCCGCGCCTCGGGTCGTACGTCGTACCCGGAGATTTAACCGATCGGCCGCGGGCCGACCTCAAGCGTCCTTGGCATCTTATTTCACGCGCGGCAGGCCTCGGCGACGTCCGGCTTCACGATCTCCGGCATACCTTCGCGAGCTACGGCGCCGGCGGCGGGCTTGGCCTGCCCGTGATCGGAAAGCTGCTCGGGCACTCGCAACCTGCGACCACGGCCCGGTACGCTCATCTCGACGCAAGCCCTCTGCACAGCGCCGCTGAGCGGATCGGCCGTGAGATCGGAGCGGCGCTCGGGCGGGGCGGCGGCTGACAGGCGGTTTCGGATGATACGCAGCGAATTGCTTGATGATCGGCTGCGCCCCGCCGGGACCCTGCCATACCAGCCCGTTTTACCGCCTACGACAGCTCTTCCACGATCTGTTCGCCGCCGACAGCCTAGCCGTTTGCGAATACCCTATGCACACTAGGACCCTAAGTAGGATTCGCTCATGAGCATCATGGCTTTGGAGGACTTCATTGCTGAAGTGTCGATCGACGAGGAGAGGGGTTTGCTTTGCGGCGTGATCGTCAACTTCGCGGAACGCCCGGTCCGGTTCGAGGCCGAGACCGTGCCGCGCCTCAGACAGGCCATGCGCTTGGAGATCGAACACCTGCGGCAGGAGGCGCGCGACGCCGGGAGGCCGGCGCCGGAGCCCGTGTTCCGGGTGAGCGAGGAGGAACTGGTCGACGTTCGCGCGCAGGAGCTGATCGGGGACCGCGTTCGCGCGCCGGGGCAGGGCAACTATCTCCCGCTTCCACTGGCTTACCAGCGGCTCCTTCGAGACCTGTGGGTAGCCGCGGTTCGTCACCAGCAGGTCCATGATTTCGGGCGCGTTGGCGCCGCGAGTGCATGCAAGGCAGTGGAAGCCTTCCTGCGTCACCGGTGGGAGAGCGTGGTGCTCGCCGTCCCGTTTGCGACCCTTTTCAATGCGCTCGCCGACGTTGCAAAAGGCCAGGGAGCCAGACCGGACCTGTTCTTTGGCGAAAACGAGAGCCTCCGCCGCTCCAGGTCGACGTCAGCCTGGGAATTGAGAGACTTCGCCGCCGCGCTGCTCGAGGTCCAGTACCGGATCTTTCGTGCCGAAGGACGGGACGCACCGCTGCAACTGGCCGCC
>JAWLCO010000106.1:0-13895 GCA_041687075.1 Hyphomicrobiaceae bacterium | reverse complement strand
CGAGAATGCGGCACACGTTCACCTGTGCCGCTGCGGTCTCGTGAGGCACCGAATGGGAAATGATGCTCAACGCATCCTTCCCGGGGGGCGCCTCCTCCGGACCGGGCATTGCCGGCGGCACGCCCCCGCTGACGGACTGGTCCGTGAGTTGCTCGATCTGGGTCAGCAGACGCTGCGACTCACCCAGCAAGTTCTCGAGATCTTCGGTAATGGCATCGGGCGGCGCTTCCTCGAGCAGCATTTCCGCGTAGCCCTTGATCGCGTTGAGGGGCGTACGGAGATCATGCCGAATCTTGCTGACGGGGGTCGGGGCGCGCGCGCCGCCGTCGAACCCCAGCGCAGTTCGATCGGATAACTGCTTGACGAGGTTCTGCAGCGAAACCGCAGCCCTGCGCAATCTCGCCACGTCTGGGGCCAGATGATCCAATCCGAGAGAAGGAACATCCTCCTCCAGAAGATCGATGTAGCCGATAATGGTGGCGATCGGGCCGCTGAACTCGTGCCTGATGCGGGCCAGGACGGCCGGGTCGAGCTGGCTTTCGGGGCATTGCGAAGGAGCCGACGCGTTCATGATGCAATCCCCGTAGGCAGCCTGGCTCAGGATCGACTGCGCGCGATCAAGGCCGTGATCTTGTCCAGCAATCGCGGCAGCTCGATCGGCTTCGTATCGTAATCGTCACAGCCCGCATCCAGTGCCTTTTCGCGATCGCCCGCCATGGCGTGAGCCGTGAGCGCAATCACTGGAATTGAGCGCGTCTCCTCCTTGGCCTTGACCCGGCGCGTTGCCTCCCAACCGTCGAGAACCGGCAAGCTCATATCCATCAAAATGAGGTCGGGATTTTCGCTCTCTGCCATTTGCACGGCCTGCTCGCCGTCCTCGGCCATCACCACGTCATATCCCTTGCGCATCAGCCGGCGAGACAGCATGTCGCGATTGGTTTCGTTATCTTCCACCAGAAGAATTTTTGGCATTTCAAACTCTCTCCTGCTCAAGCGCGCGCCGGAATCCGCGAGCCCGGCTCTGCCTCGCCGTTGTTATCGTTTCGATGTCTCTCGAGGCATTTGCGGATGGCGACGGCGAGCTCGACGTGGGTCGTGCCTTGCTTGGCCAGAACGCGCTGAGTGGACCCCGTCAGGGCATCGATCTCCTCGGCAGTGAGCTGCTTCGCGGTCAATACCACGACCGGAATGTTCTGCAGGTTGGGCCGTTTCTGCAGTTCCTTGAGAAACTCGAAACCATCCATCACCGGCATCATGAGATCGAGCAGAATGAGAGTGGGCTGCGGATGACTGTCGAGCCAGTCCAATCCTTCCTGACCATTCTTGGCTTCCGCAACTTCCAACCCGAGTCGTGCCAGGACCCGACGCGTCGAGTCGCGGCTGTCCGGATCGTCCTCGACCAGCAGGACGGGAGATTGTGTGCCGACGGGAACGTAACGGCGCAGCATCGTCTTCAAAGCCGTGCGGTCGACGGGCTTCGTCATGAAATCTGCGGCGCCGAGCGAAAAGGCCATTCCACGCTCTTTCATGACGGTGATCATGATGACGGGAATATCACGCAGCTCTGCATCCGCCTTGAGCGCGCCGAGCACGGACCAGCCATCCATGTGGGGCATCAGAACGTCAAGCGTGATGACGGCCGGCCGATGCGCGCGCGCCTGCTCCATGGCTTCCTTGCCCGTGCGCGCCTCGATCACCTTGTAGCCTTCCTTCTCGAGCGTCCTGCTCAGGAGCCGGAGTGCTGCCGGATCATCATCGACAACCAGAATGGTGGGTGCGCCAGCGACCCAGGGCTGCGCAGGTTGATCGGTTGCCGGCAGGGTTCCCGTCTCGTCGCGGTTCGGCAGCGTCATGGTGAATGTCGATCCCTTGCCGGGCGTGCTCTCGACCGTGACATCGCCGCCCAGCATCACGCAGAAGTGCTTGGTTATGGCAAGCCCGAGGCCCGTTCCACCGAACCGTTTCGTCGTGGTGGTATCGGCCTGCGTGAACGAGCGGAACAGTTTCTTCTGCTGCTCGGGCGTCATGCCGATGCCGGTATCGCTGACCTCGAAGCTCACAGTGGAGCCGCCCGGTGCCGGCGCGCGCCAGAGCTTCAGGGTTATGGTGCCATCCGAGGTGAACTTCGCACTGTTGCTGAGCAGGTTGAGAAGGCTCTGTTTCACCTTGGTCAAGTCGGATCGCAGATGGCCGATGTCCTCCGGGCAGATCACCTCGAGCTTGTTGTTGTTTTTCGTGACGAGCGGGCGGACGATCGACTGGACTTCGCGCACCAGCGCCGCAACATCGATATCCTCGAGAAAGACATCCATGCGGCCCGCCTCGATTTTCGAAAGGTCGAGAATGTCATTGATGATTCCGAGCAGGTGGCGGCCGGCTGTCTCGATTCTCTCTATGTCGGGCAGAAACTCGTCAAGCTCCCTGTCGCGTGCGTCCTCTTTCAGGATCTCGCTGTAGCCGATGATCGCATTGAGTGGTGTGCGCAGTTCGTGGCTCATGTTGGCGAGGAAGGTGCTTTTCGTCCGGCTGGCCTCATCGGCCTGGTCGCGTGCCACTTCGAGCCGCGTGACGAGGTCGGCCAGTTCCAGCTCACGATGCTTCAGCGCGCTTATATCAGCGAGAGTCGTCACCACGCCGTCTTCCTGCGTGCGTCGGGAGCCGACCCGGAGCCAGGTTCCATCCTCGAGCTGAAGCTCCTCGTCGTTGTGCCCGGCCTGATGCAACGCCAATTCCCGCGCAATCCAGGCTTCTGTGTCCCCATCCTGCGCACGCCGCTGAGCGATATCGCGCAGCAGCGTCTCGAACTTCATTCCGAGGACCAGCGGTTTTGCGAGCTTGAGAAACTCCCTGCAGCGGTCATTGAAGGCAATCAGGCGATCCTCGGTATCCCATAACGCGAAGCCATCGGAAATGCTCTGAATGGCATCGCTGAGGCGATTACGGGCAAGCTCGATTTCCCTCTGCGCCTCGACGCGCCTGGTGACGTCCGTATACATCACCACGAAACCGCCGCCCGGAACGGGATTGCGATGGATCTCGAGCACGCGCCCATCCGGAAGCGTGCGCTGATCGAAACCCTGCCGATCAAGCCGCTCCAGACGCGCGCGAATCAGCTCTTCGGGGTCGCCCGGTCCAAAGTCTCCGCGCTTCGTCAGAAATTCGGCAAATGCCCTTTGATTGGTATTCTTGCTCAGCAGCCAGTCCGGCAGATCGAGCAGCTCGCGCATCTGCCGGTTCCAGGCGAGCAGCTTGCCGTCCCCGTCGAACATGGCGACGCCCTGCGCCATGTGGTCGAAAGTGACCTGCAGGATGCGGCTGGCGGCCGTCGCTTCGTCCCGTGCAACTTCGAGCCGCTTCAGTGCCTGCTCGCGTTCTTCGGACAGACGATTGCGCTCGATGAGACCGTCCCGGAACATCGCCAGCGTGCGCGACATCTGGCCAAGCTCGTCGTCGCCGCCGGGCGGCAATGTGATATCGGTGCGCCCGCCTGTCAGCGCCTGCATCGCCTCGGTGAGCCGGCCGAGCGGCACGACGATCGAGCGCAGGATGAGAATCGTCAACGTAAGGGCAAGCAGGCTTGCCGCGATCACGACGCCCCAGGAAATTCCGACGGCCTCAGCCGTACGCTCACGCGCCTCCTGGCTGGCGCGTGCGGCTTCGCTGCGGAGGTTGGCAATGATGCGGTTGAGGTTTTTCTCGATGGCGGCCATGTGCACCCTGGCTTGCGCCATCAGCGTGTTGCCGATCACCCGCCGGTCCTCGGCGTAGGCTTCCACCGCATCGATCGAGCGCGTCATCAGCTGATCGACATCGCGGCGCACGGCTCTGACGACATCCGGGTCGTGCGGCTCGAGCGCCGCAAGCTGCTGCTCAAGCCGGACTTTCGCCTCGCGCGCCCTCTGCTCGGGCAGATTGAGCAGGCTTACGGCCGCATCGGTCAACCAGTATTTGAGATCGCCGAAGGCCGTTTCTGCAGCGCTCGCGGCGCGCAGGTTATTGATGTAGCGGGACTCGGCGAGGAGCGCGTCCGCACCGAGCTTCAACTCCCGGTTCATATAGATGTTGGTGCCGACGAGAGTGGCGAGAAGCGCACCGGACAGTATGACCAGGCGAAGCGGGATCGACAGGCGCGACAGCTGCGGAACACTGAATGATGGCAGGCGCCGCGGTGTCATTTTTCAGTCCGCAACAGAGTTATGCTGATGACGCCGCCCAGATCGCCTTCGCTCGCCCCCTCCTTTGGATAGCCGGTGATGTCGATCTCACCCTTCGTGCCACCATGACAGGACAGGCACGACGCCGAGTAATATTCCGGAACCAGCACCCGGAATTCATTCCGCTCGCTTTCGTTCTGGTAAAAGATCTCACCGCGGGTCCAGGTGGGCGACAGCAATTTGCTCGCAATGATCTCCGTTTCCCAGGGATCCGGCCGCGCCTTTCGATTTCTGACCAGGGCGGGTGGAGCCGTCACTTTGATACGCAGCTCCGTTGCCATCTTCTGTTGCAGCCGTTCGGTGATGAGCCGCCCGAAAATGGCGGGAATGAAGCCTTTGAAGCCAAGGCCCTCCTGGTTAATGAGGTCTTGACTTTCGTCCATCACCTCCTTGATGGATTCCATTTCGGCGCGAAGAAGCCGGCCATGCCGGGTGGCCGGATCGATCTTGAGCGGATCTTGTGAGGTCTCTTTTTTGTATTCCTCGATCGCCGCGGCCAGGACGACGTCCCCAGTCAATCCCTTGTCGCCGCGCGCGGGGTCGTTGATCAGATCCTGCTTGCCCGAAATGACGGCGCGGGCCGATTGCAACATCTTGGCCAGGCTCAACGCGATGTCGAGCTCACTCCTATCGTCCGCGTGCGTGCTGACGGGAAGAAAGGGCGTTACTGCCAGCATCGCGAGGGCAACGAGGGCGATCAGCGACCGCTTGGTTCCGAGCCGAAGCCATTCCCAGGCTCGAAGAGATGATCGAGGCCTCATTGGTGCGTTTCCTTCTGCGGGAAGATCCGGTCCAGGGCGTGTACGCCGCTGCCGCTCGTCTGGTGCCATCGTCACGACTCGAACTGATATTTCTACACATCTGCAAAGGCAAGGCCGTCTGCGCGGCCCGCGATCCGCACGTTAACCGGGCGCTAGCAGCCGCATTACCGCGGGTCAGAGCACGAGGCTGACCGCATCGCCCGCCATGCCGACAAGGGATTGAGCAGAACGAGCCGAGATCAGCTGCCGGGCATAGTACTCCACATGAGTCTAGCCCGAAAGCTGATGTTCAGCATCGGTTGTTTGGGAAGGCTCGAGGTGGGGAGCGCAAAGTAGGCTTTACGTGGGGGACGCTACCTGCGCGCAGCAGCCAGATGCTTGCCGCCCTGTTTGGCTGCCGGTCGACAATTCAGGCGCAAGACGCGTGTCAGGCGCTTGCTCCGCAAGTGCGGAGCAAGCCTCACCGTTCTATCGGCATCGGCGATTAACCATTCCGCGCCGCTATCAGTTGTAGCCCACGGTTTGATTCAGTTTGTGCCGGAGGCACTGATCAGATCGCCGTAAATCCAGCCGCGCTGACCGGCGAAGGTAACCTCGCACCAGTGGTTGCAGTGAACGATCTCGACCGGACTGCCCTCGGAAACGATGGCGACGACGGGGGCCGCATTGTCTGGGCTCGCCCGCATGTTCACGTGTGTGAGCGCGTGCGCGATACGCAGCGGCGGAGCTGAGTCAAAGCCATCACTCTCAGGGATAGCTTCTGCCAGAGCGATCTCCTGCTCGCCGCTTTCAGTCGAGGGCTCAACGACCGTATCGAAGTTGACGATCGTGTCGTCTGGTGCAGGTTGCGATGCTGAATCCGGTGTTCCTTGAGCGCTCGTCGCTTCCGGCTCATCGACGGCGGCTTCCGGCACCGGGGCCGAAGCCACCTCCACCGCCTCACGGGGGCCGGTAGTCTCATCCGTGGCAACGGAGCCGGCGTCCGTGCCCGCTTCGACCAGCACGGCGACCTCGACCTCTTGCTCCTCCGTGCGCGCCGGAGAATTGGAATCCGCATCTGCGCGGATCACAGGCGCTCCGTCTTGCGACAGCCGCCCCTGCATTTTCATCGTCGGCACCTCGACCGGCACCGGCAGAGCGGCTGCCGCAAAGACCGGCTTCTCTTCCGGCGAGGCTTCATTGCTGGCCATGGCCGGTGGCTCGCTCATCAGGGGCGTGAAGAGGAGCATGCCGCCGCCGACCGCGACCGACGCAACAAGGCCTGCCATGAACCCGTACAGGGGCTTCGACAGTACGTTCCTCATGGCCTCCATTGAGGCCGGATGGAATGTGGGCTGCCACTGTTCTTCGTCGGGAGCGGGCTCATCCGGCCGGTTCACGACGTTCGGAAGGGCGAAGTCGTCATCGAGAACGACTTGCTCGTCCACCGGCTCGCTTTCGGTTTTCTCAGAAAGCGCCTGAACAAGGGCGTTGAGCTGCTCGCGTAAGGAATCCTCGGGCATATCGGGGTTGCCCTCGGGCGGAGCTGCCATCCGGGCACTTTCGCACGCTGTCTCGACAGTGCTTTCTGTCCCACCGATCTCGGCAGCGGGATGCGCTTCGGTCTGCTCCGGAATGCTGTCCTCCGTCACAGGCGATTCATAAGCGGCGTTGAGCCCGTTTCGAGTCGTCATTGGCGGTCCATCTGTAACGATTGCTGGGGCCGTCCTGGCGTCTGAGACGCAACACGAGGATCAAGGACCGAATCGGCCATTGCCTCACCATGGCCGCCAAATGCGTCCGCTCTTGGCCGATCCTTGGGCCGGTTTGGGGAAACAAACAGGCAAGATGGACAGCTTCACTCGATGTTCCGGCACGGGCGAAAGCCGCGAAACGCAAAGACTTAGCTGCCGACCGGCCAGCACATTCCAGATCAAAAGACGGTGGCCACGTTATGCTCATCGACGCATCTACGCTCTACGGTCACGAGCATAACGCGACCGTTTCGAGCTAGCGATTCGGCCAAGTCTTCGGCAGCCGCTCCGACCCTGATGACCAGCCGCGCTGAGCGTCGCCCGGATGCCGGCTGCAGGCTGAACCAACCTTAGCACTCCCCCCTTGACAGTGCCAAAGGCGCGACTAATTACTTCGACCGAGCGGGCGCCGGAACCCGGGCCCGCTCTACCAAAGCACATAGCTGGTTAGGGCAACGGAGGTTGGACACATGACGTTTCGGCCCCTGCATGACCGTGTTGTGGTGCGCCGCATCGAGGCAGAGCAGAAATCCGCCGGCGGCATAATCATCCCGGACACGGCGAAGGAGAAACCCCAGGAGGGTGAGGTACTCGCCGTCGGGCCCGGCACCCGCGACGATCAGGGCAGGCTCATCCCGCTCGAGGTCAAACCCGGTGACATCGTTCTCTTCGGCAAATGGTCCGGCACCGAGGTGAAGATCGACGGCGAGGAGCTGTTGATCATGAAAGAGAGCGACATCATGGGCGTTCTCGAAAAAGAGGCCAAGGCCAAAGCCGCAGCCTGATCTTTTGCCACCCTTGAGTTTTCACAGTTTCAACGCAGCCGGCGCCAGGATGGCGCTCGGCCAGGGTCATCGTCGTTCTTCGGCGCCGGTCGATGCCGGCTGCCGAATGCTGAAAAGAGGAATGGAAAGGCAATGTCCGCCAAGGAAGTAAGATTTTCGCACGAGGCCCGCGAGGGCATGCTGCGCGGCGTGGACATTCTGGCCAATGCCGTGAAGGTCACGTTGGGCCCCAAGGGCCGCAACGTCGTCATCGAGAAATCTTTCGGCGCTCCGCGCACGACCAAGGACGGTGTGACGGTCGCCAAGGAAATCGAGCTCGAGGACAAGTTCGAGAACATGGGCGCGCAGATGCTGCGCGAGGTGGCGTCCAAGACCAACGACCTCGCCGGCGACGGCACGACGACCGCCACGGTTCTTGCCCAGGCCATCGTCCGCGAGGGGGCCCGCTCCGTAGCCGCCGGCGCCAACCCGATGGACCTGAAGCGCGGCGTCGACATGGCCGTGACTGCCATCGTCGAGGACCTCAAGAAGAACTCCAAAACGGTCACCAATAACGGCGAGATCGCCCAGGTCGGCACGATTTCGGCCAACGGCGACGCCGAGATCGGCAAGATGATCGCCGAGGCGATGGAGAAGGTGGGCAAGGAGGGCGTGATCACTGTCGAGGAGGCCAAGAGCCTCGAAACCGAGCTCGACGTGGTCGAAGGCATGCAGTTCGACCGTGGCTATATCTCGCCATATTTCGTCACTAACGCCGAAAAAATGACGGTCGAGCTCGAGGATCCCTACATCCTGATCCACGAGAAGAAGCTGTCCACGCTGCAGCCGCTGCTGCCGGTACTCGAGGCCGTTGTGCAGACCGGCAAGCCGCTCCTCGTCATCGCCGAGGAGGTCGAGAACGAGGCGTTGGCGACATTGGTCGTCAACAAGCTGCGTGGCGGCTTGAAGGTCGCGGCCGTCAAGGCGCCCGGCTTCGGCGACCGCCGCAAGGCCATGCTGGAGGACATTGCTGTTCTCACCAGCGGCCAGGTGATCTCCGAGGACCTCGGCATCAAGCTCGAGAACGTCACGCTCGACATGCTGGGCCGGGCCAAGCGGGTGACCATCGACAAGGACAACACCACCATTGTCGACGGTGCCGGCAAGAAGGAAAACATCGACGCCCGCATCAATCAGATCAAGCAGCAGATCGAGGTGACCACCTCCGACTATGACCGCGAGAAGCTGCAGGAGCGGCTGGCGAAGCTTGCCGGCGGCGTTGCGGTGATCAAGGTCGGCGGCGCGACCGAGGTCGAGGTGAAGGAGCGCAAGGACCGCGTCGACGACGCCCTCCATGCGACCCGCGCGGCCGTCGAGGAAGGCATCGTCCCGGGCGGCGGTGTTGCCCTGCTGCGCTCGCTGAAGGCGCTCGAGGGCCTCAACCCGGCCAACGACGATCAGAAGACCGGCATCAACATCATCCGCCGGGCCATCCAGGCTCCCGCGCGCCAGATCGCGCAGAACGCCGGTGAGGACGGCTCGATCATCATCGGCAAGATCCTCGACAACAACACGTACAACTGGGGTTATGACGCCCAGACCGGCGAATACGGCGACCTCGTCGCGACGGGCATCATCGATCCCACCAAGGTGGTCCGTACCGCTCTGCAGGACGCCGCTTCCGTCGCGGGCCTGCTGATCACGACCGAAGCCATGATCGCCGAAAAGCCGAAGAAGCAGTCTGCGGCACCGGCCATGCCCGGCGGCGATATGGACTTCTAATGCAGGAAGGGCGCGCGCAGAAAAGCGCGTGCCCTTTTTCCTGGACGGCTGCTGGGTTGCACCATCAGTCTTACGGGACTGAAAGATAGAATTGGGTTCAGTGGAGTATTCGACTGCGATCTGATTACCCACGCGCGCAACTCTAAACGACAAGGGAGGGCGCATGCCTGCGTTGATCGAAGCCGATACGTTGATAAAAAGCTTCGGCAGCATCAAAGCGGTCAACGGCATTTCGCTGACCGTCATGCCGGGCGAGGTCCTCGGGTTTCTGGGTCCGAATGGAGCCGGAAAATCCACGACCATGAAAATGGTTACCGGCTTCCTAGAGCCGGACTCCGGCACAGCACGTATCGCCGGATATGACGTGCAGGAGCAGCCGATCGCAGCCAAGGCCCGCCTCGGTTATCTTCCGGAAGGAGCCCCCGCCTACGCGGAGATGACTCCCGCCAGTTTCCTGCGCTTCATTGCAGCCGTACGAGGTTTCCGCGGTTCCGACGCTCAGCGCCGTGTCGATGCTGCCGTCGAGAAAACCGGCCTGCACTCCGTTCTGCACCAGAGTATTGAAACGCTCTCGAAAGGCTTCAAGCGCCGTGTCGGCATCGCGCAGGCCATCCTGCACGACCCGCAGGTCCTCATCATGGACGAGCCGACGGATGGGCTCGATCCCAATCAGAAACACCAGGTTCGTGAGCTGATCCGCGAGATGGCCAAGGACAAGGCCATCATCGTTTCCACGCATATTCTCGAAGAAGTCGAAGCGGTCTGCAGCCGCGCGGTCGTCATCGACAAAGGGCGCATCGTCGCTGATGGCACGGCCGAGGATCTTCGGCAGCGCGCGCCTTACCACGGCGCCGTGGCGATCCGCGTCGCGACCGATCACGCCGAGAGCGTGGTGCAAGCGCTGCAGCGCTTCTCGTCCATCGAGACCATCGAGACGGTCGGTAAGGCGAATGGCCACTTGCAGCTCCGAGCGCTGCCGAAGAACGGCATGTCCATAGCCGCCGAGGTGACGCAAGCCATCCGCGAGTCGGCGATTGCCGTGGAAGAGATCTACGTCGAGCGCGGCAAGCTCGACGATGTGTTCCGGCAGATCACGACGTCAGATCAGGGGGGCGGCCATGCTTGACAGTCTGAAGCGCACCTGGATCATCACCAAACGCGAGTTCGGCGCCTATTTCGCAACGCCGCTGGCACTCGTGTTTCTCATCATTTTCGTGGCGCTGACGGGCGCATTCGCCTTTTACGTCGGCAACTTCTTCGACCGCAATCAGGCCGATCTGACGAGCTTCTTCGTCTACCACCCGTGGCTGTTTCTGCTTCTCGTACCGGCGATCGCGATGCGGTTGTGGGCCGAAGAGCGCAAGACGGGCACCATCGAGCTCCTCATGACACTCCCGCTGTCGCCCGGTGAGGCGATCGTCGGCAAATACCTCGCTGCCTGGGCCGTCATCGGCGTGGCGCTGGTGCTGACGTTCCCAATGTGGGTTACGGTCAATCTGCTGGGATCGCCCGATAACGGCGTCATCGTTGCCAGCTACGTCGGCAGCTTTCTCACGGCAGGCGCTTTTCTCGCCATCGGCTCCTGCGTGTCGGCGCTGACGAAAAATCAGGTCATCGCCTTCATTATCGCGGCAATGGTGTGCTTTCTGCTGCTGATGAGCGGCATGGACCTGGTGCTGAATGCCTTCCGCGGATGGGCGCCGCAATTCGTGATCGCTGCAATTCAGAGCCTCAGCTTCCTTTCCCATTTCGAGGACTTCTCGAAAGGGATCATCAGCCTGCCAGCTCTGATCTTCTACCTATCTCTGATTGGGTTCACCCTGTTCGCGAACCGCATTGTCGTTGATCAGAAGAAGGCCGCTTGAAGGGGAAAGCGCGCCATGAGCACGAAATTCGCATCACCATTCGAGAAAGCGGCACAGTGGGTTTCCCGGATGCCGCGGCATACCCTGGCGTGGGCCGGCCTGGCACTTGCAGGCGTCGCGTTCCTGTCCATCAACCTCATCAGTGCGACGGCCCTGCGCTCGGTGAAGGCCGATTTCACGAAGGAAGGCCTCTACACGATTTCGGAAGGCACGCGGAAAGCGCTGCAGACGATCGACGAGCCGATCGATATTCGAGTCTACTACTCGAACAAGCTCGGCGAAGCCGCGCCCTCGTTTGCGAAGAACTTCGAGCGCGTCCGCACGCTGCTGGAGCAGTACCGCTCCATCTCGGGCAACAAACTGCAAATCTCCTATATCGACCCCGAGCCGTTCTCCGATGCTGAGGACCGCGCCGTCGCCGCCGGTCTGCGCGGCATTCGGCTGAACCCCGAGGGCGATCTGGGCTACTTCGGTATGGTCGGGGCCAACTCGACAGACAACGAGGAAACCATCGGTTTCTTCGCGCCAGAGCGCGAGCGGTTCATCGAGTATGACGTCACCAAGCTCATCTACGCTCTCGCGCACCCGAAAAAGCCGGTCATCGGGTTGGTTTCGACGCTGCCGGTCGATGGCGGTCTCGATCCCACGATGGGCATGCGCCAGCCGCTGCCGCCGCAGATGGTGATGCAGCAGATCCGCGATGTCTTCGAGGTGAAGACGCTCGGAAAAGAGTTCACGGAAATTCCTGAAGACGTCGACGTGCTGATGGTCGTGCAGCCTGACGGGCTCTCAGCGGAAACGACCTACGCCATCGACCAGTTCGCGCTGAAAGGCGGCCGGGTGCTGGCGTTCGTCGATCCCGTTCCGGAGACGCTGAGGCCTCCTACGCCGATGGCCATGTCGGCCGCGCCGAACTTCGATGAGTTCGGCAAGCTGCTCACCGCCTGGGGCGTCAGCTTCGATGGGAAGCAGATCGCCGGCGACGTCGAGCATGCGCGGCGCGTTCAATTCGGCGGCGGGGTCAATAACGTCGTCACGGAATATATCGCCTGGCTCGGCTTCGACAGCCGCAATCTGGATCAAGGAGACGTACTTTCCGCCGGGATCGAGCGCCTCAACCTGGCGTCCGTCGGATTCCTGAGCGCCGTTGAGGGGGCCACGACCAACCTCACGCCCGTTATGCAGTCGAGCACCGAGGCGATGAGCATCCCGACCGAGAAGATCTCCCCGATGCCGGATGCTGTCGCCCTGCTCCGCGAATACAAGCCCGGCGGCAAGCCGCTGGTCGTCGCGGCGCGGGTTTCGGGAGAGGTGAAGAGCGCGTATCCCGACGGCCGGCCAAAACAGGAGAAGGCCGACAAGGACGAGAGCGCTCAAGCGGACTCAGCGTTGTCGGACACCGACAAAGCCGACACCGAGGAAGCGAAAGCCGCGCATCAAGCTGATGGCAACATCAACGTGCTGCTCGTGGCCGACACCGACCTGCTGAGCGATCAGTTCTGGGTCGATGTGCGTGAATTCCTCGGCCAGCAGATCGCTGTGCCCCATGCGCACAACTCGGCGTTGGTTGTGAACGCCCTCGAGAACCTGTCCGGCTCCGAAGCGCTGCTTTCATTGCGCGGCCGCGGTGTGGTCGACCGGCCGTTCGAGCTGGTGGCCGACATTCGCCGCGATGCCGAGCGCCGCTATCGCGAAAAGGAGCAGGCGCTCACCACGAAGTTGAAAGAGCTCCAGGATCAGCTTGCCAAGCTCGAACGGGTGGGCGAAGGCGAGGCCGTCATCCTCACCGACAAGGAGCGCGAAGCCATCGAGCGGTTCCGCGGGGAAATGCTGACCGTGCGCCGCGAGCTGCGCGAGGTGAAGCGCGCCCTGCGCGAAGACATCGATCGCCTCGATGCATGGCTCAAGTTCGCGAACATCGGGGCAGTGCCTCTGCTGCTCGGAGCCGGCGCCGTCGGCTGGGCCATCATCCGCCGCCGGCGCAGGGGTTGAGGACAACAGCTTTCGCCTGGAGATCACCGCATGAAGCCCAAGACGTTCATGATGATCGCACTGGCCGCTGTCGCCTCCAGCGCGGCTGCTGTGGCCGTCTACACCACGCACAACCAGTGGGACCAGGGCCGGATCGTCGGCGAGAAACTGGTGCCAACGCTCGCCTCAGGAGGCGCGGACGTCCGCAGCCTCGTCGTCACCCGCGAAGGGAACACCCTGACCCTCGAGAGCAATGCCGAAGGCCTGTGGACGATCAAGGAGCGGGATGGGTATCCGGCCGATCCCGATAGGGTTCGCGCGCTGCTCGTGAAGCTGGCGCAGGCCGAGCTCGTCGAAGCCAAAACGCGTATGCCGGACCGACACGGGCTGCTCGAACTGGAGGATCCGTCGAGCAAGGAGGCCAAGTCCCGCGCGCTGAAGCTCCTGGACGGCTCCGGCAACACCATCGCCGATCTCGTGCTCGGCAAGCGCCGTTGGGAGGCGTTCGGCTCGGGCAAGAGCGGCACTTACGTGCGCAAGGCCGGCGATGCGCAGACCTGGCTTGCCAATGCGGAAATCGACGTGCGCGCCGAGGTCCGCTCCTGGATCGAGCCGACGCTCATCGACATCGAAAGCGAGAAGATCCAGTCGCTCACGCTCCACATCCCCGAGCAAGACATTCTCAAAGTCGAGCGGGATGGCGCCGATACGAGCAAGACGAAATTCGTCGGGCTGCCCGAGGATGCGAAGCTGAAGGACACGACGGCTGCAGACGGCATCCTGCGCGCCGCCTCGCGGATCGACG
>JAWLCO010000105.1:0-14001 GCA_041687075.1 Hyphomicrobiaceae bacterium | reverse complement strand
GCCGTCGCCCGGCAACGCCCCGAGCTGCACGGCCCGCCCGCCTATTACACCCAGAACTGGGAGCAGTCCCGCCAGTCCGTCGCGCGTCTCGCAGCTCTCAAGCCCGAGCTCGTGCTGACGGGCCACGGCCGTCCGATGCATGGCCCGGCCATGCGGCAGGCACTGCACCGACTCGCTGACGAGTCGACCAGGTTGCCATCCCGCCCCACGGTCACTATGTGACGCATCCCACCACCGTTGACGACGGCAGCGCCTACGTGCATCGGGAAGTGACGGTTTGGTGCTGCGGCGCATTCGTCCAATCCTGCCGCCCATCGCACGATTGCCCGATCGCGCCGGATCCGTTATTGTCCCCGCCTCACGCACCCATAGCTCAGCTGGATAGAGCGCTGCCCTCCGAAGGCAGAGGTCACAGGTTCGAATCCTGTTGGGTGCGCCAATTCATTCAATAGTCTCAGTGCATTACTGAAGTGGTCGCCAGCTGACGTTGGGCGATCCTGTATTGGGTAAGCAATAGGTAAGCAACCAGCTCGATTTCGCTTCCCAAGAAGCGGCACTATCTGAGAAGCAGTTCGGTACCCGAGACACCGCGCCCTGCTATTCGGGGCCGTTCCAGCTATCGCCCTGCGCGATAGGTTCCAATGCGAAAACGATGCTGACTCCCCCGACGCTCCGACAGCAGACCATGTCTCGAGGGCGAGGCTCGGCCAGCGAGAGCAGCAGCGTCCGTTAATTGAGCTGCTGGCCTCACCAAATTCACGCCGCCATTCTCTGCCGCGCGCGATTGCCCTGCCCAGTGCCAGGGTGCTCGGCATGATCGCCAACGAGTGCACGGTAGGACATCGGCACCTCCACCACGGGCTCGGGCTCTGGCGTCGGCTGACAACGCGGCTGCAAGAGCGCGAGCTTTTTCTTCTTCACCGGCTTGCCCAGCAGCTGCGCTCGAATTGCTCGACCGATGACCTCGCCGACGAGTGAGGGGACCGCGTTCCCAAGCATGCGCTGGATGTCGTTGCGACCAAAGTCGAACACGAGGCCGTCGGGGAAGGTTTGCAGCCGGCACAGCTCCTGTGCCGACAGGCGCCGGTTTGTCCAGTGGAACGGTCCCGTGGCCGGACCCGGCTGCGCCTGGATCGTCCACGACGGTCGGTTCTTGGCTAGCTTCAAGAGAAAGCTCCAGTAGCGCGTGCGCCAGCCGAACAGCGGCAGCCCACCGCCGCGTGAGGTATGCCAGAGGTAGTTCTCGCCCTCCGGGATGCTCGGCAGTAAGTCAGCCCACTTCCCTGTCATCCGGAGGGATGGATCATTCAGCCGCTCGGGCAGATCGCCGAGCGCGTCCCATGTCGTCCGATAGGGCTCGATGTCCGTGCCAAGCAAAAGGTCAGCCGGATCGCCGTGCGTGATCTTCGGGAACTTGAACGTCTTGCCGTCACGGCTGCCGACAATGAACACACGCTCGCGGTGCTGCGGCACGCCGTAGCTCGCCGCGTCGATCACCTGCCACACCGGCTCGTAGCAGGAGCCCGTCTCGCGATTGATCTGCTCGATGCCCGCGAGAATGCGATCGAGCCCCTCGCTCTTGCCCTTGTAGGCGAGCCCGTAGACGTTCTCGAGCAGGAAGGTTCTCGGCTGGGTGTCGCGCAGCACGCGCAAGTAGGCCGTCAGAGTGTCGGCGCGGGGATCATCGAGCCTCATCGCGTCGCCGCGCGCCCAGTAGCCAGACTTGGAGTATGGCTGGCAGGGCGGCCCTCCGATCAGCACATCCGCTTGCCCTTGCTTCAGCTTCGCTGTCCGCAGAAGCTCTTTCGAGGTCACCTCGTGGATGTCGCGCTCGATGATCGGCCAGTCGCGGTTGAGGCGCAGGGTGCGGCAGGCAACGGCGTCCATTTCCACGGCCACAGACGTCTCAAAGCCAGCGGCCTCAAAGCCGAAGTCCAGTCCGCCGACGCCCGTGAATAGACTGATTGCCCTCAGCATTCCAGAAGCCCTATGAATCTCGCCATAGGCGAGAACGTATATAGAACGACGTACGTAGGTCAATCGCCCAACACGGATGGTCGAGCGCTTGTCGGGGACGAAACACTCCGAATCGGAGCACCCTTACAGGTAGGGTACACTGCCGAGCCGCTCGACCGCGATATCGACGACCATCGTGTCCACGGCGATCGACGCGGCGGCCATCGAGGACTTGCCAGCAATGAGCAATGACGATGTCTCAATCGGCGAGGAGAAGGCCTTCTCTTGGAAGGTCTACTCGGTCAGCGCGCGCGATAAGGAACCCCTGCTCCAATTCATCCGCGAAGCGCTCGAGGCCCGCGGATGCACGATCAAGCATGTGAGCGCCGCCAACCGGGCTCCGTTCCACCTTGTGCTCGAACTGCCCGGCGGAGAGCGGCTCAGCGTGCTCGTCTACGCCTTCCTCGCCAACTCCAAGGCAACGAGGAACCGACCGGCCGACGAGCATCGCTTTCAAATCAAATATGGCGGCGATCTCTCCGGTGTCCTCGACGTGGCAGTCGACCCTCTTGGTGTAACGACCACCATCTTCATCGGCATCGACCGGGAGCGGCGCCTGTTCATTGCAGCCGATCCGCTGATGAACAACCCATCGCCGATGTCGCGCTCCGTGGAGTTCAAAGCGGACCACGTCACGCAGATCATGGACACTGGCTGGGCCGCCTGGGAGCGCGAGCGGCGCGAGGCCAGGACGACCACGCGTCGCGCCTTTGAGCTGCTGCCCGATATCCGCACTGAGGTTCTGATCGGCGGCAAGCAGGAGCGACTGCTCGACCTCATCATGCTGGAGCGCGTCGCGCGCGGTCTTGACCCCGGTGAGCGGCACCTGATCGCCGACAAGTTCCGCGATCTACCAGGCAGGAAGGCGGGCGCCCAGGTCTCGCACATGCTGCTCGACGAGCTCGGCATCTCCCATGAGTCGCTGCTCGATCTCATCTCGTCGGCAAGCCGGTTGAATATGGCCGTTCGCGGTTGGGTCGCCGAGACGCATCTTGAGAGCTTTCTCAAGGACGACGAAGGCGTCACCGAGTGCGTCCGACTGCAAGGCGACGGCAGGCCTGATATCAGCCTGCGCTGGAAGGGTGGCAGGCCGATCTTATTCGAGTGCAAGAACGTGCTGCGCACAACCTATGCCGGCGGCATACCGAAGCTCGACTTTCAACGCACGCGCGCGTCAAAGGCTGACCCGTGCTCGCGCTATTACATGCCGAGCGACTTCGATGTCCTCGCGGCGTGCCTGCATCCGGTCAGCGAGCGGTGGGAGTTCCGGTTTGCGCTGACCAGCGAGCTGCCGGCGCATGGGACGTGCGAGGCGCGAATTGATAACAATATCCGCGTCAGCGGTGAGACGTTCTCGTCAGACGTCACTCGCGTGCTGGACCGCCTCTCGTCCGGCGATTGCGGAGCTGAGACGCTGTTTTAGAAGGTCGGAGAGTTTCGCGGCTACCCGCGTCTCACATTCCCACACAATCAGCACATCCCAGCCCATCTGTCTCAACCGGGCGACATTGACATCATCCCTCCGACGATTCCGCTCCAATTTCGGCCCCCAGTACTCAGGCTTCGATCGTGGCATCTTGCGCCCATCTGCGCAGTCGTGGCGATGCCAAAAACAGCCGTGCACAAAGATCACCTTGCGATGGCGGGGTAGCACGATGTCGGGACTACCGGGCAGTTTGTTGTAATGCAGCCGATAGCGGTAGCCCATGCCGTGCAGCATACGGCGGACGATCATCTCCGGCTTGGTGTCAGTCTTTCGGATGCGCCGCATGCGCTCTGTCAGACTTAAGCTCCGCGGTCTCAAGGTCGATCCTTTGTCGTGTCGATTCCTTGTCTGAATGGAGGTTAGCACCAAAACAGACAAGGCGATGGCTTACCGGTATCTCGCGGCGCCCCCCACATGGTCGGGTTCGCTCTGCACATCAGCCGTGAGTGACTCCCATTTTAGCCTCGAGCAGAGCTGCCGAAGTCAAAAGCCAGCCCTTGCCGAAGCCGGCATTGCAGAGTTTCCGGACATCGACGGTCGGAGGCAGAACCGATCGAAGCCGCGGCCGCTATACCACCGTAAACAGACACAGCATGACCAGGATGACGCACGGATGCCGATCTGGTGCGGCCCCGCGGGTGCGCAGCACAGTCACGCGCCCTTCGACCGCACGGAGGCGGACACAGCGCTAGTCAATGGCGTCAGTGGGAAAAGAGATGCGGCCACCTCACAGACATCATTATTGAGGCTATGACGATGACGACGTAGGCTGATCGTCGATTTTCTTACGATTCGTTCTGCCCGATTCCGGGGGACATCATTGCGGGGGCGCTGTGCAGGTCAGGCAGCTCAAGATCGAGAATTTTCGCGGCGTTCTCGAAGGACGAGTGACCTTCACCGGTCACTCGCTGCTGGTCGGCGGCAACAACATTGGCAAGTCCACGGTCTGCGAGGCGCTCGATCTGGTACTTGGACCGGAGAGGCTCGGCCGCCGGCCGGTGGTCGACGAGCACGACTTCCATGCCGGCCGCTACATGGACGACAATGATGCGCCTGTGGACATTCGTATCGGCGCAATCCTCATTGATCTGTCGGAAGAGGCGGAGCGGCGGTTCCGGCCACATCTGCGCCGCTGGAACAACAGGACATGCGCCTTCGTCGACGAGGCGGCAGGCGGCCTCGCAGCGGCAGACGGAGCGGATGTCGTCTGGGCACTTCCGGTCGTGTTCATCGGCCGCTACAGTCGGGATGACGATGACTTCATCGGCAACACGTACTTCGACCATCCGATCGGCGAAGTGGACGCCGAGGATGCCGACCCGATGGAGCTGCTGGGCGGTGGTCGCAAGTCCTTCAGGCGCGACCACAAGCGTCTGTGCGGATTCGTATTTCTGCGTACGCTGAGAACAGGCTCGCGTGCGCTCAGCCTGCAGCGCGGCTCGCTGCTCGATACCGTGCTCAAGCTGGCGGGCGACGGCGCTGCCGCCATGTGGCAGGAAACCCTCGATGCGCTCGAAGGGCTCGACCCTGCCATCGGCGACATCGAGCAGCTGAAACAGATCCGCACCGAGATCCGGCAACGCATGGGGCGCTTCGTCAACCTCGCCAAGGGGGATGACGCGGCTTCATTCTTCGCGTCTGAGCTGACACGCGAGCACCTGCGCGAGGTCGTCCGCCTCTTTGTCGCGGCGCGGCCAGGTGGCCACCCGATACCCTTCAACAGGCTCGGAACCGGCTCCATCAATCTCCTAGTGTTCGCCTTACTGACCTTCATCGCTGAGCTAAAGGGCAACAAAGCCGTGATCTTCGCCATGGAGGAGCCGGAGGTCGCCCTGCCGCCGCACACGCAGCGGAGGGTTACCAAGTTCGTGCTGGCCGAAATGGGCCAGTCGATCGTGACGTCGCATTCGCCGTACGTCATTGAGCAGTTCGATCCTGCGCAGATCGTCATCCTGGATCGTGACGACACGGGCAAGCTCAAGGGCGTGCCGATCAACGGCACGCAAGTGAAGCTCAAGAACCTGCGCAGCGAGCGGCGTCAATTCGCAGAAGCCGTCCTGAGCAGGGCCGTGCTGGTGGTGGAAGGCTCGACCGAGGGCGCGCTGTTCGCAGCAGCGTCGACAGTGATGGAGGCCTCAAAGCCAGCGGATGACTATTCGCATCTCGATCTTGCCGGCGTCAGCATCTTCACCGCAAACGGGGATGGCGACGTGCCGCGACACGGGCCGATCTTCTCTGCTCTCGGCAAGCTCGCCTTCGGCTTCTACGACAAGCAGGCGGCCCCGCTTACCGCGGATGCCAACGCCAAGCTGGCACACTACGTCAAGCATTGGGAATCGCCAGAGAAAGGCATCGAAAACCTGCTCATCAAGCAAGTGCCGACCGGCGTCATCAAACGGTTCCTGGCTGATGTCTCGACCCGGACCGATTATCCGGCGCACGCCGGCGCATACAATCCAGCAGCCAGAGATGAGGATATCGCGAAGCTCGCAACCAAGGTCTTGAAGGAGCGCAAAGGGGATGCACACGGCTATGCCGGCATCTTCATAGGGCATTGCCAGAGCGCGGCCGAGTTGCCGGCAACGATCCGCGGCGTACTCGAGGAGATCCACACGGTGCTGAGCCCAAAAGCCAACGACAAGCCGGCATAGGAATTCGATGGCGATCGAGCTTTGTGACAAGCGCCAGGCTATCATCGCGCAGGACGGGCATCTGCTCGTCCTCGGCGGTCCTGGCGCCGGCAAGACGACGATGGCACTCCTGAAGGCGCAGAATCGCTTCGCGACGTTGCAGCCAGGACAGGAGATCCTGTTCCTGAGCTTCTCACGTGCGGCGATCCGGCAGGTGCTATTGCGCTGCAAGGAGATCTTGAGTGCCGCTGAGCGCAAGGCCATTAGCGTCCAGACCTACCACGGCTTCTGCATAGACCTGTTGCGTTCGCACGGTCGGCTGTTGTCGGGGCAGCCGATCCGGTTTCTCTATCCAAGCGATGAGCGTGTGAGGAAGTCGGCGTTCGAGGGTGAATGGAAGGACGAAGCCCTCCGCATGGCTGCCGAGGAGGACCTCGTCTGCTTCGATCTGTTCGCCTCCCGCACCGCTGATTTACTCGAAGGATGCGCTGCCTTGCGTGCGCTGATCGCGCAGTGCCATCCCATGATCATCGTCGATGAGTTCCAGGATACCGACAACGACCAGTGGCGCATCGTCAGGGCGCTCTCGGCGCATTGCGACGTGTTCTGCCTTGCAGACCCGGAACAACGCATCTTCGACTACCGGCCGGAGATTGATCCACGGCGGCTCGACATCCTGCGGGAAGAGATCCGCCCGGCCGAGTTCGATCTGTCGGGCGAGAACCACCGCAGCCCGAACGCAGGGATACTCAGGTTTGCAGACGCCGTCCTCCACAACCGCGGCCCGCTGCCAGAAAGCCCGGATGTCAGACATGGAAGCTACTGGCCGAACACGTTCGCATCAACTGTGCATGCCGGGGTCATCTGGACGTTCTCAAAGCTGCGGGCAGACGGCGTCGCGCATCCATGCGTAGCGGTGCTGTGCCGGAGCAACACCCTGGTTGCCGACATATCCGCACTGTTGTCGGAGTCGCATATTTACAACGGCCGCGAGCTGAACCCTGTCGACCATGAGGTGGTCTGGGACGCGGAGCTCTCGGCTGCTTCGGCCGTCGTCGTCGCGACGCTGCTGGAATGGCCCGGCGAGCCGGCAAGCGCCGCGGTCACCCGAACGCTGACAGCGATCGCCAGCTATTTCCACATGAAAAATGCTGAGAAGCCGAGCGGCGCGGCCGCGGGCAACGCGCGAAGGTTCGGCGAAGCCGCGGCAAAAGTTGTGGACGGCAAGGTCGCGCGCATCGATGCCGCCAAGGCGCTCGTCGCCGCACATGCAGCCGGCATTGCCCTGACCGGAGATCCGGTAGGTGACTGGAAGGCTGCCCGTGCGGTGCTGCAAGAGATCGGCGCGCTGGCCGAGCTGTACCGCGAGGTGCGCCTCGTCAAATTGTTCCGGGCAACTGATGCGCTCGCCTCAGCACTCGCGCAGCGTTGGGCGGCGAGCGGCAGCTACCTCGGTGCCAGCCAACAGGTGAAGCGCATCCTCGACCAGGAAAAGCTGGTCTCTGCCGAGCTCGATCCGCGCGGATGCATGCTGATGAACATTCACAAGTCAAAGGGCAAGGAGTTCGACGCCGTCGTGCTGGTCGAGGGTCAGCACAAGTCGCCATTCTTCAGTGGCGACGAGGAACCGCCACATGAACGAAGCCGGCGGCTTCTGCGCGTGGCGCTGACGCGCGCCCGCTCGCTGGTGACCATCATTCGCCCGCAGAGAGCACGCCGCCTGGTGGACTAGGTCGCGCGTTGCGTGACGAAGCGAAACGGTTTTGCGGGATGCTGCTCAGTTGGAGTCGCACTGCGATGTGCCGGGACTGCGCCGTAATCGTTTGTTCGCCAGAAGCGCCGGCTAAACGACGAGAGGGGCGTGCTCTCCGATCTGTGGCGCTACATCGCGAACAATTCACGGTTCGCTTTCGCCAGCTTGAAGCACAGTCAAATTTAGCGGTCTGAATGTCATGCGTCTGCGGACATGCCGAGTGCCGAATGGAAGGTCAGTTGTGTAGTTCCTGGTGAGTCCGCAATTGGGATAGCGCTGATTCAACAGGCAGGATCGACCTCGATGTCGGCAAGTGGCTGGGTTCTTCATCGCGTCATCCTGCCTGGGATATGGTCTCGAGACGCCAGAGCCTGGCCAGTCGATCGACGAGCTGCTGCTGGCGTGCCTCAAGCACGGCCGGTGTCCACGTCGTCTCCCGGATGACCTGTGTCGTCAGCGCGAAGGGCGACGTTCCTCTACGGGCGAAGTACTCGTCCTTCTTGCGCGCAAACTCGAGATTGCTCGCCTGCGAGTTTTTTGCGCGCGAGAGTGGCACCAGGTTGGCGAGTCTGTGGACCCAGTACTGACGTTGGGTCGGGTCGGGAAACCACTCGATCCAAAGGCTGTCTTGAGGCGGCGTTTGAGGCAGGACATGCTCGACGGTAATGATCTTGTGGTCGTAACGGGCGGAGCCGTCCGAGACCAACTCGTCGAGCCGGAGGAGGAGCGGCAGGCGCACGCGCTGGATCATCTCATAAATGGGGCCGTCGAGGTCTGCGAGGATGGCGGCCTGCTCCTGGGCGGTGAGCTGAAGCGCCGAGTTCGCGGCGTAGAGGTCCGCGCCGTCCTGGATTTCTTTGACGATCTTGCCGTTGCGAACGATCCGGTCGTTGACGTTGCTGCGACGAATGAAGAGGCCCTAGGCAAGGCGGTCGAGGTCCTTCAGGAAGCGCAGGACATCGTCAGGCTTATCGCTGTGACGGGCGAGGAACAGGGCGGCCGCCGCTTCCCAATCCGCGTTGTCGAGACGGCTCAGGTAGCCGAGTGACTTGTTGATCTCGGCCGCATGACGCGTGCTGGCGTAGCTCTGCTTGCGCACATAGAGGAGCGCCTCAGCGAGCGGCTCGAGCTCCGCGTCGATGAATGCGGCTGGCCGGGTCTGCGGCTTGACGTGGAGACGGATTTGGTCCTCGAGAGTGCCGCGAATCTTGTCGTGCCGGTGGCAGAGATAGATGTGGCGGAAGAGATCGCGGAACGCGTCGCGCCCGAGCGCCTCCTCCATGTCCTCCCCTTTTGCGGTGTAGCGGTCGCGCTGCGTCTCGGGGAGCGCGCCGATAGTATCCGCCTTGAGGATGTCGGTCGGCGACAGATCGAGGCCGCGGTCGTTCATTACCGAGAAGATGCGATAGGCGGAGGCACGGTCTGAGGCTTCGACGACGACGAGGTAGCAGCGGCGCACCATGAAGGTGATCAGGCGAGCGCGCTCGTCCTCGGAGCGGGCGCTTAGCCGCTCCCGAAAGTGGGCTGCGTTGGCGGCCATATTCCTCTGGGCATCGTTGGCGGCCAAATCCTCGGCGGAGGTGGCAGTTGCACCGTACTGCTGCACGTGCTTGCGGAAAAATTCGGCGTCGCGGTCGCGCGGTGACAGCCGGAACCGCTGCTGTGTGCCGGCGAACTCGTCCTCGGGCTCGCAGATGTACTTGTGGACCTGGGCGGCACGCCGCTCGGGCTCGACATCGCGCAGCACCGACACGAGGATGGTCAGCGTCGTTAGGCGCTGTTGTCCATCGACAACATCGGCCAGGGATTGCTGGGGCGGCTTGATGAGCACGATGCTGCCGAGAAAATACGGGGATAGCTCGCTAGGATCGCCGACGCTAAGGCAGTCGACGAAATCGTCGAGCGTACGCATCCGGTGAAGGCTGGCGTAGCGGCGTATCAAGCGCTGGCTGTTGAAGTAGGTAGGCAATGTGACCGATCGCCTGCTTCGTCATGGAGCGCCAGCCGACCTCATTAACAGGAACATCGTAGAAGAATGCACGCGGATTGCGTCTCGGGCAATTCAGAGTCATGATTAAGCAGCTGCGAGGGTTCAATACCTAGACAACGGACCAGTAACATAGAGTCTGACATGTCGGGGACCATAGCCAAGGCTGCAGTCGATGCGTTCATCGCCCGCGTCGACACCAATTGCAAACCGTTTTCCATTGAAATGCCCGACGGCCAAGTACGCACCGTGGGGTCCGGCGAACCTGTCTTCCGGGCAGCCCTTCGCAACGATCGGGCCGTCGAGGCGGTGCGAAGCCTCGACCAGGGCAATCTCGCCGAGGCCTATATTCGCGGCGACATCGACCTCGATGGCGATATGCTGCAGCCCTTCGCGCTGCGCGCCGCTCTCGACGACAGGCACTTTCTCACCAATTGCTGGCGCTTTCTCCAGCCGCTTCTGTTCGGGCAGGTCTACACCAACAAGCAAGCGATCAAGTCTCACTATGACGCTGACCCGCGACTGTTCCTGAGCTTTCTCGACGAGATCCATCCGGCCTACAGCCAAGGCGTCTACGAGAGCGACGACGAGCAATTGGCGACGGCGCTGGAACGGAAGTTCAACTATGCCATCGAGCGCTGCGAAATCGGCCCGGGCAAGCGCGTGCTTGAGATCGGCCCAGGCTGGGGCGCGTTTGCCAGACACGCGCTGCAGTCGGACATCGATTTCACGGGCATCACCAATTCGACGGTATCGCAAACTTATCTCACCCAGAAGCTCTCCACCGCCTCGGACCGCTTTCGCATCCTGTTGATCGATTTCCTAGAATACGAGCCGAAGGACAAATTTGACGCCATTGTTATCATGGGTGTCATTGAGCACCTGCCCCAATATGGGCGCGTGCTGACCAAGTTTTGCAATCTGCTCAAACCTGGAGGCGCCGTCTTCCTCGACGGCAGCGCGTCGCGGCAAAAATACGAGTTCTCCTCCTTCATGGCTCGCTACATCTATCCGGGCAATCACTCCTACCTCGTCCTCGATGATTTTCTCAACAAGCTGAAGAAAACGCCGCTCGATTTGGTCGAGGTGTTCAATGATGGCTGGAGCTACTTTCTGACCTTCAAGCAGTGGGCGCTCAATCTGGAAAGGAACAAGGATTTCGTGCGCCAGGAATTCGGCGAGTTCGAGTATCGCAAGTTCCGCCTTTACCTGTGGGCCCTCGCCTACCAGTTCCATGCACGCCACATGGAGTGCTACCGGATGACGCTCTACAAACCGAAGACGGCATCTTGAGGGAGCGGCACGGGCCGCTCCGATCGGGCAGTCGAGCAGGTGGATGTCGAGCGGCGACTATCGTCTCGCGCGCTGCTGGAGCGAGGCGGCGAGACGGTTGTTTATGGTCGTCTTCGCCATGACTCAGCCCTCCCGGCCGATGCGGTAAACCCGTCCGCGCCCCTCGACCTTCTCCGAGGTCACTTCGAGCCCGAGCTTCTTCTTCAGCACACCCGCCATCGCACCGCGCACCGTGTGCGGCTGCCAGCCGGTGGCAGCGGCGATCTCGGCGATGGTGGCGCCCTCGGGCGCGCGCAGCATGGCGATCAGCTTGGCCTGCTTGGTGCCCGCGCGCGGGGCGCGTGTGTTGGCGCCGGGGGCGGACTGTGGCGCCACGCTGTCGTCCTCCGGCACGATGCCGATGGCGGCGAGCCCGGCGTCGGTGACGGCCAGCGTCGTGCCATGGCCGTCGCCGGTCTTGCGCCAGACCGGATCGCCACGCCTCGCATCGACCTCTTCGATGAGGCCGGCGTCGCACTTCAGATTGGCCGGCAGCGGCAGAGCAATGGGATCGTCGCGCTGGGCGGCAGCGTTGAGAAGTAAGCATCCGGCGACGGTCCGGGTGGGGTCTCTTGATCAGGCGGATTCGGCTGTTGCCTGATGCGCCGCTTTCCAGTTCCACGGCATCAGGTCGTCGATGCGCTTCATCGGATGGTCGCCGATCCGGGCGAGGACGTTATCGCCAAGCCTCATTCAAGACGGTCTTCACCGGATGGATACCGTCGAGCAGCTGGCCAGCGTGCTTGACCTTCCAGGCGTAGGGGCGCTGATAGGATGGGATATTGAAGACGTAATCGTCGCAGAACACGCTAATAAGCGCTTTCTCCGAGGCCTTTATGGTGTCGTGCATCCGCCCCCTCCAGATGCCACCCGGCTGAGCGGCCGGCGTTCAGCGGAAAGACAGAGTCGGCTGGAGGGGGACGATGCAATCGGCGTCGCCGCGTACCCGCTGGCCTGCGGCAGAAGCCGTCACTGATCAAGTGTTGGTTGCGCTAATCTGTTGATGTATTGCGAGGCCGCTCCCCCAGAGCGTTCCGCCAAGCACGAAAGGTTCCGACGCGTGATATCCCAAATCGCTGCTGGCCCTCTACCTCAATAAGCGGACATGGAGCGGCAGTGTCGGTGCCGCTGCTTGACCTACGCGACGTCAGCTTCTGGCATCGAGCCGATCGACGCAGGGCTGCCAATGGTCGCGGTGATCCGATAGCCTCCTACCCGAAGGACCGGCATCCTGATCCACCGGATCACGACGATAGGAAGTGGAAGAAAGACGCCAACGGGCCGAGCCTCTGCGGCCGTTGAAAAACGAGCACAGACAAAAGGAGTCGGCGCTTGATGCGCGTCCCTTCCGCAAGCTATCCACCGAGCACGTGTGGGGCAGCTTCGTGAAAGAACTGCCTGAGTGCCTTTTCTCTTGAACTCCGGGGATCGTAGCGGCCGAGGTTCGGAATTGCAAGCAATGTTCGACCTTCCCCCAGTTGCCACGAATAAAGATGAGGCTGTGCACCGTGTCCAGATGGCCAACGCGAGCAACTACCGAGACCACGCACTTGCGCGAGCTCTTTGGCACAACGCACTCCGTGCACAAGAACCACCTTTGGCTTCTTGACATCGATAACCGCTTGATGAAAATACCAACAATGCTCCACGAGGGTCTTACTCGATCTTAGGAGATCCTCGTTTTCCTGGTTATTGCGCAGCAGAATCATATTGCTCGTAGGGGTCTTAAGCAGTAGCTCGCGACCTGCTGACTCGTCTCCTGCAATAAGCCCAAAAAGATGAAGGGCCCTTTTCTGCAGTTTTGCCTGGCCGGGGTAATCTTCCCCCCACTTCTCTTCCAGATAAGCGTGTTCATATATTCTGCCGGTTTCCAGGCGCTCAAGGTCTTCCTCTATCGTCCAATTGTTATGCGGTTGTGGATCTCCCCTCACGAAGCCGGGATAGATACCCAAGAAGTAAATCTGGGAATCGCTAAAGAGCGTGCTAACTGGACTATACAATGCTCGACCGCTCCGCTTCCGGATATCTAGGGCCAAATTTAACCTGGCTTCATGAGCAATCCGAGATATGGCGATCTGAAGTAGTTCGTTGGACAATGGACAAGTCCCTCCGGAAGTTCCACCCCCGCTGACGCTCCCATGGCTACGCCGGTTTCAGCGTTTGCCCCACCGCCACATCCGGCGGCCGCGAATCGGCCTTACTCTTGAATCCACAGGCTAAGTCGCGGCCCGTGTAGTTCGAGCGCCACCAGTGCAATTGCGTCGAAAATGGCCTTCTTCGCTGTCTCGCCGCCGCCCAGAATGACGTTGGATGCCTTGGCCGAGAGCCAAGCGATGTCGGTGATACCGCGAAACCGCTCGATTTTGAGAAGCAGGATGTGCGATGTAGCCATGCATTTCAGATAACGCGAGCCGAGTGTCGGAGCAAGGATGAGCAATCCGCAATGCACGGTAAAGTAGAATCCTAAACTTCTGCCGACGCAATACCTTCCATAGCGGGCGTAGCCAGCGGCAGTGTTGGTTGTACCGATTGCACGCCTGAGATGTCGGCTCATGGGATCGAGCGTTGAGCGCCCCACTACTACTGGTTCCCAAGGTCGCGATGGTCCGATAGTCTCCGCTGCCGGTTTGTCGAGGAGGGCCAATATCCGACATTTCCGTTCGCTGCTGTCAGATCTCCATCGGCGTCGCTAAACCACGAGGCGTCACTTCCCTACCCCAAGCAGCCGAAGCGCGTTTTCGCTGGCGACCAGGCGCTGCTCGTCCGCGTCGAGGCCGCAGGCCGTCAGAGCGCGTTG
>JAWLCO010000104.1:0-14073 GCA_041687075.1 Hyphomicrobiaceae bacterium | reverse complement strand
AGCAGACCTGCTGTTGTTGGCCCCTGGTCCGCTCCTGGGGCGGTATAGCGTCTCGTTCGGCTTCCTCGGGCGAGGAGGATGCCCCATCGAAACCTGGGATCAAACCAGCAATCGCGTGCGAGAAACTACGGGTGTGGATCAGACGGCGTCTTGACGGTTCTGCGCTCCGGGCTGAGATCCGCGATCGGATCGCTCCCTTCGAAGCGATCGCGGTAGACGGTGGCCTGGACCAAGAGCAGAAATGTCACCGGGGTCGTGATCGTCACGAAGACGCCGATCAGTACCTCGCGCAGAACAAGGCGCGTCTCGGCGATCGAGAAATAGAGCATCGATGCAGCCAGGATGCTGAACAGGCCAAGCGTCGAGCCGAGGGTGGGCGCGTGAACGCGCTCGTAGAAGGTCTTGAAACGCAGCAGGCCGATTGATCCGAACAGCGCCAGGCCCGAGCCGAGGATCAGCAAGGCGGATACCAGGATCGCGACCCAGAGCGGTAGTTCCTCGAGCGGCGTCATTCGATCACCTCGCCTCGCATGAGAAACTTGGCCATCGCCACCGTCGCCACGAAGCCGAGCAGGCCAATGATCAGCGCCATCTCGAAATAGACTGTCGACCCGGAGCCAATTCCGAACACCAGGAGAAGCAGCATGGCATTAACGTAGAGCGTGTCCATGCCGAGTACGCGATCCTGGGCCCGTGGGCCATACAGGATGCGGAAAGTCGCAGCCGCCATCGCCAGCGTCAGGAAGAGTTTCGCGGTGAGCAACGCGGCCGAGAGGATCACTCCGCTCATTCAAAGATCTCCATCAGCAGGCGTTCATAGCGCGTCTTGATGATTTCTCCCCAATCGTCATCGTCGATCAGGTCGAGAACATGAATGACGAGGATGTCGCGATCAGGATCGTAGGCGACCCAGCTGGTCCCGGGCGTCGCAGTGATGATGCAGGCGAGTAGCGCAATGCCATACTGTGACTGTAGCCTGAGAGGAATGCGCACGAATCCGGGCGTTCGGCCGGGTTTGTCCCGCACCGTCAGGAGGGCGACCCGGTAGTTCGAACGAACGATATCGACCGCAACCTCAGCGCATAGTTGCAGGATGGCCAACGGCCGCCTGATGACCAGCCGCGGCGCATCGAGCCGCAGCAGAAACCACGGACCGGCGACGGAAAGCATTCCGCCCAGGAGAATGTGTGCGAGGGAGAGGCTCTGATTGAGCAGCAGCCAGGTGATCAGCAGCATCACGGAAATAAGCGGATAGGGTAGCCATCTGCTCATGGCGCTGGTCCCGGCTGTGAAGGTGAGGTCTCATCTTGCGCCCGTACTGCGCCGATGTAAGGCCGCCCAAGCTCCAGCCCATTTGCCGTCGTCCGCATGAATTGCATGACGGGTCCAGCCTGGATCGTGAGCGCAACGCAGAGGGACAGCAGCAAGGCGATCGCACCAAGCTCGACGCCGCGGACGCGCGGCAGCTCCCGGTCGGTAAACGTCCAGAAGGCCCTTATACCTGCGCGTGTCACGGCGATCACCGTGGTCAGACCAGAGACCAGGATAACAAGAAGAAGGAGCCATCCCTGGAGTGAAACGGTGCCGCCGACCGTGAGCCAGTGCTGGTCGAGCAGACTATCGAGAATGGCGAATTTCGCGACGAATCCCGACAGCGGCGGAAGGCCGGACAGCAGCACGGCGCAGGCAAGGAAGGCAACTCCGAGCACACCCATGATGGCGGGTATCGCAACGCCGACTTCTTCCTCGGCTTCCGGATCTTCCTCATCCTCGGCGCCATAGACCTCCAAGGTCACCGCCAGAACGTCGTCTGCCGGAGTGCGGCCGCGTTCCACGAGCTCGATGAGCAGGAAAAAGGCGGCCACGGTCAGCGTGGAGCTGACGAGGTAGAACAGCGCCGAGCTGGTCATCCCCGGACCGCCAACCCCGATGGCCGCCAGCAACGTCCCCGATGACACCAGGACGGAGTATCCGGCAAGACGACCCATGTCCTGCGATGCGAGCATCGCAATGGCGGCAAAGGATATGGTGGCAATACCAATTGCGAACAGCCAGCCCTCTGCGAAGAAGAGCGACTCGCCGCCTCCCGCCTCGGCCGTGATCGATCCCAGCCGCAAAATGATGTAGACCCCGACCTTGGTCATGATCGCGAACAGCGCGGCAACCGGCGCACTGGCCGCGGCATAAAGTGCAGGCAGCCAGAAGCCGAGCGGCCAAGCCGCAGCCTTCACCAGGAAGGCGATGCCGAGGACAGCCGCTCCGATCTCGAACAGTCCCCGCTCAGACGGATCAAGCGCTGGAATACGCTCGCCGAGCGCAGCCATGTTCAAAGTGCCGGCGGTGCCATAGATCACGCTGACGCCGATGAGAAAGAGCGACGAGGCTGCAAGGTTGACCACGATGTAATGCAGACTCGCCCGCACACGCGCGCGTCCTGAGCCGTGAAGCGCCAGCCCGTATGACGCAGCGAGAAGCACCTCGAAAAACACGAAAAGGTTGAACAGATCACCCGTCAGGAAGGCGCCGTTGAGCCCCATGAGAAGGAACTGGAACAACGGGTGGAAATAGCTGCCGGCGCGATGCCAATAGGCGAGAGCGAACAACAGTGCGGCACACGCCAGCAACGCCGCGAGCAGCAGCATGAGTGCAGCGAGCTGATCGGCCACCAGAACAATGCCGAACTCGGCCGGCCAATCGCCGAGTCGATAGACCCTGACGGTTTGAGCCGGGCTCCCTTGCGTACTCATGACGAGAAGCGCGATGGCGACCGCGAGTTGCGCCAATGTCGCGAGCGCGTTGATACCCGCAACGACTTCGCGGCGCCGCCCCTCGAACAGCAGCATCGCACCGCCGGCAAGGAGCGGAATGAGGACCGGCGCAATGACCAGGTGATCGGCCCAGGTCATGAGCCCGGCTCCACACTATCGACATGGTCGCTTCCGGACAGCCCTCGCGCGGCGATAAGGACGACGAGAAACAGCGCCGTCATCGCGAAACTGATGACGATGGCCGTCAGCACGAGCGCCTGTGGCAACGGATCCGCATAGCCCGCGAGATAGGGGGGAACGACCGAATCGAGAACCGGCGCCTTGCCCACCCGCAGACGTCCCATGCCGAAGATGAAGAGATTGACCGCATACGACAGGAGCGAGAGTCCAATAATCACCTGGAACGTCCGCGGCCGCAGAATGAGCCACAGCCCCGATCCGGCGAGGACGCCGATGGTTATCGAGATGACGAGTTCCATCAGGCAGCTCCTTCGGCGGCTTGGCCCGCTTTGCTGGCTGTACGCGGGATGCGGATCGCCTGGTGAGCAAGCGCGATCAACATGAGGACGGTCGCGCCGAGGACCAAGGCGAACACCCCCAGGTCGAAGAGCACCGCAGATGCCATCGGTATGGGCCCGAGAAGGGGAATCTCGACGTAGCGGAAGGCCGAGGTGAGGAAGGGCCGGCCGAACAACGCAGCGGCGATCCCTGTGCATCCGGCCGCAAGCAGGCCAAAGCCGATCCAGCGCACCGGAAGCACGGTAAGCCGCGCCTCCACCCACCGCGCACCGCCGGCCATGTATTGAAGAATGAAAGCGATAGCGAACGTCAAGCCGGCGACGAAGCCGCCTCCCGGCAGGTCGTGACCGCGCATGAAGAGAAATACCGATACCATGCCGACAACGGGGAAAAGGAGCCGCAGGATGATGCCAGGAACAAACATGTAGTGGGCGGAAATCGGCTCCTTGTGCGACCTCTTTCGCTCCGCATCGAACAGGTTCTGGAAGTATTTCTGGTCGGGCAGGGGCACGCTGTCCGGCGCGGGACGGAACCGGCGCAGCAAGGCGTAGACCGTGATGGCCACGATCCCCAGCACCGTGATCTCGCCAAGGGTATCGAAGGCTCTGAAATCGACGAGAATGACGTTGACGACATTCCGTCCGCCTCCCTCCGGGTAGGCGAGCTCGAGGAACTTGGAGGAGACGCTGAAGGTCAAGGGCCGTGACATGACGGCGTAGGCCAGAGTTCCGATGCCGATGCCACCGACGGTGGCGATCACGAAATCGCGGACCCGCCTTGCGACGACGGTCGGGCTTGGCGGAGGGATCGCGTCCTTATCCTGCTTCGGCAGCCAGCGCAGGCCCAGCAGGAGAAGCACTGTGGTGACGATCTCCACGAGGAGCTGTGTGAGCGCAAGATCCGGCGCGGCTCCCCAGGCGAAGGTGATGCTGGTCGAAAGTCCCGCCCCACCCATCAGGATTACCGCTGCGAGCCGATGAAACTTCGCCAATAAAGCCGCACCGACAGCGCACAGACATCCGACGACCCAGACGAGCAGAAAGCTCGCGTCGACCTCGTTCAGCTTGGGCCACCGCAGCGTGATCGAATTCTGGAACAGCGGCCAGACCGCAGCCAGCAAGGCGACGCACAACAGCAGCGCAATCTGCGGCTGGAGCCGGTTCGAGCTCAACCTCTGAACGAGGCCTCTTGCGCCGCGCCACGAGAGCAGTGCAACAGCACGCTCGAAGATGCGCCGCCCCTTCAAGCGGCGCAGAATTGGCGCGCCTTCGATATCTCCTGAGAGATAGGTCTGCAGGGCGGTATAGACGGTGATACCGCCGAACAGGGCGACCAAGCTCATGAAGAACGCCGGCGTAAAGCCGTGCCACACGGCCAGGCTGTACTTCGGAGTGGGGTACCCGACGACGGCGTCGATGGCGATGTCGAGGAAGCCACCGACCATCGCCTGCGGCGCCACGCCGACGAGAATGCACATCAGCACAAGAAATCCGACAGGCAGCAGCATCCAGGGAACGGGATCGTGCGGCGTACGCGGCAGATTGTTGGCGGCGGGGCCAAAGAACACCTGGTGGATCAGGCGCAGCGAATACGCGACGCTGAATACGCCCGCGAGAGTCGCGAGGTAGGGCAGAGCGTCATCCAATGCGGAGACGACATGCGTTTCGATCGTCTCGGCAAAGAACATCTCCTTCGACAGGAAACCATTGAGCAGCGGAACGCCCGCCATTGCCGCGGCTGCGACCATGGCCAGGGTGGCCGTGATCGGCATCGCGCGATAGAGGCCTCCGAGCTGCCGTATGTCCCGGGTTCCGGCTTCGCGATCGATGATGCCGGCAGCCATGAACAGCGATGCCTTGAAGGTCGCATGATTCATGATGTGGAAAACGGCTGCCACGGCGGCCAGTGGGCTGCCGAGGCCGAGCAACAGCGTAATGAGCCCGAGATGGCTGATCGTCGAATACGCGAGCAGGCCTTTGAGATCCTGCTGGAAGAGCGCAAGGAACGCACCGACGAGCAGCGTCGTGACCCCCACGGGTGTGAAGATCCAGAACCAGTAATCGTGCGCTGCCATGACTGGCCAGAGGCGCGCCAGCAGGAAGATGCCCGCTTTGACCATGGCCGCAGAATGCAGATACGCGGAGACGGGTGTCGGCGCGGCCATTGCCCGTGGCAGCCAGAAATGAAAGGGAAACTGCGCGCTTTTCGTCAAAACACCGACGGCGATCAGCAGGAGCGTCGGCAAATACAGCGGATGGTCGATGATGCTCGATCCCGCCCGGAGGACCACATCGAGATCGTAGCTGCCGACGATGTGGCCGAGCAGAAGCATGCCTCCAAGCAGGCACAGCCCTCCGGTGGCCGTAATCGTCAGCGTGAGGCGTGCGCCGTCGCGCGCATTCTGATTGTGGTACCAATAGCCGATGAGCAGGAACGAGTAGAGGCTCGTGAGCTCCCAGAAGAAGACGATCTGCAACAGGTTGCCCGACGTGACGATGCCGAGCATGGCGCCCATGAAGCCCAGCAGAAACGAGAAGAAACGCGAAGCCGGATCCTCCGGCGACATGTAGTAGCGCGCATATAGGATGACGAGCAGGCCGATCAGGCATACGAGCACGACGAAGCTCCAGGCGTAGCCGTCGAGCCGCAAAACGAAATTCATCCCCAGTTGAGGCAACCACTCGAACTCGGCGCGAATGACCGAACCTTGCGCGATCTGCCTCGAGAAGAAGGCCGCGATGGCGAGGCCGGCGGAGGCAACCCCGGCCGCCAACGATGCCTCGGCGTTCCGCCCATTGGTTGGATGAAATGCTGTGACGAGGCTGCCGACGAATGGCAATGCGACCAGGACAGTCAGGAGGATGGCATGGGTCGACATGCTCGGCGAGCAACCTTTCGCAGTTGGGGATAGCGGTCGCGCAGGATTCTAGGGTCTGTCTACCGGTGGCAGCAAGACCCGTTCATGGCGCCAGGCCGCGGTACGACGCCCCGTGCGCCCAGGTGCATAGATATTTACGGGGTGGTGGCGGCGAGCGCAAATGCCGCCAGTCAGCCATCAGAAGGGCGCCGCGCCGTCTGCGCTGCGCTCCGATCGAGAAGCGACCGGATTTCCTTCCGGCTAGTCGCAGCCCGCAGCGCCTGCCGTGCAGGCGCCTCGCGTAAGGTTCGACACAAGCTGCCCAAGGTTGCCAGCAGCCCGCTTCTCTGGTCACTGGGCCAGATCGCGACGAACACGAGATCGACCGGATTGTTGTCCGGCGCGTCGAAATCGATCGGGCGAGCAAGCCGGAAAAAGACAGCCGCGGGCCGCGGCAGGGCATCCAGCCCCGCGTGCGGCACTGCCACCCCGTGATTGATCGCCGTCGAGCCCAGCGCCTCGCGGTCCGACAGGGCTTTCAGGATGACTTCGCCTGCAACGCCGGTGGCTCGCCCGAGGTGATCCGCAGCCGCAGCGAGAAGCGCAGTCCTCGTATCGATCGGCGAATCCAGGAGCACATCCTCGTCATCAAGAATCGTCGTCAATTCTACGGGCTCCACCATGCGCCTCCTGGGTGAGAGCAAACAGCTAAGGCCCCAAAGCGGGGCTCGGGTTGCGGAGATTGGGGGGCATCTCGCAGGATATTCGCTGGCACGTCCTACCGGCAGCACTGCCCATCAGCGATCCAACGTTACAGTCGCCCTGAGACTGATCCATCGGCCCCTTGCATCCGATTCCCGTGGCAGATCATGATGTTCCGGCCCCTCCGGGGTGATCTTGGATCGAGAACCCTTTAGTGCGGAAAGGGCACCTGCCGCAAGAGGCCGGTGGACTACACTGAGGGAGACCAAGCCGCAAGCCTTCAACGCAATCACGCCACAACGCATCGGCGCCGGCGACTGATCTTCCGGCTGCCCCGCCTTGCCACTACGGAGGCACCATCTCCAGCGCGCGGTAGAGCTCCTCGACATAGGACGATCTGCCGGAATGCAGGATGACCAGCATGTCCTCGGCCCGCGTCATGGCGACACAGAGTAGGCCGCGATCAACGCCCTCGTCGCGACTTCTGAAAGGTGAGGGCAACAGGTCAGTCGACCGCAGCAGAACGATGCGGAATCGAAGGCCGCGTGCGCTATGCATCGGCAGGATCTTCACGGCCTCGTCGCTCAGCGTGCCCCTCGGCTTGTCACCGGCCGGCAGAACCGCCCGAGTGAAGACGTTCAGCCGGTCACAAAGCGCTGTCACAGCCGCATCCGGACGGCGCCTGGGATAGAGCACGGCGATGTCGCCGGGCTTCACACGATGGCGTCGGCCGCTGATTTCCACGCCGCCGCGCAGCCAGGTTTCGATCAGCGCGGCAGCGTAATACACCTCGCTCGCCGCATCGTCGAGCCGGATCAAGCAGGGCTCGGATCCTGAACGGATAGCGGTGTCCGGCTCAACCGGCAAGGCGAGCACGCCTTGCAGCACTCCGCCGAACCGCGGAGCTTCGCGCCGAACGTTGCCTCTAAGCTATTGGAAAATCGGATGAAAGTAGCCTTGGCGCTCCCTACGGGAGTCGAACCCGTCTTTCCAGATTGAAAATCTGGCGTCCTAACCGATAGACGAAGGGAGCGCTGGGGCGAGGGTATAGGGGGGTTCGGCGGGGCTGGCAAGGGTGCAGGTGGAGTTGCCTCGGGTGGTCCGAATCGCCGGGGCCGGGGGATCTGCGAGGCGGCAGCTCCGAGCCGATCACCGGAACGCCGGTTCACCCCCGCCGGCGCGGATCGGCGGCGTCGTCGATGGTGAGCTCGATGCGGTTGCGGCCGCCCCAGGTGTCGCGGCGGAGGGTGCCGGCAACGTGGATCGGCATGCCGCCGGTGGCAAGCAGCGCTTCGCCGAGCGGCTGGCCGGCGGCGCGGAAGGCGACGGCGTCGATGCGGGAGCCGTCACCGGCTTCAACAGCGCAGCGCACATGGCGCTCGCCAACGACCTTGGCGTACTTGATGCGGTGGGCGGGGAAGGCGAAGCGGGGCTGTGGATTGCCCTGCCCATAGGGGCCCGCGCGCTCGATGAGCTGAAGCAACTCGTCTGTCACGCCGCCCGAGGTCATTGCTCCGTCGATGTCGAGACCTGCCGTGGCACGCGCGTGCGTGGCGGCCGCGGCGAGCGTTTCGCAGAAGAAGGCCTTCAATGGCTCGAGCTGTGCCCGCTCGACCGTCAGACCCGCCGCCATGGCATGGCCGCCGCCTTTGACGAGGTGACCTTTCGCAACGGCGGCGCGTACGGCGGCACCGATGTCGACGCCGGCCACGGAACGCAGGGAGGCTGTGCCGACCTCGCTTTCCCAGGAAACGACACAAGAGGGGCGCTGGAATCGCTCGGTGAGGCGGCTTGCCACGAGACCTACGACGCCCTTGTGAAAGGCTTCCGAGCCGAGCACGAGGATCGGCAGCGCCGGGTCTGCCTCGAGCTGCTGCTCGGCCTCGGCCATCGCCTGCTCCAGCATCTCCGTCTCGATCGCCTTGCGCTCCTTGTTGAGCTTGTCGAGGAGCTGGGCGATGCGGGCCGCTTCCATTTCGTCTTCGATCGACAGCAGGCGCGCGCCGAGCGCGGCATCTCCGATGCGGCCGCCGGCGTTGATGCGCGGCCCCAGCACGAAGCCGAGGTGATAGGGTGTCGGCGCCTGCGCGAGACCCGCAGCGTCGAACAGGGCGGTCAGCCCGATGTTGCGGCGGGAGCGCATCACCTGCAGGCCCTTCACCACGTAGGCCCGGTTGAGGCCGGTGAGCGGGACCACGTCACACACGGTGGCCAGAGCAACGAGGTCGAGCAGTCCGAGCAGGTCCGGTGCAGGCCGCGCGGCCGAGTAGAAGCCCCGCTGGCGCAGCTCGCGTGCAACGGCCACCAGCACCATGAACGTGACGCCGGCCGCGCAGAGTTGACCCAGTCCGGACAGATCATCCTGCCGGTTCGGGTTGACGACGGCGTGAACATCGGGAAGGCGCTCGTCGGCCTGGTGGTGATCGACGACGACGACATCGGCACCCATCCGGCGCGCCAGACCAAGTGGCTCGAAGCTGGTGGTGCCGCAGTCCACGGTTACGATCAGCCGAGCGCCATCCTTCACGAGACCCTCGATCGCCGCCGGGTTGGGCCCGTAGCCCTCGAACAGGCGGTCCGGGATGTAAACCCGGCAGCCGAGCCCGTGATGTGCCAGGAAACGGTGCAGAAGGGCCACCGAGGCGGCACCGTCCACGTCGTAGTCGCCGAACACGGCCACCGGCTCGCGGGCGATGATCGCATCGGCCAGCCGCGCGGCCGCCTTGTCCATGTCCTGCACCACGCTCGGGTCGGGCATCAGCGCCTTGATGGTCGGATCAAGGACGACCGGCACATCATCCAGGCCAACACCGCGGGCAGCCAGAACGCGGCCCAAGAGCTCAGGCAGATCGTGCTGCTGACTGATGGCGATGGCGAGATTGAGATCGGCCTCGTCTATCCGCTCGCGCCATTGTAGGCCGCGGACCGAGCGCGCGACGCCGAGAAACGCCGAGCGTTCTCCGTTGAAGAGCTCAGCCTTCAGCTTCGGTAGTGCCCCCATCCCATACCCCTGCGAATCAGGGGTTTAGATTTACACGGGGGTCAGGGCAGGGGGGAGGCGCGCGCCTGCAGCTTCTGTGGATGAGATTGCGCTCCGCGCTTCGGGTCAGTCAGCCTTCAGGGCGAATTCGCGTGCCAGCAGCTCATAGGATCGGCGGCGCGCTGCAGGATCATGCGACCAGGTGAGGATGACGACCTCGTCGATCCCGAGCTGACCGGCAAGCGCGCGGATACGGCTGCCCACGTCTGCCGGCGTGCCGACGAAGGCCGTGCGACGCATTTCGGCAATGCGGGCTTCCTGCTGCGGCGTGAGCTCGAAGGGCAGCGGTGCATCAGGATCCTGAATCGGGGCGAGCAGGCCGCGGTCGCGCGCCACGCGCCATTTCGCCCGGGTCGTGAAGAGCCGCTGCGCCTCTGCATCGGTCTCCGCAACGAGCGCCCAGAGGCACACGTTGGCGACGGGCTGGGGATGCCGGGCACTCGGCCGGTACAGCTGGCGATAGAGCGACAGTGCCTGCTCGGTACCCGCACCGTCCGTGATGAAATACGCAAACGAATAGGGCAGCCCGAAATGTGCGGCGACCTGGGCGCCGTAATCCGAGCTGCCGAGCGTCCAGACCACGGGTGCCGTATCGCCCGCAGGAAACGCGCGGACATGCCGGAACGGGTGGACCTCGGGCAGGTCGTCTCCTGAGACCCATGCGAGAAGGTCGCGGACCTGCTCGGGGAACTGCAGCGTGCGCATGGTGCCGAACGGGTTGAGCGCCTGCGCGGTGCGGCTATCCGAGCCCGGCGCCCGGCCGACGCCGAGATCGATGCGGCCGGGCGCCAACGCCTCCAGCACCCGGAACTGCTCGGCCACCTTGAACGCCGAGTAGTGCGGCAGCATCACCCCGGCGCTGCCGATGCGGATCGAGCGCGTGCGCGCGGCAATGGCCGCCATGAGGATCTCGGGCGCCGTACCCACGATGGTCTCGTGGCTGTGGTGCTCTGAGACCCAGAATCGATGATAACCAAGCGCCTCGCACAGTTCCGCCATGGCGACCGTCTCGCGGATCGACTCGCCATGCGGTCGGCCCTCGATGGCCACGGATTGGTCGAGCACGGAAAGCCGGAGCATGGATCCCCACTCCTGAAACCAGCAAATGCGCGCAGACTACCTGCCTGAAGGGGTTTGGGCGAGATGCTTGGCCATGCTGACCTCCCTTGGGCAGACGGGAACGGGCGCAGGCACTTGAGTGTTCTCAGCCAGCGGTCTTTTCGGCTGGGAACGGCTTCATGGCAAACAGATTGGGCTGGTTTCTCGGGCTCCTCGTGCTGCTGATCCTCATCCTGTTCTGGCTGGTTCCGTGGCATCGCCCGGTCGAGACCACGACGACGCCATCACCTCCTGCCAGCGCGCCTGAGCAGCCAGGTTCACCGCAGCAGTGAGCGTGCACGGCATCTGCGCGTGGCCGACGATAACGGAAGGATGACTACGCGGCCTCTGCGCCATCCTTCAGTAGCTTGTAGTTGATGGAGTCCACCAGCGCCTCGAAGCTCGCATCGACGATGTTGGGCGAGACGCCGACGGTAAACCAGCGGGTGCCGGTCGCCTTGTCGTGGCTCTCGATCAGCACGCGAGTGACGGCCTCGGTGCCGCCGGTCAGGATACGCACCTTGTAGTCGACGAGCTCGACGTCCTGGATGTGCTTCTGGTAGCGGCCGAGGTCCTTGCGCAGCGCCTGGTCCAGCGCGTGCACCGGGCCGTTGCCCTCGGCCACCGACCACAGCGGTTCCTCGTCGCCGGAGATGTAAACCCTGACGGTGGCCTCCGAGACGGTCACCAGCCGGCCCACGGCGTTGTGGCGCTTCTCGACCATCACGCGGAAGCTGTCGACGGTGAAATACTTCGGCACTTCGCCGAGCATCCTCCGGGCCAGCAGCTCGAAGGAGGCCTCCGCTCCCTCGTAGGCATAGCCGATCGCCTCGCGCTCCTTCACCTCCTCGAGCAGGCGGCCGACGCGCGCGTCGTCCTTCGGGATGGAAATGCCGAGCCGCTCCAGCTCGGCGATCACGTTCGACTTGCCGGCCTGGTCGGAGACCAGCACACGGCGGCGGTTGCCGACGCTCTCCGGCCTGACGTGCTCGTAGGTTTCCGGCTCTTTCAGGATGGCGGAGGCGTGAATGCCGGCCTTCGTGGCAAACGCCGCCTCGCCGACGTAGGGCGCCTGCCGGTTCGGTGCGCGGTTCAGGACCTCGTCGAGAATCCGGCTTGCCTGCGTGATCCGCATCAACCGCTCGGGCGTCACGGCCGTTTCGAAACGATCGGCGAACTCTGATTTCAGTAGCAGCGTCGGAATTAAGGAGGTCAGATTTGCATTGCCGCACCGCTCGCCGATGCCATTGAGCGTGCCCTGGATCTGGCGCACGCCGGCCCGCACGGCAGCGAGCGTGTTGGCGACGGCGTTCTCGGTATCGTTGTGCGTGTGGATGCCGAGGCGGGAGCCGGGGATCACCTCGCTCACCTCGCGCACGATGCGCTCGATCTCGTTTGGCAGTGTTCCGCCGTTGGTATCGCACAGGACGACCCAGCGTGCGCCGGCTTCATATGCGGTGCGGGCGACGGCGAGCGCATAGGCGCGGTTGCCCTTGTAGCCATCGAAGAAATGCTCGCAGTCGATCATCGCCTCAGTGCCGGTCTCGCAGATGGCACGCACGGATTGGGCGATGCATTCCAGGTTCTCCTCGTTGCTGATGCCGAGGGCGACGCGCACGTGGTAGTCCCACGATTTGGCAACGAGGCAGATGGCGTCTGCGCCCGATTGGAGCGTCGCCTGGAAGCCCGGGTCGTTGGACACGGACCGCCCGGCGCGTTTGGTCATGCCGAATGCCGTGAAGCGCGCATTCTCGAGCTTTGGTCTTTGCGCGAAGAGAGCGGTATCGGTGGCATTGGCCCCGGGATAGCCGCCTTCGACATAGTCGATGCCGAGCCCGTCAAGCAGCTCCGCAATCCGGCGCTTGTCCTCCTGAGAGAAATCCACCCCCGTCGTCTGCGCGCCATCGCGCAACGTGGTATCGAACAGGTAAAGGCGTTCGCGAGACAATTGTTGGTCCTCAGATGACGTCAGCAAAACGGAGGGCAAGCGCGATCGCCGCGATAATCACGGCGATCTTCAGGATGAGGTAGTAGATGCGGTGGCGCTGAAAGGGGGGATTAGCGTCGGGCTCGGTCATCGTGATCACTCGGGATAATGGCACACGGCCTCGACATTGTGCCCGTCCGGATCGAGCACGAAGGCGCCGTAGTAGTCGGGGTGATATTGCGGCCGCAGCCCCGGGGCGCCGTTGTCCTTGGCGCCTGCCGCCATGGCAGCCTTGTAGAAGGCATCGACCTCGGCCCGGTTGACCGCCCGGAAGGCGATGTGGAACGGGCTCGTCGAATTGCCCGCGGCAGCGATCCAGAACTCGGGCTTGCAGCGCCCAAATCCGGCAACGCCGCCGCTTTCGCTCGGAAATTCCATCAGCAACTTTATGCCGAGCGGCTCCAGTGCCTGTGAATAGAAAGCCTTGGCCCGCGCATAATCGCTGACCTGCAGGCCGACGTGGTCGAGAGTGGGTGCGTTGCTCGCGTCCTGCATCAGGTTTCCTCCGCTATGTTAGGCGTCCGATGTCTGCTTCATTGACCCGAGTCGGAGAACGAAATTTGGCGTTTTCGAATGAGCCGGCTTGATTGTTTTGGATTCTGGTCCGGCGTGTTTCGCTCTCAACAGAATGAGAGAAAATTTCCCCGAATATGCAGCCTTGGGCCTGTCGCCTTGAGTCCCCGCGAGCTGATACGTCGAGAGCGGGCGTAGCATCGGCAGCGTCTGATCCTGTCATCCCAACGCTTGTCGCCGAAATCCAGGGTTGCCGCTTGCAATTCGGCCAACCTGGGCTGAAGGCTCGCTCAGTGGCGCCAACGTCGTATGTGCTGACACGTGGATCCCGGGCACAAGGCCCGGGATGACGATGGGTGTTCGTTTCCCGACCCGTCATCCCGGATGCGTCGCAGCAAGCCATGGTGCGGCGCTGATCCGGGATCTTGCCACGGGCACCATCACCTGGACGCAAGATCCCGTGTCTGCGGTGCACCGCAAGCGCTGCACCGCGCCGGGATGACGGGTGAGTGAAGGACCTGGGCTCGCAGCAAGACGGACCGCTTCAGCCCTCCCCTCGACGGGGAGGGCGGCGCGGCGAAGCCGCGCG
>JAWLCO010000103.1:0-14079 GCA_041687075.1 Hyphomicrobiaceae bacterium | reverse complement strand
CAGCTCAATGTCGACGCAACGCGCATGAGCCAGGCCTTCACGGGCAGCGGCTATATCCAGGCGATCGTCAATCGAGAGGTGGCTGCGTTTGTCGAACGTTACCAGTCACGCCCCACTGCCCCCGTCGAGCTGGTCGAGCGCATGCGGTTCAACCCGACGCTCGAGAGAAGCTGGTTCGGCGGCATCATCGAAGTCATCAATAACGTCACGATGCTTTCGGTGATCCTGACCGGAGCCGCGCTGATCCGGGAGCGTGAGCACGGCACGATCGAGCACCTGCTCGTCATGCCCGTGACACCGACCGAAATCATGGTGGGCAAGATCTGGGCGATGGGCCTTGTCGTCTGGGCCGCGTGTGCCCTGTCCCTGGCGTTCGTGGTGCAGGGCCTGCTCGCAGTGCCGATCGAAGGCTCCGTCCTGCTGTTCCTGGCAGGCGCGGCGGCGCACCTCTTCGCAACGACATCGCTGGGCATCTTCCTCGGCACCGCAGCGCGCTCGATGCCTCAGCTTGGGCTATTGATCATTCTCGTGCTGTTACCATTGGAGATGCTGTCCGGCGGCATGACACCGCGCGAGAGCATGCCCGAATTCGTGCAGACCATCATGCTCGCCGCACCAACCACGCACTTCGTGCTGCTCGCGCAGGCGATCCTGAATCGCGGCGCCGGCTTCGGGGTCGTCTACCCGCAATTCATCGCACTGGTTGCGATCGGTGCCGTGCTTTTCGCCTTCTCTTTGGCGCGATTCCGGCAATCACTGAGCGAAATTGGGTGAATGGCCGGCTCAATGAATCTCCGGCTCCGGAACGGGCGCACCGCTTTCCAGAAAGTCGAAGTCGCAACCCTCGTCGGCCTGACCGATGTGCTGCTGGAACATGGCGCCATAGCCGCGCTCGTAGCGGGGCGGCAGCGGCTTCCATTCGGCGCGGCGGCGGGCCAGCTCTTCGTCAGATACATGCAGATGCAGCAGCCGTTCTGAAACGTCGACCTCGATGTGGTCGCCCGTCTTGACGAGAGCCAGCGGCCCGCCGACGAAGCTTTCCGGCGCCACGTGCAGGATGCAGGCGCCATAGCTGGTGCCGGACATGCGCGCGTCGGAAATGCGGAGCATATCCCGCACGCCCGCTTTCACCAGCTTGCGTGGGATGGGCAGCATGCCCCACTCCGGCATGCCGGGACCGCCCTTCGGACCGGCATTCTGCAGCACGAGAACGTGGTCCGGCGTGACCTCCAGATCCTCACGTTCGACCTCGGCCGCCATGTGGTTGTAGTCGCGGAAGACGAGTGCAGGACCGCGGTGCTTTCTGAGGCGCGGCTCGGCGGCTGAGGGCTTCATCACCGCGCCGCGCGGGGCCAGATTGCCCTTGAGCACTGCCGTTGCGCCTTCCGAATAAATGGCGTTGTCGATCGGCCTGATCACGTCGTCGTTGTAGACGGATGCGTTCGCAATCGCTTCGCCGAGCGGCTGGCCCGAGATCGTCATCGCGCTGCCGTCGAGTCTGTCGCCCAAAACTTTCATCAGCGCCGGAAGACCACCGGCGTAGAAGAAATCCTCCATCAGGTAGGCGCCGGACGGACGAAGGTTGGCAATGACCGGCACCTCGCGCGAGAGCTGGTCGAAGCGTTCGAGCGACAGCGCGATGCCGGCCCGCCGTGCCATGGCGATGACGTGGATGATGGCGTTCGTCGACCCGCCGAGCGCCATGTGGACCTTGATGGCATTGTCGAACGAGGCGGCGGAGAGGACGGCAGCGGGCGTCAGATCCTGCCAGACCATCTCGACGATGCGCCGGCCGGCAGCGGCGGCCATACGTGGATGGCCAGCGTCGGCGGCCGGGATTGCGGAGGCGCCGGGAAGCGTCATGCCCATGGCTTCCGCGATCGACATCATGGTGGCCGCTGTACCCATGGTCATGCAGGTGCCGAAGGAACGTGCGATGCCGTTCTCCATCTCGGCCCATTCGACGTCCGAGATCCTGCCGGCCCGCTTCTCGTCCCAGTATTTCCACACGTCCGAGCCGGACCCGAGCGTCTTGCCGCGCCAGTGGCCGCGGAGCATTGGGCCGGCCGGCACGAAGATAGCCGGAATACCCATGGAAATGGCACCCATGAGCAGGCCTGGAGTGGTCTTGTCACAGCCGCCGAGCAGAATGGCGCCATCTACCGGATGCGAGCGCAGCAGCTCCTCCGTCTCCATCGCAAGGAAATTGCGATAGAGCATCGTCGTCGGCTTGACGAACGGCTCGGACAGCGAGATCGCCGGCAGCTCGATGGGGAAGCCGCCCGCCTGCAGCACGCCGCGCTTCACGTCCTCGACGCGGGCACGCAGGTGCGCGTGGCACTGATTGATGTCGCTCCAGGTATTGACGATGCCGATGACCGGCCGGCCGCTCCAATCCTCGGAGTCATAGCCCATCTGGCGCAGTCGAGAGCGGTGGCCGAACGCACGCAAGTCCTGCACGCCGAGCCAGCGATGCGACCTCAACTGCTCTGGAGTCTTGCGCCGGCCATTGGCCATGTCTGTTCCCTTCTCTTCAATGGCGTTGATGCTGCCGACGCGCTTCATTTCCCGGCCGCGGTTGCGACCGCCGCTTCGCGCCGCCGGCTCACCAGCTGCGTCACGACCACCAGAGCCGTCAGCATCGCGCCTGCGATATCGGTTTCGAGGCCTGGCTTCACCAGGCAGAAGGCCGCCACGACCAGGCACGCGCTCTGCCACAGCGAGGAGGGCCGCAGCAGATAGCCGTGCAAGCCGGCTGCAAGCAGAATACAGCCGATGGAGGCGGTCACTGTCGACCATAGAACGGTGGGCCAGTCACCGATCATCAGCAACGCCGGTTCATAAATGAACATGAACGGCACGATGAACCCGGCGGCGCCGATTTTCACGGCAGCAATTCCGCTGGCCCAGATATCCGCCTTGGCCAGCCCCGCGGCAGCAAACACAGCCAATGCTACAGGCGGCGTGATTGCCGACAGAATGGCGAAGTAGAAGGCAAACATGTGCGCCGCCGGCGGAATCACGCCCAGCTTGATGATCGCCGGAACCAGGAGCGACGTCATGATGATGTAGGCCGGCGTCGTCGGCATGCCCATGCCGAGCACGATGCCCGCGACCATGGTCAGCAGCAGGGCCAGGATGAGCGTCTCCTGCGCAAGTCCGACCACGAACTGCGTGAAGACGATGCCGAGCCCTGTCAGCGTCACCACGCCGATGATGATGCCGGCCGAGGCACAGGCGAGCGCGATGGCGACTGCGTTGCGCGCGCCGTCGATCATCGCTTCGACGATGATCCCGAGCCGGACATTGCCACGCGTCGAGGCACGCAGAAATGCTACAGGGAAACAGGCGAGCGTTCCGGCGAGCGCTGCGAGCGGAGCGCTGTAACCCGAGTACATCACGGCCAGAATGGTCAGGACGGGAATGAACAGGTGTCCGCGCACCGACATGACCTGCCCCAACCGGGGCAGCTCCGACCGAGGCACGCCCATGATGCCGTGGCGCTTCGCCTCGAAATGCACTGCCGAGAAACAGGCGAGGTAATAGAGCACTGCGGGAATCAGCGCCCAGATGATGACCTGACCGTAGCCGACCTGCAGGAACTCGGCCATGACGAACGCAGCCGCGCCCATGATCGGCGGCATGATCTGCCCACCGGTGGAGGCAACCGATTCGACGCCCGCAGCAAACGCGGACCGAAATCCGGTGCGCTTCATCAGCGGAATGGCAATCGGCCCGTCGACCATGACGTTGGCCACTGCCGAACCGGAGATCGTGCCGAAGAGGCTCGACGAAACGACCGACACCTTGCCCGGGCCGCCCGCCGTGTGCCCGGTGAGGCTCATGGCGAAATCCATGAAGAGCTGCCCAGTCCCGGTGCGCTCCATGAACGCCCCGAACATGACGAAGATCAGCACGTATGCCGCCGATACCGAGAGTGGAATGCCGAAGATGCCCTCGGTCGTCATGAAAAGCTGGTCGAGCAGCCGCATCGGCTCGACCTGGGCGATGAACAGGCCATAAGCCAGAAAGATTATCGCGGTCAGAGGCAGGGCGAATCCAAGCGCACGCCGCGTGGCCTCCAGAATCATGATGACGAGAACAGTCCCGAGCACCATGTCCATCGTGGTCAAGTCATCAACGTAGTAGATGCGGTTGATGACGTAGTCATAGTTGACGAACAGATAAATTACCGGTGCTGCCGACAGCACCAGGAACACGTAATCGAGCAGCGTCGGCAGCTGGCCGGACTGCGCGGACGTCCTCCGGTAAACGAGAAAAGCAAGCGCCAGAGCAAACAGCAGGTGCGTACCGCGATAGAGGATCGCTTCCGGCGCGCCGACCCAGATGTGCCACATGTGATAGATCGCCATCGACACGCCAAGAAGGCCGATGGCGACACGGACGATGTTCGCGTGGGTCAGCTCGAACTTCATTCCAGATCCCAATCAGGAAAGGCTGCTGCGCGGGGTCTCTCCCGGCAGGAAAACGGGGCCACCCGCTGGTAGCCCCGCTCTCGTCACTTCACCTCGATGCCCTGTTCCTTGTAGAACTTGGCGGCGCCTGGATGGAACGGTACACCCACATCCTCGGCCATCTGTTTCGGCGTCAGGCCCGCCATGGCCTTGGCGGTGGCAGCCAGTGACGGCACGTTATCGGCGATCGCCTTGGTCATCTGATAGACCGTCTCTTCCGGCAGCTTGCAGGACGCCACGATGTGGGTGGCATAGCCGATCACGTTCACCGCCTTGTCCTGCTTCGGATAAGTGCCGGCCGGAATCTCGAGCAGCGTGTAGCCGGGGTTGATCTCCTTCATGCCGTCGAGAGCATCGGTCATGTCGATCATCTTGATGTCACGACCGGCCGCGATATCCATGATGGACGAGGCCGGGATGCTGGTCCCCAGCGTGAACATCTGGGCCTGATTGTCCTTCATCTGGGTGGCCGAGTCCGTGTAGGACACGAAGCTCATCTTCACGTCCGAATAGCTGAGGCCGTAGACCTTCAGCAGATGCTGCGTGATGAGCTCACCCGTGTTTCCCCGGGGCTGGGTGGTCAGGGCCTTGCCCTTGACGTCCTTCACGGAGTTGATGCCCGAGTCCGCCAGCACCACTGCCTGGAAGTACTGCGGATAAAGCGAGGCGACGTTGCATACGTCCTTGTGCGGCTCCTTGAACGGCGCATTGCCCTTCAGGGCGTCCGCAGAGGTGATCGTATTGCCGAAGCCGACCTCTGCCTTGCCTGTCTCGATCGCGCGGACATTGGCGACGCCCGCACCCGGCAGCGACTGCACCTGGGAATCGGGGATCACCTTCTCCCAGATATCCTTGAGCTGACCGCCCAGCGGCACCCAGACGCCGCCCTGCGGGCCAGTCATCAGGCGGAGCTGATCGGCCTGAGCCGCCCCGCCTGTGACGGCGAAGGCCGCACCGGCAGCAAGAAGCGCATATTTCAGCTTTTTCATCCCGGGCTTCCCTTTCATGGTTGTGGTGAGGTTGAAGAAATAGCGGCCCTGTTCAGCCAGCCTCACAAAAGACTGACTGCTCATAGGCATAGAGCGCCTTCGCGGCGCCCACACTGGCGGTTTCCAGGTCGTTGCTGATGACGACGTTCGCGTGCCGGTCGAGCTGCTGTTGGCCGCCACGCGCGAGCGGCGGCGCAGCAACGACGGATCGCGCGATCTCCGCCGCTGTGACGGGCGTCGTCTTCATCCTGGGCTCCTCCGATGGCCGCGACGGGGACTGCGCGGCTCCCCCTGCTGATTGTTGCGGCAACGGTTCAGGAACTCGGGCGCAAAGTCAAGTATTGTCCGCCTGCAATCTCAAACGGACAGAGCACGTTACGCGAGCCTCTGCCCCGTCAGCGGAACCTGGCGTTGACGCTGTCCAGCTTGGCCGAACCCGGGCAGAGATCGGTCATCGGGGCGGCGTTCAACGGTTGCACCGACGTATTCAGAATGTCGTGCAGGTCGTGCTGGCTCTCGTCGATATATAGCAGCCCCGTCGCCAGCTCGCCGTGAGCCGCGCGCTTGCGAATGGTCATCAGGGCAGCGTCGGGATCGCGTGGATCATGGGTCTGGTCGAGCTTGTGCAGCATGAGCCGCGAGCCGTCGTGCAGCGTCACCGGAACGGTCGCGCCCTCCTCGTAATCGGCGGTGATCTCGCGCTCCTCCGGCACGAAGTCGAGCTTGTCGATCGCCTGGTTATGGGCGCGCACGTAATCGTAGCTCTTGGTGGAGGCCGGGTGGTTGTTGAACGTCACACAGGGGCTGATGACGTCGAGGAAGGCAAAGCCGCGATAGCTGATCGCCGCCTTGATCAGCGGGATGAGCTGACGCTTGTCACCGGAGAACGACCGCGCCACGAACCCGGCGCCGAGTTGAATGGCCATCTGGCACAGGTCGATGGGATCGAACGGGTTGGGCTCGCCCTTCTTCGACGGCGAGGTCTTGTCGTTTGTGGCGGAGAACTGGCCTTTGGTCAGTCCATAACAGCCGTTGTTCATCACGATATAGAGCATGTTCAGCCGGCGCCGGACGATGTGCGCGAACTGGCCGAGCCCGATCGAAGCGGTGTCGCCGTCGCCGGATACGCCGATGTAGACGAGATCCCGGTTGGCGAGGTTCGCCCCGGTCGTCACCGACGGCATACGCCCGTGTACGCTGTTGAACCCGTGGCTGCGGCCCAGGAAGTAGGTCGGCGCCTTGGAGGAGCAGCCGATCCCCGAGACCTTGGCGATGCGGTGCGCCGGCAGGTCGAGCTCGAAGCATGCCTCGATGATCGCTGCGGTGATCGAGTCGTGCCCGCATCCCGCGCACAAGGTCGACATAGACCCTTCGTAGTCGCGGTGTGTCAGGCCGAGGGCATTCTTCTTGAGCGCCGGGTGATAGGCGACAGGCTTCTGGATGTAGCTCATCGTGAGTTCCTCACTCGGCCGCCACCTTCACCGGACCCATGGTGGTCCGGATGGCGCTGCGCACGAAATCCGCCGTCAGTGGCATGCCGTCGAAATTGACCGTCGCGAACAGCTTCTCGCCATCGATGCCGGCCTCGAGCATCAGCAGTGCGCGCATCTGCGCGTCGCGGTTCTGCTCGACCACGAAGATGCGATCGTGGGTATCGCAGAACGCCTTCACCTCGGATGAGAATGGAAAAGCCTTGATTCGCATGGCATTGACGCGAATCCCTTCCGCCTCGAGCTCGTCGAGCGCTTCGAGAACGGCCGGCCGCGTCGCACCGAAATAGATGACGCCAACGCGGCTGCGCGGATCGCGGGTGATGACTTCCGGCTTCGGCACGAGCTTGGCCGCCGTCTCGAACTTCCGGGCGATCCGGCGCATGTTGTCGGCGTTGATGCGGCCATCTTCCGTATAGCGCGCAAACGCATCGTGCGACGTGCCGCGGGTAAAGTAGGCGCCCTTGTCCGGATGCGTGCCGGGCAGCGTACGGTAGGGGATCCCATCGCCGTCGATATCGTTATAGCGGCCCCACTCCTTGGCCGCGTCGAGGCCAGCCGCGTCGAGCACCTTGCCCCGGTCATGCTGGTGAGCGTCGTCCCAGGCAAACGGCTCCGTCACCCACTCGTTCATGCCGATATCGAGGTCGCTCAGCACCATGACCGGCGTCTGCAATCGCTCGGCGAGATCGAAGGCCTTGGCGCCCAGCGTGAAGCATTCGTTGGGATCGGAGGGGAACAGCAGAACGTGCTTGGTGTCCCCGTGCGAGGCGTAGGCGCAGGCCATGACGTCCGACTGCTGCGTCCGCGTCGGCATGCCCGTTGAAGGACCGCCGCGCTGGATGTTGAACAGCACGACGGGAACTTCCGCGAAATAGGCGAGCCCCAGGAACTCGCTCATGAGGGAGATTCCCGGCCCGGAAGTCGCCGTGAAGGCACGCGCGCCGTTCCAGCCCGCACCAATGGCCATGCCGATGGCCGCCAGCTCGTCCTCGGCCTGGACGACGGCGCCGAGCACCCTGCCGTCCTTGTCGGTCCTCAGCCGCTTCAAGTAACCCTCGAAGGCTTCCGCTACCGAGGTCGAGGGCGTGATGGGATACCACGAGCAGACGGTAGCGCCCGCATAGATGGCGCCGAGCGCGGCCGCATTGTTGCCCGTCACCATGATCTTGCCGCGTGCGCCCTCGGCCTTCTGCACGCGGATCGGCAGCGGGCACTGGAAATGGGCCAGCGCGTAATCCCGGCCGAGCGCAAGCGCCTCCATGTTTGCTGAAATCAGCTTCTCCTTGCCGCGGAGCTGGTCGGCAACGACACCCTTCAGAACGTCCATGTCCATGTCGAGCAGGGCGCTCAGCGCACCGACATAGACCATGTTCTTGAAGAGCTGCCGCTGCCGCGGGTCGGTCCACTTCTCCGCGCACATGGCCGCAATCGGTATCGAGAGAACGTGGATGTCCTCCCGCGGCCACTGGCGTGGCATGGTCGAGTCGTAGAGCAGCCAACCGCCGGATACGATCTCCGCCAGATCCTCGCGATAGGTCTGCGGATTCATGGCGATCATCAGGTCGATGCCGTCGCGCCGTGCAAGGTAACCCTTCTCGCTGACGCGCACCTCGTACCAGGTCGGCAGGCCCTGAATGTTCGATGGGAATATGTTCTTTGGACTGACAGGAACGCCCATCCGGAAGATGGTCTTGGCGAACATCGTGTTGGCGCTCGCCGAACCGGAACCGTTTACGGTCGCGAACTTGCAGACAAAATCATTCACCCCGCTCATGAGATCAGGTCCCCGGCATCATCGGATGTAAGCATTGTGATGAGTGAGGCAGGCGGGCGACGCCTGTGCCTCCACGTAAGTGAACTTCTGCATATCCCAGGCGCCCGTCGGGCAGCGCTCCGCGCAAAGTCCGCAATGGACGCAAACGTCCTCGTCCTTCACCATCACGCGGCCGGTCTTGAGGGCGTCGGACACATATAGATCCTGCGCGCTATTCCGCGCCGGCACGCGCAGGCTTTCGCGCAACTCCGGCTCATCGGCGTTCTCGATGAAGTTGATGCAGTCGACCGGACAGATGTCCATGCAGGCGTCGCACTCGATGCACAGCGAGCGCGTGAACACGGTCTGCACGTCGCAATTGAGACAACGCTCGACCTCCCTGGCGGCGAGCTTGTCGTCGTAGCCGAGCTCGACCTCGACCTTGAGGTTCCGCAGCGAGGTGGCCTTGTCCGCATGAGGGACGGCGACGCGCCGCTCTGGCGCGTAGGCATTCGAATAGGACCACTCGTGAATGCCCATCTTCTGGCTGACGAGGGTCCAGCCGGGCGCGGGCCGCTCGGTCAGCGGCCTGCCCTGACAATACGCATCGATCGAGATTGCCGCCTGATGGCCGTGCGCGACGGCCCAAATGATGTTTTCCGGTCCCCAGGCAGCGTCGCCGCCGAAGAACACACCGGGGCGGGTCGACATCATGGTGAGGCGGTCGACGCTGGGCATATCCCATTCGCCGAACTCGAGCCCGATGTCCCGCTCGATCCAGGGGAAGGCGTTCTCCTGGCCGATGGCCATCAGCACGTCGTCGCAAGGGATCACGACCTCTTCGCCCGTCGGGATCAGCTTGCGCCGGCCGTCGACGTACTCGGCGCGCATCTTCTCGAAGCGAACGCCCGCCAGGCGGCCGCTTTCTATGATGAATTCCTTGGGATTGTGATTGTCGAGGATCGGAATGCCCTCGTGCTCGGCCTCCTCGATCTCCCAGTCGGACGCCTTCATGTCCTTGCGCGGCGAGCGGACTGTTACGGTCACGCTCTCGGCACCAAGCCGCAGTGCGGTGCGGCAGCAGTCCATGGCCGTGTTGCCACCGCCTATCACAACCACCCGGCGGCCGATGCGGTGCACGTGCTCGAAGGCGACCGAAGTGAGAAAGTTGATGCCGATATGAATGTTGGCCGCCGCCTCCTGGCGGCCGGGGATGTTGAGATCCTTGCCCTTCGGCGCTCCTGTGCCGATGAAAACGGCGTCGAAGCCTTCGTCGAGAACAGCCTTGAGGCTCGTCACCTCGTGGCCGAAACGCGCCTCGACACCGAATCCGACGATCCGGTTCACTTCCTCATCGAGAACCGTCGCCGGCAGGCGGAAGGAGGGGATATTCGTCCGCATCAGGCCACCCCCGTGCGGGTCCTTTTCGAACAGCACGCAGTGGTAACCGAGCGGCATCAGGTCCCGCGCGACGGTCAGCGAGGCGGGGCCTGCGCCGAGCAGCGCAATGCGCTTCCCGTTCTTTTGCTTGGGTATTTCCGGCAGGAAAGAATCGATCTCGCCCTTGTAGTCCGCGGCCACCCGCTTCAGCCGGCAGATCGCAACTGGCTTTTCCTCGACACGCCCGCGGCGGCAGGCCGGCTCACAGGGCCGGTCACAGACGCGGCCAAGTATGCCGGGAAAGACATTCGACTCCCAATTCAACATATAGGCCGCTGCGTAGCGGCCTTGAGCGATGAGCCTGATGTACTCCGGAACAGGGGTGTGGCTAGGGCACGCCCACTGACAGTCTACGACCTTGTGGAAGTACTGCGGGTTGGAAATATCCGTCGGAGCCATGCCTCGGCTCCGAGTGCGCACAGCGGCGTCGCCTTGCGGCATGGGAATTCCGTCCTCCAGTCGTAAAGGCCCCGAGCCATGCCCATGGGTGTGGCCTCTCTTGGTCAAGGCTCAACTTAGTGATCCAGGCCTGCCCATGGCAAGCTCTGGCAGGCATGACAGACATTCTAAATCAGGATGAATTGTCTCCCAAAACACGCGTGATCGGAGGCCGGAGCGCATGGATGGACATCATTACTTTGCGCTCGCACCATTCACTGAAACAAAAAGCACCAATTCTTCGCTTGCGCAGCATTTTACAGCTTCAGCATCGATGCGGCGCAGCAAGTTCAAAGGATGCCGTGCCGCGCGAAGACATCCGCGAGCTTTTCGCCGGCCCGCAGCTCGTCCAGTGTGCTCCGCTCGCCCTTCACTTTTTCGAAGGCGAGCTGCAGCACCTCGGCTTCGACGCGCTTCGGAATGACCACCACGCCGTCGGCATCACCGAACACGAGATCTCCCGGCCCAACGCGCACGCCCGCGCATTCGATCGGCACGTCGATGGCCATGATCCGGGCGCGGCCTTTGCTGTCGAGCGGCGCGATCCCGCCGTGGAATACGGGAAAGCCCATGGCACGGATCGCCTTCACGTCGCGCGTACAGCCATCCATCAGCGCGCCAGCAGCGCCACGACCCTGCGCAGCCGTCGAAAGCAGCTCCCCCCAGGGCGCGACACGGGCCGGATTGGAGCAGGCGAACACGGGAATGTCGCCGGGCCCCAAGCTGTCGACGAGCTGGATCTCCAGCTCGTAAGGGTTGGTGGCAGCGTCGTGGTGGTAGACTTCCATGAACGCCGCCGTCCGCGCCCGTCCGGCCATGACGAGATTGTCGTCGAGAGGACGAATACGGGCGGGAAGCGCCTGGTTCATGACCCCGACCGCATCGAGGCAGTCGGATAGCACGGACGTGAACAGCGTCTCCCGGATTTCGTTCAGGGATGCCGACATTGGGCTGTTTCCTCCTCTGCCCGCGTTGGGGCTGATTCTTGATTATCCCTTCTCCCACGCGTCTGGATTGACAAGGTGCCTGGGGCGCCTGCCATTCATGACGTCGACGATAGAGGTCAGCGCCGTCGTCGCGATGTCGTCGAAGCACTCGTCCGTCCAGCAGAGCGCGTGCGGCGTGATGATGGTGTTCTTGAGGCCGATGAGCGGACTGTCCGCCGGGAGCGGCTCGACCTCGGTGACGTCGAGCCCGGCCCCGGCGATCCTGCCGGTCCGCAAGGCCTCGATCAGTGCTTCCTCGTGGTGGATCGGACCGCGGCCGACGTTCACGAAGAAGGCCGTCGGCTTCATCAGGCTCAGCGCACGCTCGTCGATGAGGTGGCGCGTTTCGGGCGTCAGCAGACAGCACACGACGATGAAGTCGGACTGGCGCATGACGTCATCGAACGGCAGCAGCTCGCCGCCAAGCTCCGAAACGGTGGCGGCACCGACGTAAGGGTCGGCCGCAATGATCCGGCCGAAGAACGGCCTCGCGAGCCGCATGATCTCCTGGCCGATACTGCCCGCCCCAACGAGGCCAAGGGTGCGCGTGGTGAGACCGTAGCCCATGAAGTCGTTGCGGTCGTTCCAGCGGTTGGTGCGGACCAACTCGTCCTTTTCGAACAGCCGGCCGGCCAGCGCGAACACGAGAGTGAGCGCAGTCACGGCAACAGGCCGGCGAACCGCGAGCGGAGTATTCGTGACGAGTACGCCATTGCGCGTGCACGCCGCGACGTCGACGGTGTCGTAGCCGACCCCGTTGCGTGCAATGATCTTCACCCGGCGGTCTGGACCCGAGACGGAAGCCTCCGTCACGCGCTGCAGATTGATGTGCAGCGCGTCATATTTCGCCGCGATCTCCGGCGTGATCTCGGGGTAGCCGCCGTCGACCCACTCCCACTCGAGTCCGGGCTGGCTCAGCACGTCGAGCGGCTTGCGGCCGAAGATGGGCTCGCCGCGCGAGTCGCGCAGATCGCTGAAGACTCCGACCTTGAATGTCATGCCTTGCCCCCGGCGGCCTGCAGAATGCGCTTGTAACCCTCGAGGAGGATTCCCTGGTCGGTGCCGGCGGCGAGCATGTTGAAGCCGTGGGCCTTGTAGTCCGCTGCCCAACGCTCGTCGGTCGGCATGAAGCCGAGCCCCTTGTTGTACTTGCGGGCGGTCTCGACCACGCGCTTGATGGCGTCGAGGTACTTCGGGTTATCGAACTGGCCGGGAATGCCGAGGAAGTTGGTCAGATCGAAATGACCGACCCAGAGCACGTCGATGCCGTCGACCGCCGCGATTTCCTCCACGGCGGCGAGGCCGCGCTCGGTCTCGATCTGGGCGATGACGATATTGCGCTCGTCCGCCGCCTTGATCTTGTCGAGCGGGTTGCCCGGCTCGTAGTCGTCATGCGGGAAACCGAACGCCGCGCCGCGCCGGCCCTTTGGCGGATAGCGCGTTGCCTCGACAATCGAACGGGCCTGCCCCTCGCTTTCGACCATCGGGATCATCAGCCCCTGGGCGCCGACATCGAGCGCCCGCGCCAGGAAATGGTATTCGCCGCGAGGCACGCGGACCATCGGCGCTACGCCGATACCACGGCAGGCGGCAACCTGCGTCTTCAACGTCTCGAGGCTCATGCCGGTGTGCTCCATGTCGTAGAGCACGAACTCGCAACCGGCCAGCTTCAGGATCTGCGCGATCCCCGGCGAAAAGCACTCGAACACCATCGCGCCCAGCACCTGCTCGCCCTGCATGGCGCGCTGCCTCAGCGATTTCTCCGACATTGCTGGCAATCCTTCTCTTTGGAGATGCTTTGTTGCTCGCTGCGGCAAGGTGGGAGCCGCAGGCTCATGCCATCCGCATATCCCATCTGACTGATTGGGAGAATAGCGGATGCATCAGAGCTGGCCCGCGCTCCCCAGCCCCTTGGGCACCGCAGCAAGTGGCGGAGTGGAACCCGGCGACGAGCGCCGGGATGACGGCGGGGGCAGGCAGCGGGCGAGTACGTTATCCGGCCACCAGCGCCAGAGCCATCGCGAGCAGACTCAACGCGCCAACCCACAGCGCGGCACGGCCCCAGCGGGTTTGGCGCGCTTCGGCAGCGCCAATGCGCTCGACAGTTTCGGCATCGAGCCGGAGGCCGTTCCTGCCCATCTCGGCGAAAGCGGCAACGCCCTGCTCGGCTCGTTCCAGAAGGCCGGGCAGATCAGAGAAAATCTTGCCCAGGACTTCGGCGCCCTCGCCGGCTTCGCGCAGGCGGCCTGAGACGCCGTAATTCGCCTCGACCCATTCGCGTGCGACGGGCTCGGCCGCGGTCCACAGATTGAGGTTGGGATCGAGGCTGCGGGCAACGCCTTCGACGATGACCATGCTCTTCTGCAGCAGGATCAGCTCCGGCCGGGTCTGCATGTCGAAGACCTCGGTGTAGGCAAACAGCTGACCCAGGAGGTCGGCCATGGAAATTTCGGAGGCCGTGCGGCCGTGGATCGGCTCGCCGATGGCTCTCAGCGCCTGCGCGAA
>JAWLCO010000102.1:0-14368 GCA_041687075.1 Hyphomicrobiaceae bacterium | reverse complement strand
CGCTTGATCCGGCTTTCGGCGGGATGCAGGCGCAATTGCAGCGCGTCGAACGACAGCGTCCCATTCTGAGCAATCGCGATCTCGCCATCGATCGCGAACCGGTGTTCCGGCAGTCCCTGCAGCATCGCTTTCACCTCCGGAAAGAAGCGGGCGAGGTCGCGGCCCGATTTCGAGCGCAGCGCGATCTCGGCGCCGTTCCGCAGGGCAAGGCAGCGGAAGCCATCCCACTTCGGCTCGAACTGCCAGCCATCACCCGACGGCAAGCGATCGACAAGCTTCGCTTCCATGGGCAGCAGGTCCGGCGGGAGCGGCAAGCCGGAAAGGCCTTCCGCCTTGCGGGTCCGCGCGCTGCGGACTGGGATGCTCATCAGGTGCCTCCTCGTCGTTCGGCGGCTTGCCTGATGGCAGAACGCTGCTTCGACCGGCCCGCGTTCCAGAACCCCACCAGGATCAGGCAGGGAAATTCCGCTTCCAGACGGGCTGAATCTGCGGCAGTGCCTCGACGGCAGTCGCGACCGCATGGAGGCGAGGAGTATTCACCGCGAACCACGCCCGTCCCGGTCGCCAGCGCGTCATGGCGGCGACATAGATGTCGAGGGCCGACTGGCGCTGCCCAAGGAACCACGGCTGTCCAGCCTCGCTTTCGAGAATGCCCCAGAGTCGCCGGGCATAAGCGTCCACATTCTCCCGGAAGCCTTTCTGCGCCTCCTCGCCGGGCACGAAGCGCCCCGGCTCATCGGCGAATGTGAATGTCGGGTAGATGTTCGCGACGATGAACACGAGCCAGCGCAGGAAGCGCGGCCGTGTCTGTTCGCCGGGGGAGGGAACCAGCGCGTTGCTTCTTGCGACATCGGCGAGATAAAGCGTGATCGCCGCACTCTCCGTCATCACCTCGCCGCCGGGCAGAATGAGAGTCGGCAATTGGGCGAGCGGATTGAGCGGCTGCAGCCTGTCCCGGGCCTCGGCGGACTTGAACAGATCTTCGACGTCCTCGACGATGTAGTCGAGCCCGTACCAGGCAAGCTGTGCCTCGACCATGGTGGAGCCCCATCCGGGGCGGCTGATGAGCTTGTACATGAGCGAGATCCCGTTTCATCGGAGCGGATTATCAGTAGGCAGGAAACGCGGCACGGCGCGAAACACACCGTTGCGCGAGTGGCGGAGGACGTGATGGCAAACCCTGTTCTGATCGAGATGCTGCGCGGCGAGCGTTGCGAAAGCTGCCACCGCGGCTCGATCGCCATTGCCGGTCCCGATGGCCGCTTGGCCTTTGCGAGCGGAGAGGTACACCGCCCGGTATTCCCGCGTTCGGCCATCAAGGCGATCCAGTGTTTGCCGCTCATAGAAACGGGGGCCGCTGACCGCTTTGGCTACGGCGCTGCCGAGATCGCACTCGCCTGCGCGTCCCACAGCGGCACGGAGCGGCACGTCACGGTGGCTGCAGGCATGCTGGCCAGGGCGGGCCTCGATGCATCATCGCTGGCCTGCGGAGCACATGAGCCGCTATCGCCAGCCGCTGCCCGGAACCTGATCCGCCAAGGCCAGCCGCTCTCTCCATTGCACAACAACTGCTCGGGCAAGCACGCGGGCATGCTGACGACGGCCGTGCACTTGGGAGAGCCGGTTGCCGATTACTGGCGGCCGGACCACCCGGTGCAGGTGCGCATCGCCGACGCACTTTCGGATCTGACGGGGGCTCCGCTCGGCACCGACCGGATCGGCATCGATGGCTGCTCGGCGCCCAACTGGGCGATCCCGCTTGCAAATCTGGCGCGCGCCTTTGCCCGGCTGGTTACAGGCGAGGGGCTCGATGGGAAGCGGCGCGATGCGGCGGCGCGGATCCTGCAGTCCTGCTGGGCCGAGCCCGAGCTGGTAGCCGGACCGGGGCGGCTGGATACGGTTCTGATGACCCGTCTGCCGGGCGCGCTGTTCCTGAAGACCGGAGCGGAAGGGGTCTACTGCGGTGCCGTCCCGGCGCGCGGGCTGGGATTTGCGCTCAAGATCGACGACGGTACGAAGCGCGCTTCGGAAATGGCGTTGAAGGCGATCGTCGCGCGGCTCCTGCCGGATGCAGGCGATTTGGCCGAAGAGGAAACGCTACCCAACTGGCGCGGGCTGCCGGCGGCGCGCATTCGCTGCGCTCCAGGATGGCTCGAGGCGCTGACGAACGCCGGTTTCTGAAGGCTGCGTCTCAGCGGTCTGGCGGCTGCCGCAGCGTCGCGGCGATGATCTCGATACCGCCCTCCATGGCCTGGCTCCAGTCGAGATGAGCAGCGGCGTACTCCGGCCCCACTCTCCCCCCCAAGGCTGCCGGCAGGTGGATAAAACCGCTTCTCATCGGCCAGTCCGCCCGGCGTGCCCGGTCGAGCGAGTGGTAGAGCACAGCATTGCAGAGATAGCCGCCTGCATCGCGGGAGAGAGTGACGGGCACCGATCTCCGCCGCAGACGTTCGACGATGTGGTAGGCCGGAAAGCGTGCGGCGATCAGGGCGGGGCCATCGAGTGACAGTTTCTCCGACGGAGGCAGCAGGCCGGCTGCATCGGTGACCGGCCGCGCAAAATTATGGCCCCGCGATTCGATCGCAAACCCGCGCGCCTGGCTCGACACGCCGAAATGCAGCGCAGCCATCGGCTTCAATTCGACCAGCAAGTCAGAAACCGCGGCCGGCCCGGCCCGCCACTCGGTCGGCAGTATGGCGGCCTCGACGTGATGGTCCGGCCAGCGTTTGCGTGCCTCGGCTGCCAGCTCTGGAACCAAGTCGGATGAGGCGTTTTCCGGCACGCCGGGAAAGGGGCCGAAGCCGGTGAGAAGAATGATTCGACGCTGCCTGGACATGGCCTGGAGATAAGCCGTTTCAGCGCGGACAAAAAGGGCCTTTTCGAGACCCGAGCGCTTCGATGCCGCGTCGGCAGCAGCTTCGCCACGCTCACGCTGCTGGCCGAGATTCGCATGAAAACCAAGCCATTCCGGCCGGGGAACCACGTCGAATGCTCGGCTGTTAGCGGGGGAACGAGGCGGACCCATCCCCGGGGACGCCGGACGCCAATACTGATCCGGAGTATGCTCATGGATAGGACGACGATAACGACTGCGCTCGCCACCGCGGCACTGCTGATCACGGTGCCGGGAATGGCCAGTGCACAGCAGACCGGGCAACAGCAAGGCACCTGGCAGCAGTACCAGCAGCCAAGCCAGCAGCAGTTCGGTCAGCAGCAGCCGTGGCAACAACAGCAGCGTTGGCAGGGTCAGCAGCAGCCGGGGCAGCAGTTCGGCCAACAGCAGCGCCGTCAGCAATTCGGCCAGCAGCAGCGTGGCCAGCAGTCCGGTCAGCAGCAGTTCGCCCAGCGTGCGCAACTCGAAGGCGAAGGTGCGCCGCTTTACGCGAGCCCGGGCGAGCTCATGCAGGTCCAGCAGCGCCTGTCTCAGCTTGGGTTCGACGTTGGTCCTCAGGACGGGCAATGGGGAAGCCAGACCGAGCAGGCGCTCGAGCAGTTCCAGCAGCAGCGCGGCCTGAGCCCGACGGGCAATATCAACCTCGCGACGCTGTCTGCACTTGGGGTTCAGATCGGTCAGGACGGCCAGGCGACGGCCGGCATGAGTGGCAGCACAATGCAGTCGCAGCAGCGGGGCCAGTTTGGCCAGGGCATGCAGCAGCGTGGCCAGCAATTCGGTCAGCAGCAGCGCGGCCAGCAGGGCTTCGGCCAGGGCCAGCAGCAGCAACAGCAGTTCGGCCAGAGCCAGCAGCTCCAGGGCGAAGGCGCGCAGCTCTATGCCAGTCCGAACGAGGTCCGGCAGGTGGAGCAGCGTCTCTCACAGATGGGGTTCGACCCGGGTGAGGCCGACGGCCGCTGGAGCGACCAGACCGAACAGGCGCTGGAGCAGTTCCAGCAGCAGCGCGGGCTGAGCCAGACGGGCAACCTCAACTTCTCGACCCTTGCCGCCCTTGGCGTGCAGATCGGACAGCAGCAGGGCCAGTATCTCGGGATTGGCGAGCAGCAGTCCGGCATGGGGCAGCAGCAGGGAATGCGTGGCCAGCAGCAGTTCGAAAGGTCGGGCCAGACCGGCCAGCAGAGCGGCGGGCTGCAAGGCCAGCAGAGTGGCTCACAAGGCCTGAGCGGCTTCCAGTCCGGGCAGCAGCAGGACCAGAGCGACAGCAACTAAAGGGAGATACGTCCGAGGTGGCCAGTCCTGGCGGACTGGTCACCTTGCGAGAATCGCAAGCGCCTCCTCCACAGCTCGCGGCGCCGTCATCTTCCCCTGCCGAACCTCGTCCTCCAGCGCCGCAATCCGCTGTTCCGCTTTGTCGCGGGACTTCAGCTCTGCCAAAAGCCGTTCCTGCAACATGTCGCGCATCCACTTGACGGCCTGGGCCTGACGTTTCGCCTGAAGCTCGCCGGTTGCCGTCATCCGGTTGCGGTGCTCGGTGATTTTTGCCCAGACCTCGTCGAGGCCCCGGTTCTCGACCGCAGAGGCCACGAGCACAGGGGGCGTCCAGCTGGCTGACTGCGGCGTCAGAATGTTGAAGGCGGCCTGGTAGTCGGCCGCGGTCCGCTTCGCCCGCCGGACGTTGTCGCCATCCGCCTTGTTGATGACGAGCATGTCGGCGATCTCGATCACGCCCTTCTTGATGCCCTGCAGCTCATCCCCGCCACCAGCCAGCATCAGCACGAGGAAGAAGTCGACCATATCGGCAACGGCAATTTCCGACTGGCCGACGCCCACTGTCTCGACGATCACCACGTCGAAGCCTGCGGCCTCCACCAGCAGCATCGTCTCACGCGTGCGCCGCGTAACCCCGCCGAGGGTGCCGGCCGACGGCGAGGGGCGGATGAACGCGTCCGGGCTCACGGCAAGGCGGGCCATGCGGGTCTTGTCGCCGAGAATGGAGCCGCCGGAGCGCCGCGAGGTCGGATCGACTGCGAGCACCGCGATCCTGTGCCCGGCGGCGATCAGGTTCATGCCGAGCTGATCGATGGTGGTGGACTTGCCGACCCCGGGGACGCCCGTGACGCCAATGCGCCAGGCACCACCGCTTTCGGGCAACAACTCCTGCAGCAGATCCTGGGCAAGCTTCTGATCGTCCGGCCTGGTGCTTTCGACGAGAGTGATCGCACGCGCCAGCACCGCCCGGTCGCCGCGGCGGATGCCGTCGGCGAGGTCGGCAAGGCTCAACGGCGCGCGCTTTGGTCTGCTCGTCATGCTCCGCTCCCGATGCGGACGCGACCTTGGCCGCGAAGGCGTCGATAGGCAACCCCCTCGACTCATCTTGCGCGCCGCCAAACCGCTGCCACGATGGCGTGAGAATGCGCAGGGATCTGATCATCGAGATGTGTTGCGGCTCGCTGGGCGCACTCCTACAGTGCACCACCCAATTCTCAGCCGTGCGAGGGGGAGCAGGACCATGGAACTCACGCCAGCCGCCGTTTATGCGCTGCTCGCCTGCCTCGCGCTGCTCCTCTATGCCGTTGCCTGGTGGCTGACGCGACGAAAATCCCTGCTGACGCGGGTCGTCGTTCGCACAGCCCTTGCGCTGATGATGTTCCTGCCCTTGGCTTTCGGGCTCTATCTGGGGGCCCAGATGGCCTCGCAGGAACGGAAGATGGCGCCCCAGGCCGGTATCGAGCGGGAGGCCGAGGCGGAGGTCTCCGAGCGTGCGGAACGACCGGCCGCCGGTCCGCGAAAGCGAGCCTCGCGCGCGCCGGCCGGAGCGCAGCCGTCGGAACAAGCCGTCGCGCCGGAATCTGGCCCGTCCACGTCCGGCGGCCCCAGGATCGGTGCGCCCCGATCGCGCAGCACCAAAAGTTTTTCATCTGAGGACGCTACCCCGCCGCCAGCGGACGCCGATTGGGATGTCGTGCCCGTGTTCTATGGCACAGACCGCGCCAGGCACGCGGAGGCTCAAAAGATCGATTACGGCGCCGAGCGCGGCAAGCGCCTGCAGCTTGGGCACGTGCTGGTGACGGTTCCCAGGTCGCATCAGGTGCCGGAAGTCGAGCGGCCCTGGGTGTATCACATCCCGTTCACCAGCATCGTCATCTGGCAGGAGCAGGAGGACCCCAAGAAGCATTTCACGATCAAGGACATCCGCGAAGTCGGCAGAACCGAGTTCGTCGAGCTCGTTCGCAAGCGGCTCAGCGAATCCCAGGCATATGAGAACCATGCCCTTGTGTTCGTTCACGGCTTCAATACCAGCTTCGAGTTCGCCGTCTTCCGCACGGCGCAGATGGCCTATGACCTGAAGTTCGATGGCGCGCCATTTCTCTATAGCTGGCCCTCGAAGGGCGCGTTCGGTGTGCAGGACTACAGCTACGACCGGGAGAGCGCCGGTGCGGCAGAGCCGTACTTCCGGGAGTTCCTGGAACTCGTCGTGAAGGATACGGGCGCCACGTCGGTCAGCGTCATTGCGCACAGCATGGGCAATCAGCTGCTGCTTCCGGTGCTGCGCGACCTGCGCCGGTCGGCACCCGAAGGCGTCCGCATTTCACAGGTGATCCTGGCGGCGCCGGATGTGGATCGTGACTCGTTCGAATTCCTGGCGCGGGAGATCCAGGGCATCAGTGCGGGCGTCACATTGTTCGCGGCAGCCAATGACCGGGCGCTCACCGCCTCGCGCCAGTTCTGGGGCGGCGTGCCGCGGGCCGGCGATGTCCCGGCCGAAGGCCCCATTGTCGTGCCCGGTGTCGATACCATCGACGTGACAGCCATCAACACCGACATGTTCTCGCTGAACCACTCCGGCTATGCGGAGAAAACGGAGCTGCTGAACGACATACAGCTCCTGATACAGACGGGCGAACGGCCTCCCGAAAAGCGGATTCCGATCCTGGAGCGCGTGACCACCGGCAATGGCGCCTTCTGGCGCTATCCCGCGCTGCGCTGAAATCGGTCACTCAGGTGCAGGCTCAGACCTCACTGGGGGTGACTATTTCATCAGCTCCAGCACCTGATCGTAGGAGCTGACCTTGTGCACCTTGCCGTCACGGACGAAATACAGCCACTCGAGCTTTTCGCTCCTGGCGAGATCCTCCGGTGTCACGGCTTCGAGCTCGGTCGCGAGCTGGGCCCGGAATTGGGGAACCACATCGTCGATCAGTGACGGGGGCGCCTCCTGCCAGGCCTCAGGGGGCGGGAGGCGGCTGGCGGCGGCGGGATTGAACACCACCTCGTTCAGTGCCCAGGGCGGAAGCTGCCGGCGCAGGACGTACTCCGAAATCGCCTCGACGAAGCCGACCTGCACCAGGCCGGAACAGATGTAAGAGTTCGGTGGGGTCCACTCGCTGTCACGGAAGGACTCGACGGTCTCCTCCTGTCCCTCGATGGTGTTCTGAATGCCGAACCAGAGATCGCGCGCAATTCTGACGATCGCCCAGTAGTTATAATCGGCTTTGATGTTTTCGAGCAGCAGCCCGCGCACGCGGCTCTGCTTGTCCGCGTCGAACCAGTCCCGCCTGAGGCGCTTGATCGCCACCATGGCGCTCTTGTCCTCGAGGTAGTCGCGGAAGTTGCTGAGATCGACACCGTCGGTCGTTGCCTCGATGACGAACGTGCTGTCGTAACCGGGCTCGTGCATGGGGCTGGTGAAGATCAGTGCCGAATGAGAGAACGGGGACTTCGTGGCCCAGCGGATCAGATACGAGGTCGGGTCCCACTCGCGGCGCGTCAGCACGACATCGGCGCGTTCCACGTAGTTTCCGGCCAGAAACTCGTCGATCGTTTTCGGCCAGCGGTCGGCGCGCACACTCGACGGAGTCTGCGCATCGGCGTTTCCGTTGCCTCCGGATGTGGCCACCGCGCGCGCCTCGCCGCCGATCGCCAACACGATCGCGGCAATCATGATTCCGATAATGCGTCTCCGCATGAATGGACCTCCCCATGACGCATGGTCGACATCGATCATGATCCGACCAAGGCCATCTTGCACAGTCTGGCAACCGCATTCTGGAGAGGCCTGTTGATGGCTGGTGTCTCTGTCGCAGCCGGGCAACAACCATTCAGGCGATGGTCTGCGGCGCGGTGCTCCGGAATCCACACGGGCTTTCGTCGTGCTCGATCAAACCAGTTGACATCGGAACGGCGGAAGCAGATTGTCCGCCGCCGTTCACGCGGGTTTCATTCGGGAGGGATATCGTGAAAGACAATATTGAATCTATTTATCTGATTGCCGCATTCACATATCTCGTTACCGGAATGGGATTGGGAATCGGGATGGGTATTGCGGAGGACTTTACCTACGCTCACCTCCACGCGCATATCAACCTCGTCGGGTTCGTGGCGCATGGCCTGTTCGGGCTTGTTCATCGGCTGTGGCCGGGCTTGCGAGAATCGAGCCTGTCGAGTGCGCAGCTTTTTACGACTATTATCGGAGCACCGATTTTTCTCATCGGCTTGCCACTTGCGCATTACCATGCGCAGCCGCTTCTGGCGATCGTTGGTTCGCTGCTCCTTATGGCGGGGGCAATTCTGTTTCTCATTATGTTCGCGACGAAAACGCTGCGGACGCCGTCGCCCGTTTGAGGTGCTTTTTGCGCGCTTATCAGCACCTCGCTATGGCGGCGTGAGCTGCCAGGTTCCGATCGCGCTGCGCTCGATCGTGGCGCGGTCCGTCGGGATCTCGATGTATTCGCCTTCGCTCCAACTTTTCTCAAAGGTCCGGTAGTAGCGTGAAAACGGATTGCCGGACTGCCCGGTTGGCTGCATGAAAAGCGAACTTTCGAGGTCCGCAAGATCGTAGATCGCCCGGAACGTCGAGGCGTGGCGATTGGCAAAGGGCGAGTTGCGGTTGAACTCCATGACACCGCGATTGAGGGTGTAAGGTCCGCCGGGTGAAGCGATCCCGATCTGGAAAAACCGGCCGATGAACGGCAATTCTCCGAACACCTGATGCTCGCCCACGGCAACGTGGGCCCCGCCCCAGGACCAGCGCGTGCGGTCCCGGCCGAACTCGGCTTCGAGCCCCTGCATGGCCCGTTCGAGGGCGGCGGCGAGAATTGCACCACAGTCTTCGCGCGTTGCCGTCCTGCTGGAATCGCACCAGTCGCGGCTCGTTTCTCCCTGGAGCAGGCGCATCATCGACTTCGCGCGCGGATGAAAAAACTGGTCGAAGGCCGGGCCGAAATCGTCGGCGAAGACGTCGCGGACAGCTTCCCTCAGCCAGGCAACGAACAACAGCGGCTCGACGGCATCTGCCCGCATGGACGCATCCCAGCGGCTGAGGCGATCGAGCACGCCGTGTTCCTCTGCGGACGATACGGCCGGCCGCGTTGCTGCGATCATCAATGGCGCCAGCTCGGCGAAGGCCGGTGAGAAGACATCGAGCTGTGCCGCCCGCATCGTGTCGAGATCATGCCCAGTGTGACCATTGATGAGATTATCGATGCGCCGGTGGCGATAGTCCGCTTCCCAATCATGAGTGATGAGGTGCGGATAGGCGTCGTCCACGATGCGAGCGTTGGCCGTTCCGATGCCGCCCTGCGGCGGGTCGATGCTACGCGGCATCTCCTCGAACGGGACGAAACCCTGCCAGTCGTAGATCTGCTCCCAGCCGGGCACGGGCGCGCGGCCGGCCACCTTGTTCTCGGGATGGCGCACCGGCAGCCGGGCGGGCGCGATCATCGCGATGCGGCCCTCCGAGTCGGCGACGACCATGTTCTGCATGGGCACCACGTACGACCGGGAGCGCTCGATGTAATCCGCGACCGTCCTGATGTTCGCGTCGAGCAGCCCCGCGAGGATGGTCGTGTCGTCATCCGACAATGCCGTCCACTGCAGGGCGGCAACATGTCCCGGCTCCAGGATGCGACCGAGATTGCGGAAGCTCGCCGGCAGCACCGGACCGTGCCGGGTTCGGCGCCGCTCGATAAGGCGCGTTTCGCTGCCTCGAACGCGGATCTCCATCACGTCCGTGCCGAACCGTTGCCAGCCGGTCGGCGTAAGATACTCCTCCGGATTGTCCGGGTTCATCTTCTCGATGAACAGGTCCTGCACGTCGGCTTCGGTATTGGTGAAGCCCCACGCCAACGTGTCGCCGCGTCCGAGCACGATGACGGGCGTGCCCGGCAGGCTCGCGCCAACGATGTTGACCTCGCCGCGCACGGGATCGTCGAGAGCGAGGTGGGCGAGGTACCAGATCGACGGCGCAGAGAGCCGCAAATGCGGGTCGTTGGCGAGCAGCGGTTTTCCCGAGACGGTCCGTGAACCAGCCACCACCCAACTGTTCGAGGCGCCGGCCCCGAAGACCATGTCGAGCGCGGCCGTCTGCGCGCGCGGGGTCGCGGTCTGCAGGCTGCGCAAGGGGTAAAGCGTTGAAAGGTCCGGCAGCGGCGGGGCCCGCTCGCCGTCGTTGAGCGGCATCACGTCGTCGATTTCAGCCGGCGACAGGCCTTGGGCGGCAAGCGTCAGCCGCTGGATCTCGGCGCCGAGATTCATGCTGAGGTGCAACGCCATCATCTTGACCAGGCCAACGCTGTCGGCAGGCTGCCACGGCTCCGGCCGATGGCGGAGCAACAGGAACTCCGGCGGCAGGCGCTGTTCCAGCAGCCCCGTTGGCCGCTCGATGAAAGCGTTGACACCCTCCGCGTAAGCCGTGAGCAGCTCCTGTGCCTCGCCGGGAAACTGGCCGAAGCTGCGCTCTGCGTGCCCGGCAAGGTCGAGAGTGCGCAGGAAAATGTCAGCCTCCAGCGTGCGCTCGCCGAATATCTCCGAGAGGCGGCCTTGTCCGGCGCGGCGCATCAGCTCCATCTGCCAGAGCCGGTCCTGTGCATGCGCGAAGCCGAGGCCGCGATAGAGGTCCGCCACGGTCGCCCCGGTTATGTGCGGCACCGCATGGCGATCGCGCACGATGGAGACCGGCTTGGTGAGGCCGCGGATGGCGAGCGTGCCCGTCAGTGGTGGGACGGTGCCGATGGCCACGGCTGCGGCGACAGCGCCGGCTGCGGCCAGAACGAGACCTGCGCCGATCAGCGAGCGCTTTACCCAGGTTCTGGTCCGAGTCATGGGCCGCTTCCGGAACGGAGCTGCTGGGGCAGGGCCTTGGCGCCCTGCATACCGGTTTATGTCTCCTGCTCAGAAACGCGGGTGCTACGGAAAAGGTCCCGGCACGGAGTTCAGCTCGTCAGCGGCCGCCGCCGATGTCGAGGATGGTGTTGGTGACGTAGGAGGCTTGCGGGGAGAGGAGCCACAGCACCCCCTCGGCAACTTCTTCAGCGCGGCCCGTGCGGCCCAGCGGCACGGTCGGTCCGAGCTTCGCCAGCCGTTCCGGGTCGCCCATGTCGTCGTGGATTGTGGTTTCGATCAACCCGGGGCGGACGGCGGTGACGCGGATACCCTGGGGTGCAAGCTCGAGCGCGAGCCCGGTGGTGAAGGTGTCGATGGCGCCCTTGGAGGCGGCATAGGCGAGCGATCCATTGGCTCCGCCGAGCCGGGCCGCGGCCGAGGACATGTTGACGATCGCTCCGCCCGGGCCGCCAAATCTGGTCGACATGCGCTTGGCTGCCTCCCGCGCACAGAGGAACTGGCTCGTGATGTTGACGCGCCACATCTCTTCGAGATCGGCCGTTCCCATCTCGGTAAGCGGTTTCATGACGTGGACGATGCCGGCGTTGTTGAAGAGGGCGGTGACACGGCCAAGCTCCCGGTCGACGGTCTCGAACAGCCGGACGACATCCGCCTCGCGGCTGACGTCCGCCTGGATGGCGATGGCGCGCCCGCCGGCCTCTTCGATCTCCTTGACCACGGCTTCGGCGCGGGCCGGGTTGCTATTGTAGTTGACGGCGACCTGGTAGCCGCGCGCTGCTCCCAGCCTTGCCGTCGCAGCACCGATACCCCGGCTGCCGCCTGTCACAATGAGAACGCCCGCCATTCCTTCCCCTCAACAATAAGAGCGCTGCCGGGAGCGGTTCCACACCCCAGGCAGCCGAGTTAAGATCTGCGCAGTCAGGATAGCCCACGTTGGAGAGCGGACAGAAGCGGACTTTACCTCTTGCGGGGCATCGCCGACAGCCGCCAACCCGTCGTGATCCGTGCCGGCCTGAACCGGCCCGCTGAGCGGCGTGCCCGCGCAGGCGCCCTGGCGAAACGAGACCTACATTGATCGAAGTCAGAGAGGCGCGACAGTTGTGACCGGCGTCTGCCACACGGCTGCCGCAAGCAGACCACTAGGACTGCACCGCGCCATTTCACATTGGACCGAACCACGAGCAGGTCGAAGTCATGAGCCGTTACGGAAACGAGATCAGATGGATGATGAGCCGCCGGCAGATGCTGCTGGGAGGCGGGAGTCTCGTTTCGGCGGCCGTTCTGGGCCAGCCCGCCTGGCCGCAAGCCGTTTCCGGCGCGAGCCCGCACCTGGGGCAGCCTGAGCCATTTTCGTTCGATCTGTTGAAAGCGACCGCGCAGAAAATCGCAGCTGCGCCCTATCAAGCGCCGGAAATCATCCGCCCGGATATCCTCGAGAAGATCGACTACGACGCCTTCCAGCAGCTCCGCTTCCGCAAGGCGGCGAGCCTCAGGCTCGATCGAGAGAATCGCCTGCCGGTTCAGCTCTTTCACCTCGGCCACTATTTCCGGGAGCCGGTGCGGGTCTCGCTCATCGAGGGGGACATGGCGCGCGAGGTGCTCTACAGCACGGAGCTGTTCGAAAGCCCGGCCGATCACCCCGCCCGGCAATTGCCCGAGAATGCCGGGTTCGCCGGTTTTCGCATCATGGCTCCGAATCTGGAGAGCGATTGGCTGTCCTTCCTCGGCGCCTCCTACTTCCGGACGTCAGGGCCGTTTGACCAGTACGGCCTGTCGGCCCGCGGTCTCGCCATCGACACCGGCCTGCCGACGCCCGAGGAATTCCCGCGCTTCAGCCACTTCTGGCTGGAGGCTCACGGCGAACAGCTGATCGTCTATGCACTGCTCGAGTCGCCGAGCGTGGCGGGCGCCTACCGCATCCGGTGCGAGCGGCTGACGGACGACCGGGGCGCACATCGCATCCCGATGGACATCGAGTGCGAGCTATTTGCGCGCAAGGACATCGACCGGCTCGGGATCGCACCGTTCTCCAGCATGTTCTGGTACGGCGAGCAGAACCGCAGGCAGGCGACGGACTGGCGTCCAGAGATCCATGACTCGGACGGCCTGGCGTTGTGGACCGGCGCCGGCGAGCGCATCTGGCGTCCGCTCAACAACCCTCCGCGGGTGACGACGAACACCTTCATTGACCGCGATCCCCGCGGCTTCGGCCTGCTGCAGCGGGATCGAAACTTCGGGCATTACCTTGATGACGGCGTTTTCTACGAGCGCCGCTCGTCGGTGTGGGTGGAACCGGTCGGCTCGTGGGGACCGGGCGCGGTGCACCTGCTGGAGATCCCGACAGACGACGAAATTCACGACAACATCGCCGTCTACTGGTGCCCCGACGAGCCCTTCCGCGCGGGCGAGCACCGTCAGTATCGCTATCGCCTCACCTGGCTGGACGACATTCCGTTCCCCGAAACGCTGGCCCGCGCGGTCGCCAACTGGACCGGCATGGGCGGCAGGCCCGGGCAGAAGCGGCCCGAAGGCGTGCGCAAGTTCGTGATCGACTGGCAGGGTCCGGTGCTGGCAGATTTCGGCCGCCAGGACGGCGTCGACGTCGTCGTCACGCTGTCGCGCGGCACGGTCAGCAATGCGTACTGCCACCCGGTCGTGGGGCAGCACGCGCGGTGGCGGGCGCTATTCGACGTCAACGTGAACGGCAGCGATCCGGTCGACATGAGAGTCTACCTCCGGAAGAGCGACCAGCCGCTCACGGAGACATGGCTTTACCAGTACTTCCCCGAGGCATAACTGCGCCCGCTTTGCTCAGGGCTCGTGCAGGCGCGTATCGAACGTATTGTTTCCGCAGTTCGGGCATTGCGGGATGGTCTGCCCCCGCTGGACATGCACCTGCGCATGGCAGTTCTCGCAGCGAAAATCACCCGTCTCGCGGGCCTTCTCTCCTGCGCGCGCGACCATGGGTCTGTTCTCCTTCCGAAGACGCTGTCCCGCGCAACGGGTGACTGCACGAGGGGTTCCACAGGGGAGAACCGCTTCTGAACACCCTCATCACAACACCTGTCATCCCTATGACCTACCCGCCAACCCCGACGCGTCGTCTCAAGCCCTCCCCTTGACGGGGAGGGCGGCGCGGCAGAGCCGCGCGGGTGGGGTGGAGCCACGGATGAGATGTCTGAGCCCCGGCACCCCCACCCCCGCCCCCTCCCCGCAAGGGGGAGGGGAGATGATGGGTGCCCGGCGGTCATGTTCCTTGGGCCCTCCCCTTGACGGGGAGGGCGGCGCGGCAGAGCCGCAGAGCCGCGGGGGTGGGGTGGAGCCACGGGGGAGATGTCTGAGCCCCGGCTCCGC
>JAWLCO010000101.1:0-14450 GCA_041687075.1 Hyphomicrobiaceae bacterium | reverse complement strand
GGCATCAGCGGGGACCTCGGCAAAGGCCAGGAACGCCGCTGACGTCGTGATCTCGAAGAACGTGATGGCTTCGCCCGCATTGACGTCCGAGACGCGCGTCAGCAGCTCGGCCAGCTCCGTTTCGCCGATGGGGCGCGCACGGCCATCGGACCCGGCAAGAGCGATCCGCTCGTGAAAGCGCACCAGATGTGGTGACGTATAGACGTGCACCCGCTTGCCTGCGGCCTCGAGCATGGCCTTGACAAAAGCGGTCGTCGAGCCCTTGCCGTTCGTCCCGGCGATATGGATCACCGGCGGCAACCTGTCCTGCGGATTACCGAGCTTCGCCAACAGGCGCTCGATCCGCCCGAGCGACAGGTCGATGAGCTGCGGGTGCAGCTGCTTCATCTCGGCAAGGATCTGGTCGCTAGTCGGCATAAATGCTCCGCATACCGCGTCGGCCCTGGCCGAGCGGCGAAAATGGGTCGTTCAGTCAACTGTCGCCGGTCAGGAACTGTGGGCGCCGTCTTCGGGACGGGAGCGGGACGTACCGGTCTCACCCTCCCGCTTTCCCTTCTCCCGCTTCTCCAGCTTCGAGGGATCGAACCGTTCGTCATCGGCAACCGGTTCGGCCTCGATCACTGGATCGCCGTCAGCCTTGGCCTCAGCATTGATAATCGAGTCGTCGACCGGCGTGCCTTTCATGTAGGCATGGCCATTGAGGCCTTTCGGCTCCTCTTTCTCGAGCACAGCCTTGTTGGCCATGAGCAGACAGCAGATGCGCGAAAGCGTTTCGCGCAGCTGATGCCGGTGCACGACCATGTCGATCATGCCGTGAGCCAAGAGATACTCGGCCCGCTGGAAGCCCTCCGGAAGCTGCTCCCTGATCGTCTGCTGAATAACGCGCGGCCCGGCAAAGCAGATCAGCGCACCGGGCTCCGCGATGTGGATGTCGCCGAGCATGGCGTAGGACGCTGTAACGCCGCCCGTAGTCGGATCGGTGAGCACGACGATGTAAGGCAGTCCCGCCTCGCGCAGCCGCTGCACGGCAATCGTCGTGCGCGGCATCTGCATGAGCGACAGAATACCCTCCTGCATGCGCGCGCCGCCCGAGGCCGCGAAGAGGATGAACGGCGCCTTCTTCTCGACCGCGCGCAGCATGCCCGCAATGACGGCCTCACCGGCCGCCATGCCGAGTGATCCGCCCATGAAGCGGAAATCCTGCGCCGCCGCGACCACCTCCTGGCCGTCGAGCGTGCCTTCGCCCACCAGAACAGCGTCGTCGAGCTGCGTTTCCCCCTTGGCGTCCTTCAACCGGTCCGTGTAACGCCGGCCGTCGCGGAACTTCAGGGGGTCCAGGGGAACGCCGGGGACGGGATACCTAGTGTATTCGCCGTCATCGAACAGGTACTTGAGGCGAACGTCCGCCGCCATGCGAAAGTGATAGTTCGACCCGGGCACGACGAACTGGTTGGCCTCGAGGTCCTTATAGAAGACCATCTGGCCGCTTTCCGGGCATTTCACCCAGAGATTGTCCGGGACCTCGCGCTTCGTCGTCAGGAAGCTGCGGATCTTCGGACGCACGACGTTGTTGATCCAGTTCACGCTCGAGCGCTCCTCACACCCCGAATACCTAAACGATACGCCCTCAGCGATCTCTTCCCCGCCTGTTCTGGATTGCGCGGACCTAGCCTGCCACCGTGGTCCGGCTGTCGGTCGTCCGCAATCCGCCGGCCAAGCTTTTCACCAGATCTAGGACAGCAGGAACGGTGTTACCAGTCGCCTTGCCGTCCGGCCCGAGACTCCGCTCGATAGCGTTGACCAAAGCCGAACCGACCACAACACCGTCGGCACCCGCCGCAATGGCACTGGCCTGCTCGGGGGTCTTGACGCCGAAGCCGACGACTACCGGAAGTGTGGTGGCTTGTCTGATCCTGCCGACCTGGGCGTGTACCGCCTCGACCTCCGGCGCCGCCGTGCCGGTGATTCCGGTTATCGAGACATAATAGACGAAACCGCTCGAATTGGCGAGTACGGCAGGCAGCCGCTTCGAATCGGTGGTCGGTGTGGCCAGCCGGATGAAGTTCAAGCCGCGCGCAACGGCCGGCAGACAGATCTCGTCGTCGGCCTCGGGCGGCACATCGACGATGATCAGCCCATCGACACCGGCGGCCTTGGCGTCGTCGAGGAATGCCTCGGTGGGATAGACGTAGATCGGGTTGTAATACCCCATCAGGACGATGGGCGTGTCCTGGTCCTGCTTCCGGAAACCGGCCACCAGCTCGAGCGTCTTGCGCATGGTCTGGCCAGCCTTTAGCGCCCGCTGAGAGGAGACCTGGATGGCCGGGCCATCGGCCATGGGATCGGAGAACGGCATGCCGAGCTCGATGACATCGGCGCCGGCTGCCGGCAGGCCCGCGAGCAGCTCTGCGCACGTGTCGTAGTCAGGGTCACCGGCCGTGATGAACGTCACAAGTGCCCCCCGGCCCTCGCGCTTCAGCGCGGCGAAGCGGCGATCGATCCGCGTTTCTGCAGTCATTTCGAAGTATCCCCGCCCCAATACATCACATCTTCATGCCGAGATGCTCGGCCACTGCGAAGATGTCCTTGTCGCCGCGTCCGCACATGTTCATGACCAGAAGATCACTTTGCGGCAGTGTTGGGGCGAGCTTGCAGACGTGGGCGAGCGCATGCGACGGCTCCAGCGCCGGTATGATGCCTTCGAGCCGCGTGCAGAGCTGAAAGGCCTCCAGCGCCTCCCTGTCGGTCACCGGCACGTAAGTGACACGGCCTGTATCCTTGAGCCACGAGTGCTCCGGCCCGACACCTGGATAGTCGAGGCCGGCCGAGATCGAGTGCCCCTCCAGGATCTGCCCATCCTCATTCTGCAGCAGGTAGGTGCGGTTTCCGTGCAGTACGCCGGGCTTGCCGCCGGTCATCGAGGCGCAATGGCCATCCTCTACGTCGAGGCCATGCCCGCCGGCCTCCACGCCGTAGATCTTCACGCCCTTGTCGTCGAGGAACGGATGGAACAGGCCGATGGCATTGGAGCCGCCGCCGATACAGGCGACGAGGGTATCCGGCAGCCGGCCCTCGGCCTCCATCATCTGCTGGCGGACCTCCTGCCCGATCACCGACTGGAAGTCGCGCACCATGGCCGGATAGGGATGCGGGCCGGCCGCAGTGCCGATGATGTAATAGGTGTCCCGGACGTTGGTCACCCAGTCGCGCAGCGCCTCGTTCATGGCGTCCTTGAGCGTGCCGGCACCGGCGGTCACGGCATTCACCTTGGCGCCCAGCAGTTTCATACGGAACACGTTGGGCTTCTGGCGCTCGACGTCGGTTGCGCCCATGAAGATTTCGCATGGGAGCCCGTATCGTGCACACACCGTCGCAACGGCGACGCCGTGCTGGCCAGCCCCCGTTTCGGCGATGATCCGCGTCTTGCCCATCCGCCGCGCCAGCAGGATCTGGCCGAGGCAGTTGTTGATCTTGTGGCTGCCCGTGTGATTGAGCTCGTCGCGCTTGAAGTAGATCTTCGCGCCGCCCGTTTGCCCGTTCGCGGCCGCGGCCTCTCGCAGATGCTGCGTCAGTCGTTCGGCGTGATAGAGCGGCGATGGGCGCCCCGCATAATGCGTGTTGAGGCTTTTCAGCTCCGCCTGGAACTCCGGGTCGTTCTTTGCTTGCGTGTAGGCCTGCTCGAGCTCCAGGATCAGCGGCATCAGCGTCTCGGCGACGAACCGGCCCCCGAACAGCCCGAAGAAGCCGTGCTCGTCCGGGCCCATGCGAAAGCTGTTGGGCTCCGAGACGGAAGCCGTCCTGACCTCGCCACTCATGCTCTTTCGCTCCTCATCCCGGCGTAATCCGCCGTCTCATTCACGGGCGCAGCCTTGGCCGCCGCCACGAACCGCTTGATCAGTTGCAAATCCTTTTCGCCTGGGCGCACCTCGACACCCGAGGAAACGTCCACGGCTTCGGGCGTGGTCAGCCCGATCGCTGCCGCCACGTTCTCCGGATCGAGCCCACCCGACAGCATGAAGCGAAGCTTGCCTCTCACGCTGTCGAGTGCGCGCCAGTCGAAGGCGACGCCGTTGCCGCCAGGAAGGACGCCTGCCCTATCGCGCGGCGGCTTGGCGTCGAACAGGAACAGGTCCGCCGCGCCACGATACTGGAATGCGGATTCGGCATCGGCGCGCGTTTCGACCTTGATCGCCTTCATCACGGGGCGCCCGCATCTGTTACGGATGGCGGCCACACGGTCTGGCGACTCGTTCCCATGGAGCTGGATCAGATCGGGATCGACTTCCCGCAAGATGTCATCGAGAAGCGCGTCGCCGGCGTCCACCACCAAGGCCACCGTCTTTGCGCGACTTCGTGCGAGCTTTGCCAGATGGCCAGCCTCGTGCAAATCGAGGCTGCGCGGGCTCGGCGGATAGAAGACGAAGCCCACGTAGTCAGCCCCGGCCTCGAGCGCTGTCACCAGCGCCGCCTCTGTCTTCAGCCCGCAGATTTTGACCTTTACCGCCATCCCGATGCCAGTCTGGACGCGTCACTTCAGGCGCGCCGCCATCAGCCCCAGCGGGGGCTCCTGCTATGTGCACCGAGCGGACAGGAAACGCAACTCGACCGATCCCCGCAGCAGCTGCATGACACTCCTGCGGACAGGCCGATCTGTCGCATCACTGGCTTTCGTAGACGGCAATGGCCGCGGCCAGATCCTCGATCGAGGCACCGACGGATTTGAACATGGTAATCTCATCCGCCGCCGTGCGGCGCGGTGCATCACCACGCGCGAGCCCGTAGAGATCGCCTTGGATATCGCTTTCGCGAATGACGCCTGCCTGGAGCGGCATGACAATATCGCCTGCCTCGGTGAGCCCGCCAGCCATCGTATCGACCCAGATGCGGGCGCGACGAACCACCTCGTCGTCCGTCTCCCGCATGTCGGGGCGGAACGCGCCGACGCAGTCCACGTGGCACCCGGGTTTCAGCCAGGCGCCCTGAACGAGCGGCGTCGATGTGATGGTGGCGGTCGAAATGAGATCGGCACTGCGTGCCGCCGCCTCGAGGTCGTCGACCACCGTGACTGTAAGGCCATCTCCGGCGAGCTCCCGCTGCAGCGCCTCAGCCCGGTCGCGCGTCCGGTTCCAGAGCATGACCTCACGGATCGGCCGCACGGAGGCGTGTGCGCGAACGAGATAGGGTCCGAGAGCCCCGGCTCCCACCATCAGCATGCGGCTGGCGTCTTCCCGCGCGAGATACCGCGCCGCCAGAGCCGAGGCCGCAGCGGTCCGCCACACAGTGAGCGCGGGCGCGTCGATCAAGGCGACCGGTTCGCCAGTTTCCGTCGACAGGAGGAGATAGGCGCCATAGATGGCGGGCTTGCCGAGCCGGGAGTTGTCAGGAAAGACGGTGACCTGCTTGATGCCGATGTAGCGGCCGGCCGTCTCGGCGCCGGGGGCCGACGTCGTCCAGGCCGGCATGAGAAGCAGTGTCGCTTCCGGACGGCCATCGAGCTTCACCTGATGATGGTGGCGCGGAGGGGAAATGGCGCCCGTTCGGAACGCCTCATCAAGCACATCGACCAGCTTTGGATAGCCCAGCGCCTGCCCGACAGAGGCCGCATCAACGAAGCGCATCAAATCGTCCTTCAGTGACTCGCAATCGCGAGCTGGCGGGTATCCGGCGTCTGCCGGGCGGACTTGCGCTGCGCCACGAAGGCGTCACGCTCACGGGTCAGGCGTTCGGCTTCCGCCCGCCACCGCGCCGCATCCTGCCCACGGGAACGTGCCAGCCGCCGCCAGCGGCTCTGGCTCACCCACGTGGCAATACCGCCGAGCACCACGCCGACGATGAGCATCGCGAAGAGATACGCGTAGAAGGGTAGCTCCAGCGCCAACACCGGATCCTGCGGGTTGAAGGGATCGAGCACCAGGCGCACGAAATGCCGGTTGGCGACCGCCAGTGTAACCAGGAACACCGCGGCGATGAACCCGAACAACAACCCCAGTATGCGACCGATCACGATCTCGCCTCTTCACATTTGCAGAGCCATGCCGCACTCAACGAGCATCTAACGTGAACTCCGCCCGAATCCAATGCCGAGGGTGAGATTTCAGCCCCGCTCGGCTCAAGCAATAAGGTCCGCTTCGTCATCCGGCGCCGGACCGGCGATCCTGATGCTCGTCCCAGGCTGCGGGCCCGGGATCCATCTATCGGCAAGGCACATGCAAAAGGATTAACTGGGCCCGGTGACAAGCACCAGGGACGCTCGCCATCTCCCTGCAACCGAGATTAACGCGTTGCCTGGCGATTGAGGCGCTCGCGCAGCTCCTTGCCCGTCTTGAAGAACGGAACGAACTTCTCTTCAACCGGTACGGGCGCGCCGGTCCTCGGATTGCGGCCCAGCCGCGGCGCCCGATACTTCACCGTGAATGCACCGAAGCCCCGCAGCTCCACGCGATCGCCACGCGCCAGGGCGTTCACGATCTCGTCGAAGATGACATTGACGATCCGCTCGACGTCCCGGTGGTACAGGTGCGGATTGGCAGCAGCAATTTTCTGAATGAGCTCGGACTTGATCACGACGGACTCCGGACGCAAAGTAATTGTATTTTAATCAGTTTTCGGAAGGTTGCCAAACCGACAGGAGGCCGTCAAGGCCGAAGGTGCCGAACGTCCGCTCTCTGGTGAGTAGAGCTGCCAGCTCGGTTACGATTCCGCCGGTGAGAGACTGCACGGCTCCGGCCAAAGCCCCGCCGAGAGGCCAGTCGACCCCGCTTCTCTCGCTCCAGTCGACCACTTTCAGATCCTTGGCTACGCCGCGGCCCTCCAGCCAGCGAATGGCCTCGGGCTCCCCACCGATCTCGTCGATCAGGTTGTACTGCAAAGCCTCGCGACCGGAGAATACCCGCCCCTGCTCGAGGCCGGGTATGGTGCTCGTGCCGACCTGCCGCCGCGTGCTCACCAGGTTCAGGAACCAGCGGTGGCTCTCGGCAATCATCTGTTCGGCAAGTGCGCGTCCGGTCTCATCCAGCGGCTGGAAGGGTGAGGGATTGGCCTTGAGCGGACCACTCTTCACCTCGTTCACCCGGACGCCGATCTTGTCGAGCAGGCCGGAGACCTCGGGCCATTGCATGATGACGCCGACCGACCCGGTGATGGAGTTGCCACGGGCCACGATGTGGTCCGTCCCGAGACCGGCTATGTAGGCCGCCGAAGCTGCCACCGTCCCGAACTGGGCGACGACAGGCTTCTTCTCGGCCAGTCGCCGCAGGGATTCGTAAATCGCTTCGCCACCCGTCGTTGTGCCGCCCGGGCTGTTGACATAGACGATCACGCCATCGACGTGGTCGGCCTCGGCCAGCCGGTCGAGGAGGTTCAGGAACTCCCGGCTTTCGGTGATCATGCCTTCAAGGGAGACGCGGGCGATCTGTTTGCGGTCGATGAGGCCGTCTTCGCCTGAGAGAAAGAAGGCCCCGGCCGCGAGCGTCAGCGCAATCACGGCCAGCACCCGCCAGAACGACAGCTGACGCTTGACCCGGCGGCGGTCCAGGATCGTCTCGGTATCGAGGCTCATGCTTCTCCCGTGCCGCACGCGGGCGGCTGTCGCTACTCCAGGTGGCCTAGAAATTAGGCCGCCCGGATAGCCGGTTCAACGGCCTCATCACTTTCAGCAGAGAAAAGGGAGCGCAGCCGGCGGCTGCGCTCCCCCTGCACCAGGCTTTGCCTGGCTCACTCCTCTTCCTTCGCCTCGCCCTCGCGCTTCTTGATGGCGGCCTTGAAGATGTCGCCAAGCGAAGCGCCCGAGTCGGTCGAGCCGTACTGCGCGACAGCCTGCTTCTCCTCGGCCAGCTCGAGCTGCTTGATCGAAACCGCGATCCGGCGGCTTGCCTTGTCGACGCTCAACACCGCGGCGTCGACCTTGTCGCCGACATTGAAGCGCTCGGGCCGCTGCTCGGCACGATCGCGGGACAGGTCGGAGCGCTTGATGAAGCTCGTCACGTCCGTGCCGGCGATCTTCACCTCGATACCGTTGTCCTGCACCGCGACGACCTCGCAGGTCACCGGATCGCCCTTCTTGAAGCGGCTGATCACATCGAGAGGATCACCTGCAACCTGCTTGATGCCGAGCGAGATCCGCTCCTTCGCCGGGTCGACGTCGAGCACCACGGCGTTGACCATGTCGCCCTTCTTGTACTCCTTGATGACCTCGTCGCCCGGACGGTTCCAGTCGAGATCCGACAGGTGCACCATGCCGTCGACGCCGCCATCGAGGCCGATGAAGAGGCCGAACTCGGTGATGTTGCGGATCGGCCCCTCGACAGTCGCCCCCTTCGGGTGCTGTGCGAGGAACGCCTCCCAGGGGTTCTCCTGGGTCTGCTTCAGGCCGAGGCTGATGCGGCGCTTGTTGGGATCGACCTCGAGGATCTGGACCTCCACCTGCTGGCTCGTCGAGACGATCTTGCCAGGATGGACGTTTTTCTTCGTCCAGCTCATCTCCGAGACGTGGATCAGGCCCTCGACGCCCGGCTCCAGCTCCACGAAGGCGCCGTAGTCGGCGATGTTCGTCACCGTGCCGGTGAAGCGTGCGCCGACCGGATACTTGGCCTCGATGCCCTCCCACGGGTCCGCCTGCAGCTGCTTGATGCCGAGGCTGATGCGCTGCGTCTCCGGGTTGATGCGAATGATCTGCACCTTCACCGTGTCGCCGACATTGACGATCTCGGAGGGGTGATTGACGCGCCGCCAAGCCATGTCGGTGACGTGCAGCAGGCCGTCGATGCCGCCGAGGTCGATGAACGCACCGTAATCGGTGATGTTCTTGACCAGACCCTCGATGACCTGCCCCTCCTCGAGCCGCGCCACGATGTCGGCGCGCTGCTCGGCCCGCGTCTCCTCCAGCACCGAGCGCCGGGAGACGACGATGTTGCCGCGGCGGCGGTCCATCTTCAGGATCTGGAACTGCAGCGGCTGGTGCATCAGAGGGCCGATGTCGCGCACCGGCCGGATGTCGACCTGGCTGCCCGGCAGGAACGCCACGGCGCCGTCGAGGTCGACGGTGAAGCCACCCTTGACCTTGTTGAAGATGACGCCGCTGACCTTCTCACCCCGCTCGAACTGCTGCTCGAGGCGGTTCCAGCTCTCCTCGCGGCGGGCCTTCTCGCGGCTCAGCACCGCCTCGCCGAGCGCGTTCTCCATGCGCTCCAGGTAGACCTCGACCTCGTCGCCGACGTTCAGCTCCGCCGGTTTGCCGGGCGTGGCGAATTCCCGGAGTGCAACGCGGCCTTCCATCTTCAGGCCGACATCGATGACGGCCATGTCCTTTTCGATCGAGACAACCTTGCCGCGGACGACGTTGCCCTCATAGCTCACTTCATCGGACAATGTTTCGTCGAGCATGGCCGCGAACTCGTCGCGGGACGGCGTCATCTCGTTCGAAATCTGAGGTGTGCTCATCAAGTTTCCTTCAGCTCAGTGGCGGGCAGGCCCCGCCCGGTTTGTAGACAGTGTGCATCTGCATCGTCCTGCCGGCACAGCGCTGGTGGCCGGCTGGAAGCGTCCAGCACGCAGGTTTCGATTCGTTGATTTTCAGCGAGCCGCCGGCAGAGGGGTCTGCCCACCAACAGGATTAGGGGCGCACCGGATGGGGCACCCTATTGGCCGATCTTCCTCTTGATCAGTCCGACGGCGGCGTCGAATGCCGCATCTATATCCAAGTTGGTGGTGTCGAGCAATACGGCGTCTTCGGCAGGCCGCATTGGTGCGCTGGCACGGCCGGCGTCCCGCGCATCCCGTTGCCGGATCAGATCCAGCACCTCTCCGAAACTTATGTCATCCCCTTGAGACCTGCGTTCAAGATGCCGCCGTTGCGCGCGCACCTCAGGAAGCGCAGTCACATATATCTTAACATCGGCATCCGGGCAGACCACCGTGCCGATGTCCCGCCCGTCGAGCACCGCGCCGGGCGTGCGGCGGGCGAACGCCCGCTGGAAGTCCAGCAGCGCCCTGCGGACCCCGTCGATACGCGCCACGATCGAGGCCGCCTCACCAATTCCCGTTCCCCGCAGCTCCGGGTCCGAAAGGCTCTCCGGATCGAGGCTGCGCGCACAATCGATGGCCGCGGCCTCGTCGTTCAGGGACGCGCCCCGCGCGAGCACATCGCGCGCCACGGCCCGGTAGAGCAGCCCTGTATCGAGATGCGCCAGCCCGAAATGCGCGGCAATGCGCTTGCCGAGCGTGCCCTTGCCTGATGCGGCCGGTCCGTCGATGGCGATGATCATGGCGCCGTACACCGGAACCTGGCCTGCCTCGGCTGCGAAGACCTCATCTCACTCCCTTGCGATTCCTGCCCTTTCTGGCGCTTCTTCCCCGCAGGGCCGTCACTCGAAGCGCGCGCCGAGCGTTTCCATCAGCCCCCGAAACTCGGGAAAGCTCGTTGCGATCATTGTCGCATCGTCGACCGTCACCGGCTGGTCGCTCGCCAACCCCATGGTGAGAAACGCCATCGCGATGCGGTGGTCGAGGTGGGTCGGCACCGTACCGCCGCCCTGGACCTTGCCGGTCTCTTCGACGATGAGCGTGTCGCCATCCACCATTGCCGCAACGCCGTTGGCCGCCAGCCCGGCTGCGGTTGCGGCGAGGCGGTCGCTTTCTTTCACCTTCAGCTCCGCAAGTCCGAGCATCTCCGTCCGCCCGGATGCGAAGGCCGCGACGACGGCCAGGATCGGGTATTCGTCGATCATGCTCGGGGCCCGCTCGGCCGGGACAGTGATGCCCGAGAGGCTCGATGCGCGGACCCGGATGTCGGCCACGGGCTCTCCCCCCTCCTCCCGGGTGTTGAGGAAGGCGATGTCGCCGCCCATCTCCTGCAGCGTCGTGTAGAAGCCGGTGCGTGTCGGGTTGACCAGCACGCCTTCGATCGTCACCTCCGAGCCGGGGACGATCAGCGCTGCAGCAGCAATGAATGCCGCCGAGCTCGGATCGCCCGGCACCGCAACGTCGCGGCCTGTCAGCTCCGCATGCCCCTCGACCGTGATCCGCGTGAGCGAGCCGTCAGAAATCGAGCGCACGTCCGCTCCGAAGTAGCGCAGCATGCGCTCCGTATGGTCTCGCGTGGGCTCTCGCTCGATGACGGTGGTCTCCCCTGCCGCGGCAAGCCCGGCGATCAGAATCGCACTCTTGACCTGGGCGGAGGGAACCGGCAGCTCGTAAGCGATGGGGATAAGGTCGTTTGTGCCGCGGATGGTGAGCGGCAAGGTCTCCTTGTCCTCCAGCACCTCCACGCCCATCTGCCTCAGCGGCTTGAGCACCCGGCTCATGGGGCGGCGCGAAAGCGATGCATCGCCGACGAGCTCGACGGTCATTGGGTGGCCGGCGATGACGCCCATCATGAGACGCGTGCCGGTGCCAGAGTTGCCGAAGTCGATCGGCCCGGCTGGCTGGCTGAGACCGCCCACCCCGCGGCCCAGCACCTCCCAGACCTCGCCCGATTTGTGCGCCGGGGCCCCGAGAGCCGTCAGTGCCTTCGCCGTGTTGATCACGTCCTCTGCCTCGAGCAGCCCCCTGATCCTCGTTCTGCCCGTTGCCAGGGCGCCGAAAATGAGGGCGCGATGGGAGATGGACTTGTCACCCGGCACATGGCACCGGCCTCTGAGCGGCCCTGCCGATGACGCAGAAAGTGGTTGCAAGCGAGAAGCTGTCATCGGTGAGTACCGGCCGGCGTGAGTAGATTGAACGGCGCCGGATCGAGGCTCCGGCAGGCACGCCGGCAGATAGAGCTTGCTGGCCCGAAGCTGTCAACCGCGGCAAGTCGGCGTGAACGCCAATTGCTTTTGACATGACCTGTCGCGCATGGCAGACGGCAGCGGAATTTCATGACCAGAATTATCGAGGATTGAGATGGCGACCAAAGAAGCGCGCGGGACCAAGCGCACCTGCCAAAATCCAGAATGCGGCTCCCGATTCTACGACCTGAACCGGGATCCGATCGTGTGCCCCATCTGCCAGTCGGTCTACAAGCTGGCGACGGCACCGCAGGGGGTCGCCCCCGTGGAGGAGGAGGCGGTTCGCAAGCCCAAGAAGCCGGAGATCACGGCGGACGAGGAAACGATGGGCGGTGATCTGCCACTCGCCGAAGGCGACGAGGATCTCGCCGACCTCGAGGAGGCTGACGAGGCCATCGTCGGCGGCGATGAGGAAACGTTCATCGAGACCGAGGAAGAGGACGGCGGCGACGTGTCCGATATCCTGGGCCCGGTCGGCGATGACGACGAGGAGCGCTGAGGCAGCTCTGCACTTTCAGCGGAGTGTCGCGAACGTGGTCTGAAGCCGCGCCGCACCTCAGAACTGCAAGAAGGGCCTTGCAGTTTTCCTCCCGTCAGCCTATTGAGGCGCACGTGCCGCGGGGGCGATACCATCCCCCGCCACAACCAGATCCCAACCGGTCGGGGCCGTAGCTCAGTTGGGAGAGCGCGTGAATGGCATTCACGAGGTCAGGGGTTCGATTCCCCTCGGCTCCACCATCCCGATCTGATCCTCACACCTGATCCAAAGGACGAAGTCACCACCGCCCGACGCGGGCGGCGGATGCGCCTCAGTGTCATCCCGGCATGACCAATGCAGCCACCCACAGACGCGGATGGACCAGTCGGTAGCTCGATCGCTATAGAACGGGTAGTCAGACTGACAAGAACGGTCTTCCGAAGGACCGCCCGTTGGAGATCCTGATGAAACGACTACCGCGACGCTACGCGCCGTTCGTATACGGCATGATCCAGGCTGCGATCACGTCGGCCGTGGCGACGACGATCGCGACGCGTCAGATGGCGGGCTTCGACCTGCAATTCATGTTCTACTGGCTCGGGAGCTGGTCGACGTCCCTGGCGACGATGCTGCCCGTCGTGATCCTCGTCTCACCCCTCATTCAACGCGCCGTCATCTCCTTGACGGAGGCCGAAACCCCAGGCCAAAGCGTCTGATCGGCCAATCGGAGTTCGTACATTGCCCCACGATTTGCCGATTGATCAGCATATCCGGCACGCGTACGCCCTGCCCGGATAATCGAATGTTGCGAGATGCAAACCCTGCAAGCTGATCTGCGAAGTAACTGGATGGCGGCAGATTTTGACACCTCACAAGATCACCCGCCCGGAATGCTTGATCAGACCAACCCGGCTGCGACAGTAGGACGTTGAGCGGCGAATTCTGCGGTCGGCAGCCCACATCTTTTTTGTCTTATCTGTCACCCAAATAGCCCGCATTGTTGCAAGTACAGAAGCTCCAATCCGGCCTCGCGCGACTGACCTGGGTCGCGATTCATCCCCAGCTCACGATCATGTAATTGGCCAAACAAAATATATCAGCTCAGGTATTCACGACGCCGAATGCCGCAGGGTTGATTTGCGCGACATTCGGTCAAGCAAGACAAAGATTATCAGTTTCCAGTAAAGCGCAAATAACTTCAACATAACCCGCCATTCCTTGACGCGAGCGTAATCAGCCGTTAAAAGGGCCCATCACTCAATCAGGAAAGTCGGTGAATGGCTTCCAGATTATCCTGAAATCATCTGGCGGCTAACGAGTCGCTTACACACAGCGGAGGGCTACCGTGAGAAACAACGGAGCAGCCACGCGGTTCTGTAACGACGACGTAGGACCGACGGCATTTCAACGGGTCGCAGTGATCGGCGGCGGCGCCTGGGGCACGGCCCTGGCGCTCACGGCACAGCGCGCGCGACGGAGCGTCACGCTCTGGGCGCGAGAAAAAGCGGTTGTCGAAGCTGTCGCGCGTACCCGGCGCAATCCCTTCCTGCCGTCGATCGAGCTCCCCGAGAATATCGTCGTCACGGATGACCTGAACGCGGCCTTGGACCGCAGCCAATTGGTCGTGCTCGTCATCCCGTCACAGCACCTGCGCAGCGTTGCGCGGCGGGTCGAGAGGGTGCTTCCCCGCGGCGTGCCCGTGGTCATTTGCAGCAAAGGCGTCGAGGCGGAAACCGGGCTTCTGATGAGCCAGGTCATCGCCGAGGAAATGCCGGACAGGCCGCAGGCCGTCCTTTCCGGCCCGACATTCGCGATCGAGGTCGCGCAAAATCAGCCAACGGCAGCAACTGTCGCGGCGCCGCTCGAGGACGAAGGTTTCGACCCCGGCCATCTTGCTGCGCGTGTCGCCGTGACATTCGCCACGCCATCATTCCGGCCGTACCTGTCCGATGACGTGACGGGCGTGGAGATCGGCGGCGCCGTGAAAAACGTGCTCGCGATTGCCTGTGGCATCGCTGCGGGGCGCGGTATGGGCTCCAATACGCGTGCGGCGCTCATCACGCGCGGACTTGCCGAAATCATGCGGCTCGGCCGCGCCCTGGGCGCAAGAGCTGACACGTTGAGCGGTCTCGCAGGCGCGGGCGACCTGATGCTCACCTGCTCCAGCGAGCAATCGCGCAATTTCTCGTTCGGCAAGGCCATCGGCG
>JAWLCO010000100.1:0-14500 GCA_041687075.1 Hyphomicrobiaceae bacterium | reverse complement strand
GCGCCGCCGCGCCATCGGTACGTTTGCGGCGCTTGGGCTGCCGCACCGGCGCATCGAGGAGTGGAAGTACACGGACCTTCGCAGCCTGCTGCGGGAGGCATTCGCTCCGGCAGTCGGCGAAGCTGCGGCGCCGGGCAAGGCCGATATCGACGCGGCACTCGGGCCGTTGGCGGCGATCGACGCCTACCGGGTGGTTGTCGTCGACGGCGCCTTCAATGCGGGTCTTTCGACGGGTCAGTACCCGGAGGGGCTGGCCGTGAAGCCTCTGAGCGAGGCGCTGGCAGAGTCGCCCGACAAGGTTGGCGAGAGCCTCGTGCGCATGAAGCGCGAGGAAGATGCGGTTGAAGCGCTCAACAGCGCCTTTGCGACCGACGGTGCCGTGGTGCGGGTCTCCGACAACGCGGCACTGGACAAGCCGCTGCTGGTCGTCTTCGCGCGCGCGAGCGCCGAGCCGAATACGATCACGACGCGCAATGTGGTCAGCATCGGCAAGGGCGCGAAAGTGACCCTTATCGAGGCGTTCGTTCCATTGGCCGGCGCGGCCGAGGAGGACCACCAGAACGCGGCGACCGAGATCGTCGTCGGCGAGGGTGCCGCGGTGACCCACGTCAAGTCGATCGTGGAGAACGGCAGGGCCGTGCACCTCGGCAGCGCCAGCGCGGAGATCGGCGCAGACGCCAGCTACCGCGCTTTCCAGCTCACGGCAGGGCCGGGGCTCGCGCGCAACCAGATCTTCGTCACGTTCACGGGCGAGGGCGGGAAGCTCGACTGCTCGGGTGCGTTCCTGGCGGCGAACAACGAGCACATCGATACGACGCTGGTTGTCGACCACGCCGTCCCGCACTGTGAGAGCCGCGAGCTCTACAAGGGTGTGCTCGACGGCCGCGGCCGCGGCATTTTCCAGGGCAAGGTGATCGTGCGGCCCGATGCGCAGAAGACTGACGGCAAACAGATGGCGCAGGCGCTGATGCTGTCGCCGGATGCCGAGTTCGACAGCAAGCCTGAGCTCGAGATCTACGCCGACGACGTGGTCTGCGGGCACGGCTCCACCGCTGCCGAGATCGATCCGGAGCACATTTTCTACTGCAAGTCGCGCGGCATTCCCGAGCCGGAAGCCCGGGCACTTCTCATCGAGGCTTTCGTCGCCGAGGCGATGGAAAAGGTCGAGGACGAGGCAGTGCGCGAGGCGCTGATGGAAACGGCCCGCGTGTGGCTGAACAAGAGGACGGCTTCATAAGAGCCGAACGGCACGTGACTGAGACAGCGGCATCCGCATCCGGCAGGCGGTTCGAAGTCGAGCGCTACCGCGCCGACTTCCCGATCCTGTTCCGCGAGGTTTACGGCAAACCGCTCGTGTACCTCGACAGTGCGGCATCGGCTGAGAAGCCGCTGTCGGTCATCGAAGCGATGGATCACGCGCTCCGGTTCGAGTACGCGAACGTGCATCGCGGCATCCATCTGCTCTCCAACACGGCGACGCAGAAGTACGAGGACGCGCGCGAGACGGTGCGGCGTTTCCTCAATGCGCCGTCGGCGGAGGAGATCGTCTTCACAAAGAACGCTACGGAGGCGATCAACCTCGTCGCGTATTCGTACGGACTGGAGAGCATCCAGGAAGGCGATGAGATCGTGCTCTCGATCATGGAGCACCATTCGAACATCGTCCCCTGGAACTTCCTGCGCGAGCGCAAGGGCGCGGTGCTGAAGTGGGCGCCGGTTTCCGACAGTGGCGAGTTCCTGCTCGACGAGTTCGAACGGCTGCTCAGCCCACGCACGAAAATGATCGCGCTGACGCACATCTCAAACGTGCTCGGGACGGTCGTGCCGGTGAAGGAGGTCTGCCGCATTGCCCGCGAGCGCGGTATCCCCGTGCTGATCGACGGCTCGCAGGGGGCGGTGCACCTGCCCCTCGATGTGCAGGATATCGGCTGCGATTACTACGTGTTCACAGGCCACAAGGTCTATGGGCCGTCGGGCATCGGCGTGCTCTGGGGGCGCAGGGCGCTGCTCGAGGCACTGCCGCCGTTCCTCGGTGGCGGTTCCATGATCGAGAGTGTCTCGGTCGACCGCGTGACCTATGGCCAGCTGCCGAACAAGTTCGAGGCGGGGACGCCGCCGATCGTGGAGGCCATCGGCCTCGGCGCGGCCCTGAACTACATGATGCAGATCGGGCGCGACGAGATCGCAGCCTACGAGCATGACCTCGTCAAGTACGCCCATGATCTGCTGAGCGAATACAACTGGCTCAGGATTTTCGGGACGGCGCCGGACAAGAGCTCGATCGTGTCGTTCAGCGTCGAGGGCCTGCATCCGCATGACGTCTCGACGATCGTCGACCGCTCAGGGATCGCCATTCGTGCGGGGCACCACTGCGCGCAGCCGCTGATGGATCGCTACGGGGTGCCGGCCATGTGCCGGGCATCCTTCGGGCTCTACAACACGAAGGCGGACGTCGATGCGCTCGCGGCGGCGCTGGTTCGCGCTCACGAGTTCTTCGCCTGAGCGCCAGAGGAGTTGATGCGCGATGGACGAGAAGCACAAGTCGCATGATGTCTTCGATTTCATCTCCGAACCGGGCAGAGACGGTCAGGACGGAGCACCCGAACGGCCGACGCCGCCAGGTGTCGGAGAAGGGGGGACTCCCGTCGAAGGCTCCAGCCTGTCGGCCGAGGAGCTGGAGCAGATGACCGCGGACATCGTCGGCGCGTTGAAGACGGTCTACGATCCCGAAATTCCGGCAGACATCTACGAGCTGGGGCTGATCTACAAGATCGACGTGGACGATAACCGGCATGTCACCGTCGACATGACGCTCACCGCCCCGGGCTGCCCGGTCGCTGGCGAGATGCCCATATGGGTCGAGAATGCCGTAAGCTCTGTCCCCGGCGTCAGCGGCTGCACCGTGAATCTCACGTTCGATCCGCCGTGGGACATGAGCCGGATGAGCGATGAAGCGCGCATGGCGCTCAACATGTTCTGAGGCGCAGGCGCTCGCAATGGGCGCGAAGTGGGCTATATATCAGTCATCCACGACCTTGAACCGTTGGATGGTGAAAGAATGGCGACTGCAAGACCCAGGCCCAAGGTAATGACCCTGACGGACGCCGCCGCCGAGCGCGTACGCCAGATCATGTCCTCCCGCCCGGACGTGTTGGGTCTGCGCGTCGGCGTGAAGAACGGCGGCTGCGCAGGCATGGAGTACACGATGACCTGGGCGACGGAGCAGGATAAGCTCGACGAAATGGTGGAGGACAAAGGCGTCAGGATCTTTATCGATCCGAAGGCCATTCTGTTCCTGCTCGGCACCGAGATGGACTACAAAGTCGACAAGTTCGCCTCGCAGTTCGTTTTCAATAACCCGAACCAGTCGAGTGCCTGCGGCTGCGGCGAGTCGGTGACCATCACGCCTGTTTCCAGGGAAAGCCTGGAAGCGATGAAAGGCTGACGTCCGTCAGCCAACCGGAACGATCGCATTCGTTCAAATGCAGTAGCCAGGCGCACCTTCTTGACCTCTCCATGGAGAGGTCGGCCCGGTTCGTCAGAAGGATGCGGCAGTGGGAGAAATTCGGACATGACCGGAACGGCCGATGACACCCAGGCTGGCGCTGCAGGCGAGGAGCCGTGGGTCGAGGAGGTCCTCGCGTTCTGGTTCGAGGAGCTGGCGCGCGAGGCCTGGTTCCGCAAGAGCGACGTGACCGACGAGCTCATCCGAAGCCGCTTTCTGAAATTGCACGAGCAGATCGCGGCCCTGCCAGCCGAGGCGGCCTGGACGAGCCCGCGGCGGGCACTCGCGACTATCATCGTGCTGGATCAGTTCCCGCGGAACATGTTCCGTGGCACCGCACGTTCCTTTGCAACTGATGGCAAAGCCGTCGAGGTGGCACGCGGCGCCGTCGCGCGCGGCTTCGATGAGAGCTTCGACAAGGACGGCCGCGCCTTCCTGTATCTCCCCTTCGAGCACAGCGAAGAACTTGCCGACCAGGAGCGGGCCGTCGAGCTGTTCACGCCGCTCGGTGATCCCGAATATACCCACTACGCCGTGGCGCATCGCGATATCATCGCCCGCTACGGACGCTTTCCGCATCGCAACGCGGTCCTCGGCCGGACGTCAACGGCCGAAGAAGAGGAATTCCTGAGGCAGCCCGGCAGCTCGTTCTGAATGGGGAGCCGATGGCCAGCAGTGACGGATTCATCGAGCTGCTGCGCGATCAGTTGAGCGGATTGGGGCCGGTACGCGTTCGGCGCATGTTCGGCGGCGCCGGCATCTACTGCGATGGCGTGATGTTCGCGCTGGTCTCGGACGATACCCTCTACCTCAAAGCCGATGACGTGAACCGCACCGACTTCGAGGCCGAGTCGCTTGGCCCCTTCAGCTACGAGACCCGGAACGGCCGCACCACGATCATGTCCTACTGGCGCGCACCGGAAGGGTTGCTCGACGACCCTGACGAGCTCCTGACTTGGGCGCGCAGTGCCCTGGCCGCGGCGCGCCGGGCTCAACGGGTCAAGCCAAAGCGCTGACGCGCTCGAGTCTCGAAAGTGATCTGAACCTACTGACTGGCAGAGTTTCCCTCCCCCCGGCGGTGGGGAGAGGGTTGGTGGCATCCGCGCAGCGGATGCATTGTCAGTTTACTCGTTCGCCGCCTTCGCGATCCGAACCGGCTTGCGCATGAAGGCGGGAATTTTATCTACGAAACCGACGCCTGCAGGCTCCGGTCTGCGCTCGCGCGGCTGGCGCGCTTCGCGATCCGGCCCCGCTGGAGGCGTCTCCACAGCCCGCGGCTTGGTGCGGGCCTTCTCGCGCCGTGGTGGTGCGGCCTTGCGCTGCTCGGCTGCCCCTTGCTGCGCCACCTCGGCCTCCTTCACCGGAGCCTTTTCGCGGCGGGGCCGTTCCCGCTTGGGCTTGCGCTCGGCGCGGGCGCTTGCCTCCTGCTGCTGCGGCTTGCCGCCGCGACGGCCGCGGCGCTTCCGAGTGGCCGCCTCGGCAAAGTCTTCCTCGGTGGGCGCCTCTCCGATCCAGACCGGCGCTTCGCTCGTGACCTGCTCGATCTGCTTGATGAGCTTGAGCTCCTCCTGCGTCACCAGGGTCGCGGCATAGCCTTCGCGGCCGGCACGACCGGTGCGGCCGATCCGGTGCACATAGTCGTCACCAGCCCACGGCACGTCGAAATTGAAGACGTGGCTGACTTCCGGAATATCTAGCCCACGGGCCGCCACATCGCTTGCTGCCAGCAGCGTGATCTCTCCTGCCCGGAAGGCGTCGAGTGTTTCCATCCGGTTCTTCTGGTCCATGTCGCCGTGGAGAGCCCCGGCATTGAAGCCATGCTTCAGTAGCGACTTGTGCAGGATGGCGACATCGCGCTTGCGATTGCAGAAGATGATGGCGTTCTTCACGTCCTGGCTGCGGATGAGCTGCCGGAGCTGCTCGCGCTTCGCCCAGGCTTCGCCATTGCGGCAGTAGACGAAGCGCTTCGTGATTTCCTTGGCCGTCGTTGCGGGTCTTGCGACCTCGATTTGCGCTGGGTTGGTGAGAAAGCTGTCCACCAGCCGCTGGATCTCGGGCGGCATGGTCGCGGAGAAGAACAGCGTCTGCCGCTTCGGCGGCAGCAGTTTACATATTTTCTCGATATCCGGGATGAAGCCCATGTCGAGCATCCGGTCGGCCTCGTCGATGACGAGAATTTCGACACCCATGAGCATCACGCGGCCGCGTTGGAAGTGATCGAGCAGGCGGCCCGGCGTGGCGATGAGCACGTCGACGCCGCGATCGAGCTTGCGTGTCTGGTCCTCCATGGACACGCCGCCGATCAGAAGCGCCACCGACAGCTTGTGATTGACGCCGTATTTCTCGAAGCTCTGCGCAACCTGGGCAGCAAGCTCGCGCGTCGGCGCCAGAATGAGTGACCGCGGCATTCGCGCCCGCGCCCGGCCCGCTTCCAGTCGGGTAATCATCGGCAGGACGAACGATGCCGTCTTGCCGGTACCCGTCTGGGCAATTCCGAGGACGTCCTGCCCGGTCAATGCGACCGGAATCGCTTCGGCCTGGATGGGAGTCGGTGATGTGTAACCGGCGGCCTCGATGGCGGCCAGAACCTTGGCGCTGAGCCCGAGCTCAGCAAACATCTTCGTCGGCAAAAAAACCTCGTTCCTCGTCTGCGTTCACATAGGCCTGCGGCTCTCGCTGGGAGAGCGGCGGCCGATCGAGCGCAGGGGGATTCGGGATTGCCAAAAGCGGCAAAGTAAAAGAAGCATGTGCGAAAAGGGACTAATGAATGCGAGTCCCCTGCGCTCAGCACAGCCCCTGCTGACATACATGGGTGCGAAACGCAAGCGAAACATGCGCCCTTAAGCCGCGCGTCGGGGTCGCAGCCCGCATTGCGGCATCTGTCGGCCACAGTTTGCTCCTAGCTGTCCCGCGGGAAACAGCGCTCGACCGTTGTGGCGGTCCACAGTGGGCAGATAGCCGGCCGAATTGTCGGGTCGGACATCAGAGCCTCGGATTGCGATCATGAGAGGTGCATCATGCACGTTCGTAAGCGGATTCTGACGACAGCGGCAGCGGCTGCCAGTCTGCTTTCGGCCGTTGAGGCCAGCGCGGCAACCGATCCGCGGGGCCTTTGGATCGATCACACCGGCCGCGGCGCCGTGGAGATCACCGACTGCGGCAGCGTGCTCTGCGGGCGCGTTGTCTGGTTGAAGGACGCCGAGAATGCCCAAGCCTGCGGCGTACAGATCCTCGGCGACGTGAAGCCTGCCGGAGCAGGCGTCTGGGACAGGGGCTGGATCTACGATCCCGAGCAGGATGCGAAGTTCAGCGTCGAGCTGAAGCCTGTCGGAAGGGATCAGCTTCGGGTCATGGGGTATCTCGGCACCAAGCTGTTCAGCGAGACGATGATGTGGACGCGCGCGCCGGCCGATCTGCAGCGCTGTGATACGGGTGGCACGACTGCGGCGCTGACGTCACCCAAGGCCGAGACGCCGGTGGCGCCATCAGCACGAGAGACGCTCAAGCCGCCCGTCGAGAATCCATCGGCAGCGCGCGAGGCGCCAGACAGCTCTCCCGCCGAGGAAGGCAAATCGGCAGCCGCGGGGACGAGCCCGGGACAGTCGCAGGAGCCTCCGGCCGCTTCCCAGGCGGAGCCACAGCAGGACGAGCCCGCGCGGAGCAGCACCAGGCCGCAGGAATGCACCGTCCGGACTCCCTGGCTGAGCTTCAGCTTCCCGTGCCCGGAGTGATGCTGGCCTCGTGAAAAGGTGAAAAGCCTCATACGCGCCGTTTCTGCGGCACGTCGATGGGAAGGAACTCGACCGCGGACTGCTGGATCGGCTGCGGATAGAGCTTCATCAGGTCGAGCACTCCCTTCGGCATGCCGACCTTGACCGGCAATCCGAGCTCCTGCGCTTCGGTGGCGGTGAGCGCGTAGTCGTGCGTCCAGTGGCCGCCAGCGAGCTTGTCTGCCAGCGCCTCTGCAGAGGCCTGATCGAGCCTGGGGGTCAGCAGCTCCACGGCGCCGCGCTTGACCTGTGCCAGAGCTTTTTCGCTGACATCGGCGAGCACCAGTGTCAGATCGAAGCTTGATGCGGCAGGTTTGGAATCTCGCGCCTTGACGATGCTCGCGGCGGGCAATCCTGCGATCTGCGGATCTATTGGCCCTAGCACGGAAAACTCGCCGAGCACGATTTCGTCGGCCGCAAGCGCCATCAGCGTGCCGCCGGACATGGCGTAGACCGGAACATAGACGGTGACCTTTGCCGGATGCGCCTCGATGGCGCGCGCGACCTGCATGGCTGCGAGCACGATCCCGCCGGGCGTGTGGATCACGAGATCGATGGGGACGTGTGCCGGCGTCTCCTTGATTGCGGCGATGATGGTCTGTGCGTCCTCCATGTCGATATGGCGGGACACGGAAAAGCCGAACAGGCTTCGACGCTCCTGCCGGTGGATCATGGTGATGACGCGCGTTCCGTGGGCCTTTTCCATCGCGCGGATCGCCTGCGCACGTTTGAACGCCAGCCACCGACTCATGAAGAGCGGCTGCAGGATCATGAGCAACAGAAACAGCCAGAGGATGGACGAGACGTCGAATGACATCGCGGGCTCCTGACGAGGTGCGGGCGGGGTCACGGGAGTGCGGATGACGTTACTCCCGATCTGGCTAAGAAAGCCTTGTCCACTCTACGGCCAGCATGTGCAGCAGGCGAGGGCGTTGGGCGTCGCGCAGTCCAAAATCCGTTCACCACTTTCCAACTTTTCCGCCGCAGGCGCCCATTCTCAAGCTGGCCCGCGGAACGCCCGCGAAAGCAGGCGCGTTCTCGGATCGGTTCAACCGTGGAGGACTGAGGATGCGTACTCCAGCACTTGCAGCATTGTCGCTGGCGATTCCGCTTGTGGCCGGTGGCGGGGCTCCCGCGGTTGCTGGCGGCTGGTGGGATTGCGACCGTCCTGCCTATTACTCGGCGCCGGTCCGCAGCTATCGCTATTCCTATTACGCCCCCGCGCGGCCCTATTACTACAGGTATGCCTACGGACCCCGCATCGTCGGCTACGGCCCTGGCCCCGCCTACCGCTATCGCCGTCCGTCCGGGTACTACAGCGCTTATAGCTATTACAGCTGGGGCGGCTGGGGGCCGAGAGGTGTCGCCATCGGCATCGGGTTCTGAGTCCACGCAGGAAGACGTCTGGAAGTCGGGGGCGCCTGCCCTGGAACGGAGCCAGGGCAGGCGTTCACGTCGCGTTAGCGCGGCTTCAGGGCGACACTGGCGCGAAGCGTGTCAGCATGTCGGGGCCCATCTCTGCAATGAAGATGGACCCGTCCTGTGCGAGGGCGAGCCCGTGCCCGACCGTGCCGAAGGTCCGGCAGCGGCCGATGAGATCGCCTTCCGCCGAATAGTGCGAGAGCCGAGGCGTCTGGTCGGTGACGAGCACGCCGCCGTCCGGCGTGGGCTCGACGGCCATGGGCCTGAACAGGCCTCTGATCTCGCCCTGCCAGCGCCCATCGCGGTCCAGGATCTGCACGCGATAGTTCTCGCGGTCTCCCACAAGCAGCCTGCCAGCGCGGTCGAGGGCAACCGCGTGCGGGGTCGAGAATTCGAGCGGACCACCGCCCGGCTTGCCCCAGGTCGCGAGCCATGAGCCGTCGGCCGCGAACCGGTGGACGCAAGAGTTGCCATAGCCGTCCGCGACATAGATCTCGCCGTCAGGCGCTTCGACGGCATCCGCGGGATGATTGAAGGGCGCACCAAACCGCGGCCGATCGCGCGCACCAAGGACCTTCTCGCAGCGGCCATCCTCTCTCAGCACGAAGATGCGATGGCCGTCGAGATCGGAGAGAAGCACACGCCCGCTCGCCATTGCGCGGATGTAGTGCCCGGCAACGATCTCCGGCAACGACCACTGATCCGCCAGCGTGCCGTCGGGTTCGAAGACAAGAACCGCGGGGTCCTTGCGCAACAGGACGGCGACCCGCCCGGACGTCAGTACGGTGACATCGGCGATGCCCGTATAGGAAAGCTCGGCCGGCAACTTCCCCCATGGCCGTTCGACCCGGTACAGCCGTTCACCGAGCCCGACGAACTGGTCGCCCGTGATCATGTCTCTCCCTCCAATCTCGCGCGCTACACGGCTGGCCGGCGCAGGTGCCAGTCGGTCGCGTTCTGATAGGCCCAGCCGATGCGCAGCGCCGTCGCCTCGTCGCACGGACGGCACATGATCTGCAGCGATGTCGGCAGCCCCTTGCTGTCGAAGCCGTTCGGCAGTGCGACGCCACACAGGTTCAGGAAGTTGCCGAACCGCGTGAAGTGCGCCGGGGCGGTTGTCTGGTCCACCTCGTCGACGGGAACGGCGGTCGTCATGGTGGTCGGTGTGAGGAGGGCGTCGATGCCGTCAAGGGCGGCCGAGAACGCACGCGTCATCTCCTCGCGCGCCTGCAGGGCGTCGAGATACTCCTTCGCGGTCACGCTGCGTCCGGCGGCAATCCGCGGGCGGACGTGCGGATCGAGCTGGGCGGTCTCGTCATCGATCAGCTCGTGCAGAATGGCATAGCTTTCCGCCGCCATGATGCGCAGGTTGAGCGCAGCCACATCGGCGAGCGCAAATGGCATGGCGATATCGACGATTTCGGCGCCGAGACGCCCAAGCTCTTCCAGGGAGGCATCGTAGGCCGCCAGCACCTCGGCAGTCGCGAACTGGCGTTCGCTCTCCGGCATCCGGGCCAGGCGCAGGCCGCGGACGCCACGCTTCAGGGTCGGCATCGGATCAGTGTAGGACAGGCCGCGGGTGCGGAAGTCCATCGGATCCTCGCCCTGCAGCACGGTGTAGAGGAGGGCAGCGTCTTCCACCGTGCGCGTCATCGGCCCTGGCGTGTCGAGCGTCGGGCTCAGCGGCAGAACGCCGTAGGTGCTGATGCGCCCGATCGTGGTCTTGAGGCCGGTGATGCCACACCAGGAGGCGGGTAGCCGAACGGAGCCGCCGGTATCGGTACCGATCGCCCATGGCGCCAGACCTGCAGCCACGGAGACACCGGAGCCGCTGCTCGAGCCGCCCGGCGTGCGCGGGCGCTCCAGGTCCCATGGGTTCCACGGCGTACCGAGGTGCGTATTCGTTCCCCAGCCACCCATGGCGAACTCGACGGTGTGCGTTTTGCCCAGTACGATCATGCCTTGGGCGATCAGCCGTCTGGCGAGCGTGGCCGTGTACTTCGAGGTGCGCGTGCGCCAGACCGCGCAGCCGCCAGTGGCGACCTTGCCTTCGATCTCGATCAGGTCCTTGAGCGCAATGGGCACGCCGTGCAGCGGCCCGACCGCGTGGCCCGAGCGGATGGCGCGATCGGCGCTTTCAGCAGCAAGGCGCGCCTCGTCTGCATAGACCTTTACGAATGCCTGAAGCTTCGCGTCCTTCGCGGCGATCCGCGCGAGATAGGCATCGACAACGTCGACGGGCGAGATGCGGCGCGCTGCGATCTCTGCCGCAAGCTGATGTGCCGTAAGCTGGGTGAAATCGGTTTGAGACATGGTGGAGTAGTCCTGTCGAACATCAAGGAAATGGCCGCGATCAGCGGACGTTGAACATGGTCCTCGGAAGCCAGGTGGCGATCTCGGGGAAGATCGTCAGAATGACGATGCTGGCGCAGAGCAGCAGGAAGAACGGCAGCACCGACCGGGCGACGTACAGGATGCTGTGCCCTGTCAGTCCCTGCACGACGAAGAGGTTGAAGCCGACCGGCGGGGTGAGCTGTGCGATCTCGACCGCGAGGACGATGAAAATGCCGAACCAGAGCAGGTCGATCTGCGCGGCCTGGACCATGGGAATGATGATGGCCGCGGTCAGAACGACCATCGAAATGCCGTCCAGGAAGCATCCCATGAAGATGTACAGCACGGCGAGCGCGAAGATCAGCTGATAGGCGGACAGGTTCATCGTGCCGATCCAGGACGCGAGCGCGCGCGGGATGCCGGCGTAGCCCATGGCAACGGACAGGAAGGCTGCCGTCGCGATAATGAATCCGATCATGCAGGAGGTGCGCGTCGCGCCGTAGAGGCTCAGCCGGAAGCTCTCCCAGGTGAGGCTGCCTGAAAGAAACGCGATCCCCAGTGAGCCGACGACACCCAGCGTCGCGGCCTCGGTCGCGGTCGCAACGCCCATGTAGATCGAGCCGATCACGGCGATGATGAGCAGCACCGTCGGCAGGAGGAGCCGCAGCCGGCGGACCATTTCCCAGAAGCCCAGCCCTGCTTCGGCAGCCGGGATTCTATGCCTGTTCAGCAGCGACCAGAGCGCGATGTAGCCCATGAACATCGCGACGACCATGAGGCCCGGCAAAACGCCCGCGAGAAAGAGGCGCGCAATGGAGACGTTGGCTGAGACACCATAGACGATCAGGATAATCGACGGCGGGATAAGCAGCCCCAGCGTGCCGGAAGCGGCCAGCGAGCCGAGGCTGATCTTCTCCTCGTAGCCACGGCGCTTCAGTTCCGGCAATGACATTCTGCCGACCGTCGCGGCCGTCGCCGCCGAGGATCCGCTGACCGCAGCAAAGATTCCGCAGCCGATGACGTTGACGTGCAGAAGACGCCCAGGCAGCCGGTTCACCCAGGGCGCGAGCCCGTGGAACAGGTCGTCCGCGAGCCGGGTGCGGAACAGGATTTCGCCCATCCAGATGAAGAGGGGCAGGGCTGTCAGCGACCAGCTGCTCACCGAGCTCCAGATCGATGACGGCATCACGAGGTCGATCGGCGCCTCGACAAGAACCATGGCGATCATCGCGACCCCGATGAGCGAGATCGCAATCCAGACGCCGCTGCCGAGGAGAGCGAGCAGCGCGACGATCAGGATGGGGCTGTAGTAGATCGCGTCCATGCGCGGCTATTCCGTATAGGTCTCGGTGCGCTCCGCCGCCAGATAGCCCGGCTCCTCGCGGCGGATGATGAGCACGAACTCGTGCAGCAGGGCGACGACGAACAGCACGGCGCCGGCGGCCATGCTCAGCTGCGGAATCCACAGCGGCACCGGCATCATGCCGGTCGAGATGTCACCAAAGGTGTAGGAGTCGATCACCATGCTGACGGAGAAGATCGCGAACATGCCACTGAGAACGATCGCGAGGCCGAGGCACCAGATCTCGACTGCCCGACGGACACCCCCGCTCAATCGGGTGAGCAGCAGATTGACGCGGATGTGGCCGCCCGTGCGCAGCGTATGAGCCAGCGCAAAGAAGATCGAGCCGGCCATTGCGAACCCCGCAAACTCACCGGCATCGATGATCAGCACGCCGATCAGCCGGCCCGCGATCTGAACCAGCGTCAGAAGCGCGATGGCCACCATGCACAACGCGGCGAGCACTGCGCCCGCCGCGTAGATCCGGTTCAAAGCCGTCAGCATCACAGGGTGATCACTTCTGGGCGCGGAACTCTTTCATGATCTCCTCGCCGTCGGCACCGGCGCTCTTCACCCACTCAGCGATAAGCTGGTCGCCGATCTTGCCGAGCTCTCCCATCATCTCGGCCGACGGCTGGCGCACCTCCATGCCGTTCTGCTTCAGTGTCTCGACGAGCTTGCCGGTTTCGCTGGCCGCGAGGTCCCAGCCGCGCGCCTCGGCCGTCTTGCTGGCCTCGAGCACCGCCTTCTGCGTCTTCTCGTCGAGGCGGCGGAACATGCGCTCGTTGACGACGACGATGTTCCAGGGCGCCATGGCCTTCACTTCATAGAAGTACTTCACGAAGTCCCAGGCCTGCGTGTCGACGCCGGTGGCGGGCGACGTGATCATCGCCTGAATGACGCCGGTCGAGAACGCCTGCGAGACTTCCGACTGCTGCACCGTGACGGGGATGGCGCCCATCAGCTCGGCAAGCCGGCCGGTAACCGGGTTGAACGCGCGGAACTTCAGGCCCTCGAAGTCGCTGACCGAGTTGACCTCCTTGTCGACATAGAAGGAGTTCGCCGGCCAGGGCACGACGAACAGCAGGCGCATGTTCTGCGCCTTGAGCAGCGCCTCGATGCGTGGGCGCGTGATCTCGAGAAGCTTGCGGCCTTCCTCGGAGTTCTTCGCCATGAACGGGACGGAGTCGACGCCGAAGATCGCATTCTCGTTCGAATGCATCGACATCAGCAGCTCGCCGATCTGGGCCTGACCCGTCTGCACGGCGCGCTTCACGTCCGGCTGCTTGATGAGCGAGTCTTCCGGGTGAACGACGATCTCGAGCTGCCCGTCGGTCGCTTTCTTCACCTCGTCTACGAACTGCATGATGTTGCGGGTGAAGTAGTTCCGCTCGTTCGAGCGGACCGGCATGTTCCACCGCTCCGCGAAAGCGGCGGTGCTGGTCAGCAGCGCGGCGACGAGACTGCCCGTGGCCAGCAGAGATTTGAGTGTGCGATTCACGTTGTCCTCCGTCGTTCGGTTGAGTGTTCTTGCGGCAGGCGGGTGGCCCTGGGCGCCTAAAGATCAGTCTTTGCGAGATCCCACATGAGCCCATAGGTGGCGGTAGAAACGACATCGGCGCCCGGCTGGCTGAACCTTTCCTTCATGAGCCCACGGACGGCAGCAAGATCCGTGCCGTCGATCAGCACATACCAGTCACCGGCGCCCGGGTTGGGGGCATCGGGGTTGGTCAGGTTCCTCGACAGCTCCGGATCGCTCTCGACCAGATGCATGGAAATGATGCCCGGCACCATGCCGGGATCGAGCAGGTCGCGCAGCCGTTCACGCAGCGCATTCTTATCGGCGTCGGCGCCGGGCCGCAGTCGCACGACCCCGAGAACCGCACCGCGCCCCTGGCCGCGGCTCGCAGTGATCCTGCCGACGGCGCGGCCCGGATTGCGGAAGCGCGAAATGTGGTGCTTCGACCAGTCGGTCTGGTTGGCGAGAACCTTCTGATAGGCGGGGCTGTTCAGCGCCTCGAAGGTTTCCGTCGAATAGGTGCAGAAGTACTTCGTCGGGGCCTCGTCGGCGATCCATCGCCGGGCCTCGATGAAGCCTTCGATGGCCACGCGCTCGGCCAGATGCTC
>JAWLCO010000099.1:0-14702 GCA_041687075.1 Hyphomicrobiaceae bacterium | reverse complement strand
CGGTCCATGATTTCGGCCGCACCGAGACTCTTGAGATAAGCCTCCTCGTCCCGCCGGCCCGTCGATGCGATCACCTCAAACCCCAGCTTCGCCAGCAGCGTCACCGCGATACTGCCGACGCCGCCGGCAGCCCCCGTGACCAGCACAGGCCCGCGATCCGGCGTCACACCATGGTCTTCGAGCGCCATGACCGCCAGCATGGCCGTGTATCCCGCCGTGCCGATGGCCATGGCCTGGGCGGCCGAGAGCTCGGGCGGCTGCTCGACCAGCCTGTCACCACTCACTCTCGCGTACTGGGCATAGCCGCCGTAATGGGTCTCTCCAGCACCCCAGCCGTTCAGGATGACGTTGTCCCCAGGCTTGAAGTCGGGATGGCTCGACTGTTCCACCCTGCCCGCGAAGTCGATGCCGGGGATCATCGGCCATCGCCGCACGACCGGGGCCTTGCCGGTGAGCGCGAGGCCGTCCTTGTAGTTGATGGTGCTGTGGGTGACCCGCACCAGGACGTCGCCGGGCATCAGGTCTGCGTCGCTGAGCTCCGTCCATTCGGCGTTCTGCTGCCCCTCAGGGCTCTTCGACAGCAACAGGGCCTTGAACTGCATGACTGCCTCCTCCACGTCTGCCGCGAATCATTCAACCACGAAGGGGATATTCCCACAGCCCCGCCATCACATTGCCACACCCTGGCGGGTGGACGCGCTGTTGCAAACTTGCCCCGCGGGATCGGCCCGGCGGAGCGCCTCATGGGTCGCTGAATACTCGCAAGTCTTACCGCCTGTTCTTCGTTATTCCTCCCAACGATTTGAGAGAAACTGCCAGGAACCTATAGTTAACTGCCGCGTTATTGGCTTGGCATCTACCCGCTCATCGTCGTGATTGCTGCGCACCACTGTTGCAGCGCTGCCCTAATCAACAAAGGGCCGGGTAGGGACTGTAAAGGGACTGCCAATCTATTGCATCGCAGCAGCGATTTTCGCTTGTGTCAGACTGAGCCAGTCCATTAGAGTCCAGCCAGTCGCACAGGTTCGCCTGCGCTGCCTAACCGCTGGGTCACCAGCAAAGGAGGCAACGATGGAACTGAAGATGAGACTGAACGTGCTAGCCGCGATCATGTCGTTCGGCTTCCTCGCTGCGATCGTGTTTGGCGTAATCTGAGTGGGCAACCCTGGTTGCCTCGTTCCAATTCGGGATGACAACGGATCAGGGCCCTCAGAAACCCACACAGAGTTTCAAATCGAAAGAGGCGCGGTCCAACCCCGCGCCTCTTCTGATTCGTGCAACTCCTTATAACCAGCCTGCTCCGCGGCTGACGCTATTTCCTCAAGGCGTAGCCCAGCGTCGCCAATCCGAGCGGCCAAAGATTCGGTGGCACGCTGATCGGCACCATCTGGTTCAGCTTGAAGGCGACGATCGCGGCCCCGATCAGACCTCCGATCAGCGCGGCTGCCAGCGTGCTCGCAGATGGCGTCGGCACGTCCTTCAGGATCTGCGCACCGATCAATCCCACCACCCAGATGATGATGGCAGCGGCGACGGCATAGACGAAGACCTGTGCATCACCCCCGACAGGCACATAGCGCAACACCTGCGGTGCGCCGAACCAGCCGATAGCGAGCTGCAGCAGGATCAGAACCAGACGTCCGAGCATGAAACCCTCCCCCATCGGTTCCCGGGCGAGGACGTCAGTCGACCTCGCTTCTCCAGGCCGAGTCAGCCTTTATCACGCCGCCTCGTTCGCTGCGACCTCGGGAATGTAGTTGAGCACAGGTGAGAGCCAGCGCTCGGCCTCGGCAACCGTCCAGCCCTTGCGGCCCGCGTAATCCTCGACCTGGTCGCGCTCGACCTTGCCGACGCCGAAATAGTGGCTGTCCGGGTGGGAGAAGTAGAGGCCGCACACGGAGGCGCCGGGCCACATGGCATAGCTTTCCGTCAGCTCGACACCGGTGGCCTGAGTGGCATCGAGCAGCCGGAACAGCGTGCCCTTCTCCGTGTGGTCGGGCTGCGCCGGATAGCCGGGCGCGGGCCGGATGCCGCGATACTTCTCTGCGATCAGCTCATCGTTCGTCAGTTTCTCGTCGGGCGCATAGCCCCACAGCTCAATGCGCACGCGCTGGTGCATCCGCTCGGCGAAGGCCTCCGCAAGGCGATCCGCGAGCGCCTTCACCAGGATGCGGGTGTAGTCGTCATGCGGCTTGACGTGCCTGGCGATCGCCTCCTCCTCGCCAAGCCCCGCCGTCACGGCGAAAGCGCCGATGTAATCGGCAAGCCCGGTCTCGCGCGGGGCAACGAAGTCGGCGAGTGCCGTGTGCGCACGGTTGCGGTTCGGATCGCGCGCGATCTGCTGGCGCAGCGTGTGCAGCACCGTCAGACGCTGCGCGCGCGTCTCGTCCGTGTAGAGCTCGATATCGTCCCCGACCGTGTTGGCCGGCCAGAAGCCGATCACCGCATTGGCAGTCAGCCAGCGCTCCTCGGCGATCCGCTCCAGCAGCGCCTTGGCGTCCGCGTACAGCTTACGTGCTTCGGCCCCGACCTTGTTGTCATCGAGGATGGCCGGAAAGCGGCCCGTCAGCTCCCAGGTGGAGAAGAACGGGGTCCAGTCGATATAGGAGATCAGCTCCCTCAGATCGTAGTCCTGGAAATCGCGTGTACCGAGGAACTTCGGAGCCGGCGGCTTGTAGCTCGACCAATCACACGGGAAGCGATTCGCGCGGGCGGCTGTCAGCGGCACGCGGTTCTTGCGCGCTTCGTTGCGGACGTGAGCCTCACGGACCTTGGAATACTCGGCCTGTGTCGTGGAAATGAACTTCTGTTTCTCACCGTCCGACAGCAGTGTCGAAACGACGCCGACGGCGCGGCTCGCATCGGTGACGTAGATGGCGGCGCCGCGTTTGTAGTTGGGGTGGATCTTCACCGCCGTATGCACACGGCTCGTCGTGGCGCCACCGATCAGCAGCGGGCAGTCGAATCCCTCCCGCTCCATTTCCGCTGCCACGTGGCACATCTCGTCGAGCGACGGCGTGATCAGGCCGGACAGGCCGATGATATCCGCCTCGTGCTGCCGTGCCGCTTCCAGGATCTTGTTCGCAGGCACCATGACGCCGAGGTCGATCACCTCGTAGTTGTTGCACTGAAGAACGACGCCGACGATGTTCTTGCCGATGTCGTGAACATCCCCCTTCACGGTGGCCATCACGACCTTGCCGGCGGCCGGGCGGCTGTCGAGCCCCAGCGCCTTCTTCTCCTCCTCCAGGAAGGGCTGCAGGTAGGCGACGGCCTGCTTCATGACGCGCGCCGATTTCACCACCTGCGGCAGGAACATCTTGCCCGCGCCGAACAGGTCGCCGACCACGTTCATGCCGGCCATCAGCGGCCCTTCGATCACGTCGAGCGGCCGGGCAGCCTTCTGGCGCGCCTCCTCAGTATCGGCCTCGATGTACTCCGTAATACCGTGCACCAGCGCGTGCTTGAGGCGCTCCTCGACCGGAGCTTCGCGCCAGGACAAGTCCTGCTCGACCTTTTTCGTCCCGCCGCCCTTGAACCGCGGAGCGGCCTCCAGCAGCCGTTCGGTCGCATCCGGACGGCGATTGAGGATGACGTCCTCGCACAACTCGCGCAGGTCCGGCGGGATGTCGTCGTAAACCGTGAGCTGGCCGGCGTTGACGATTCCCATATCCATGCCGGCCTGGATGGCATGATAGAGGAATACGGAGTGCATCGCCTGGCGCACCGGCTCGTTGCCGCGGAACGCAAACGAGAGGTTCGAAACGCCGCCGGAAATGTGCACCAGCGGGAACCTCTGCCTGATCTGCCGTGCCGCCTCGATGAACGCCACACCGTAGTTGTTGTGCTCCTCCATGCCTGTGGCGACGGCGAAAATGTTGGGATCGAAAATGATGTCTTCGGGCGGAAAGCCGATTCTTTCCGTCAGCAGCTCGTAGGCGCGTGAGCAGATCGCGACCTTGCGCTCGACCGTATCCGCCTGGCCTTGCTCGTCGAAGGCCATGACCACGACGGCCGCGCCATAGCGCAGGATCTTGCGCGCCTGCTCCAGGAACGGCCCCTCGCCCTCCTTGAGGCTGATCGAGTTGACGACGGCCTTGCCCTGCACGCACTTGAGCCCAGCCTCGATGACCGACCATTTCGAGGAATCGATCATGATGGGCACGCGCGCGATCGCCGGCTCGGTGGCGATGAGGTTCAGGAACGTGCGCATGGCCTGCTCGGAGTCGAGCAGGCCCTCGTCCATGTTGACGTCGATGATCTGCGCGCCGTTCTCGACCTGGCTCAGCGCAATCGCGACGGCGGCCTGATAATCTCCCGCCTCGATCAGCTTCCGGAATTTCGCCGACCCGGTGACGTTGGTGCGCTCGCCGATGTTGATGAATGTAGCGGCTGCGTTGGTGTTCATGTCAGTTCGAAGCCTTCTTTGAGACGGAACGCATTGCCGGCCGTTCCCCGGGCAGGAGGGATCAGAGCTGATCTCATGCGAATGCCAGCCAGCCCTTGATTGTAATTCCGCGGAAAATGGGCGTAAGGCGCTCAAATCCGGCGCTCGTCAGCAGTTCTTCCTCACGTTCCGCCGACACCACCGCGACTTTCTCGAAGTTCTGCGCATTGGTCTCGGCAACGTCCTCGGCAACGCCATTGCGAATGGCATGGCGCTTCCAAATGCGTCTTTGAAGCTCGGTTTGGGCTTCGCCGGCAACTCCGACGCCGTCAATGATCGCGAGAGGGGCGCCCGGCTTCAAGCACGCGCGGATGGCTTTGAAAAACGCCAGTTTTGCCCCATCGTCCGGAACGAAATGGGCGGTGAGGATGCACGTTGCGGCGTCGAAGTCCTTATCGTCGAGGTTCTCAATCGCCATTACATTTACTTTACTCCGAGCACCGACCGGAGTTTCAGCGAGGCGCCGCTGGGCCAATTCGACCATCGGCTGATAGGTATCCACACCCACGAACGACCAGTGCGGGTTATCCGCGCCGAGGCGCAGGATTTCCTCGCCACCCCCAGCACCGACGACCAGAATTCTGGCCGAACCCTCCGGAAGAAGCTCAAGAAACGATGCTTCGACAATGGCGAAAATCGCGCGCCGGCCGGGAATGAACTGCTCAGCCAGTTTCGCATACTCATCGAGATCGGGAAGCTTCTGGTCCTCGAATTTCATCGCCGCCATTCCATCACCCATGCACAAACGGCTCGAGCCCCGAGAGCCGCATCCGCGGCTCCAGCTTCGGCACCTTCCGTGGCGGGTACTTCTCGACATGCTCGCGCACGTGGGCGATGTGCTCGGGGGTCGAGCCGCAGCAACCGCCGACGATATTGACCAGGCCGTCGCGCGCCCACGGCTCGATGTGGCAAGCCATTTCGTGCGGGGTCTCGTCGTATTCGCCCATGGCATTCGGCAAGCCGGCGTTCGGATATGCCGAGACGAGCGTGTCGGCGGCCGCAGCCAGATCGGCGAGGAACGGCCGCATCGCCTCGGCGCCCAGCGCGCAGTTGAGGCCGATCGCAAACGGCCGCAAATGGCGCATCGAGTACCAGAACGCTTCCGTGGTCTGCCCCGAAAGCGTACGGCCGGAGCGGTCGGTAATGGTGCCCGAGATCATGACGGGCAGTGTGAAGCCGACCTCGTCGAACACCTCCAGCGTGGCAAACCCGGCCGCCTTGGCGTTCAGCGTATCGAAGATCGTCTCGATCAGGATGATGTCCACGCCACCCTTGATCAGACCACGCACCTGCTCCGCATAGGCCTCGCGCAGCTCGTCGAAAGTGACGTTGCGATATCCGGGATTGCTTACGTCGGGCGAGATGGAGGCCGTGCGGTTCGTGGGCCCGACGGCACCGGCAACGAACCGCGGCCGATCAGGCGTTTTCCGGGTCCACGCATCGGCCGCCTCGCGCGCGAGCTGGGCCGCGGCCACGTTGATCTCGTAGGCCAGCTCCTCCATGCCGTAGTCGGCAAGGGAGATGCGCTGCGCGTTGAACGTGTTCGTCTCGATGATATCGGCGCCTGCGGCCAGATACTGGTCGTGAATCTCCAGAATGATGCGCGGCTGCGTCAGCACCAGCAGGTCGTTGTTGCCCTTCACGTCCTTGTGATGATTGGCGAACCGCTTGCCGCGATAGTCCGCCTCGCCCAGCTTGTGCCGCTGGATCATCGTGCCCATCGCGCCATCGATGATGAGAATGCGCTCGGCCGCCGCCTCATGAAGCGCGGATGTACGCTGCTGTCGAATCGTCATGCTACTGCCTGCTTCAGCGCCTGTGCCTGCGGCCGAAGTCCCAAGAGATGACAGATGGCGAACACGAGGTCCGCGCGATTGAGTGTGTAGAAATGGAACTGGCGAATGCCTTGGTCGACCAGATCCATCACCTGCTCGGCCGCAACGGCCGCCGCGACCAGATGCGTGGTCGCCGGATCGTCATCGAGCCCCTCGAAGCGGCGCGCGAGCCAGGCAGGGATGCTGGCGCCGGTTTTCGCGGCAAATCCCGCAACCTGGCTGAAGTTATGAATCGGCACGATCCCCGGCACGATCGGGCACCAGATGCCATGCGCGCGGGCGCTTTCCACGAACCGAAGAAACCGCTCGTTGTCGAAGAAGAACTGCGTGATGACGCGACTCGCGCCGGCATCGATCTTGGCCTTGAGGTTATCGAGATCATGTGTGGTGGATGGGCTTTCCGGGTGTTTTTCCGGGTAGCCTGCGACCGAGATTTCGAAATCGCCAAGGCTGGAAATCCCCGCCACCAGTTCGGCCGCATTGGCATAGCCACCCGGATGCGGCTCGTAGCGCGCGCCCACACCCGCCGGCGGGTCGCCTCTCAGCGCCACGATGTGGCGCACGCCCGCATCCCGGTAGGCCCGCACCACGGCATCGACCTCTGCCTTCGACGCGCCGACACAGGTCAGGTGCGCGGCGGGCTGCAGAACCGTCTCGCGAAGGATTCGCGCGACTGTCGTGTGCGTGCGCTCTCGCGTCGAGCCGCCCGCACCGTAGGTCACCGAAACGAAACCGGGCCGCAGCGGCTCGAGCCGGCGCACGGCCGTCCAGAGCGCCTCTTCCATGCGCTCGCTCTTCGGCGGAAAGAACTCGAAGGAAACCGATATCTCTCCGGCGCCGACGAGCCGGCTCTTACGCTCAGGAGTCATGGCGACGTCTCCAGGGGCTGAACGGACTCGGAGCTGCGGGATACGCTCTTTCTCCGGACCTTTGGACGGCTCGCGAGCCAGAGCGAAACGGTGAGCTTGCCGGCCTCAGCCGGCGGCGGAAGCTCGCGGTTCTGAACGAGAGACAGCCCGGCTTCGCCGAGCCACTGGCCGACCTGGGCGGAGGAGAACCCGAGCCGCTCGTGCGCGAACTCATCGCGCAGAAACTCGAGCTGGTGCGGGGCGAAATCGACGATGAGCAGCCGGCCACCTGGAGCAAGCACGCGCGCCGCCTCCCTGATGGCGCGGCCCGGATCGCTCAAAAAGTGCAGCACCTGATGCATGACGATGGCGTCGGCGACGCCATCCGTGAACGACAGGTTGTAGATGTCCCCGTGGCGAACCTGGGCGTGTCCCAGACCTTCGCGGCGGAGTTTTGCACGTGCATAGGCGAGCATCGACTGGTTCACGTCGATGCCGACGCCACGGTCGTAGATGTCGGAGAACAGCTCCAGCGTGCGCCCGGTGCCTGTGCCGAGGTCGAGAAGCAGCTCCGCCCGATCCTCTCCCAGCGCCTCGCGCATGGACGCTTCCACCTCTGCCTCGGAGACGTGAAGCGAGCGGATGCGGTCCCAGTCGGCAGCGTGGGTGCGAAAATAGGCTTGCGCCGCGCTCTCGCGCTCAGACTTGAGCGCATCCGCTCGCTGGCGGTCGCGGACATAGACGGGGTCGGTCGTATCGACGGACTGCACGATCGCGCGGGCAAGATCGCCACGCGGACCATCGGCAAGCCGGCAGAACACCCAGCTCCCCTCGCGGACGCGATCGACAAGGCCACCCTCGCCCAGCAGCTTCACGTGACGGCTGATGCGCGGCTGGCTCTGCCCGAGGATGCGGGTCAGATCCTTGACGTTGAGCTCGCCGGAGGCGAGCAGCAGCAGGATGCGCAGGCGCGTCTGGTCTGCGGCCGCCTTCAGCCCCGCAACCGACTCGTCAACCCCCAGCTCGCCCATACGCGACATCGACCCTCTCCATGTGAAAGGCAGCATATAAAGATATCTTTATGTGCGTCAAGGATGATCAGCACGTTAACGCGAAACCGTCAGAACCTGTTCCGCGGGTAACAGGCGGGCAAGGGATCGGCTGCTAGAGAAGGCGCCGAACCTGGCGGGCTGGCGCGTTTGCCCGTGTGGTCCTCCCATCCATTCCTTTATGCATTGACGAGCACGCCCGCTATGACGCCGTCCGACCGTTCTGATCAGATCACCCCATTCAGCCGCCGCTCCACAGCCCCCGTCAGCCGGCTGCTCACAGTCCTGCTCGTGCTCCCGGCGGCAGTGCTTCTGCTGACGCCGTTCGGACTGGTTGCCGCCGCGGCCGCGGAGCAGCCGGACATGCTGATGTTGCTTGTCGAAAAGCCGCTGGTAGCCGTGCAGCTCGCGGCAGGGTTCGCCGTGTCGCTGCTGTTCTGTGCCCTGCCGTTCAGCCCCCTCGTGACCCGGCCGGTCGAGGCGCGGGTCGTGCCGGTTGCTCGGAAGACCCCCGACGCAATGCCGCCCGATCGGGCTCTCGCGGCCTGACGCCCCGCAAGATTATCTCAGCTCCGGCCGCTGAGCATCGCCGCGAACGTGTTCCCCAGCGACGCACTGGCCCGCGGGTCACGCGGCTGCCACGTGCCGCGATCGACGCTCGTCAGGAAGCGCTCGACCAGCCACGCGAACAGTGCCGGCTCCTCGTGATTGATGGGATGCCCGCAACCCGGCAGCATCGCAAGCTGGGCAGCCGGCATCGCCCGCTTCATGAAAATGTTGACGTTCAGGCAGGGCTCGTCCTCGTCACCGACGATGAGCAGCACCGGAACCTTCACGGCCGCAAGCTCTGCCTCGAGATCGTAAAGCGAGGGGCGCTTTCCCTGCACGTTGCGCAGCACCTTCGCCGAACCCTTCGGCGGATGGTCGGCCAGGTGCTCCACCATCATCCGCCAGCCGATCTCGTCCTTGTTTTGCAGCTGCACCCGGGTCGAGCTCACGCAAATTTGTTCAGCATCGAGCCTGGTCGCCTTCTCCATCATGTCCGCAGTTGCTGCCGTCTCGCGAAGGAACTGCTCGCGCGTGTCCTTGTCGGAGCCCGTGCCCGCGCCTGCCGCGACCGCCGACAGCAACCGGTCCGGGAACTGCATGGCAAGCTGCAGGGTCGTATAGGCACCCATGCTGAGCCCGAGCACGTGCGCCTTCGCGATCCCTGCCGCATCAAGCACCGCAATCACGTCGCGATTGGCGATCTCCTGACCGTAGGCCGCATCATCCTCCGGCACGTCCGACGGCGGATAACCGCGTGCGGCAATTGTGATGCACCGGAAATTGCGGCTGAGCGCCCGCACCTGCTCGCGCCAGCTCCGGTGGTCGCCCGCGAACTCATGCAGGAAGACGAGCGGAATGCCCCGACCGGTTTCCTCGTAGTAGATCCGGGTTCCTCCGGCTTCCGCATAAGGCATGGCTCGTTTCCCTTCTGGTCAACCTGGTAACGGTTTGTACACTGTGACCATGGAGACATGAAGGGTACGAAGGCTTCGCCGGTCTGTACCGGCGGCAGTTGACGGGGAGAGCAACGGCTGCCAATGGATGGCCGGATGCTTGGCTGCTCGAGGCCCGGAACATGTTCATGTCGGTCCGCTTCTTGTTCGGGAGAGTTGGAATGGCCACTCAAGTTGCCCCGCATGCCGCGAATTCTCGCAGCCGGCACAGCTTGATCGCACTGTTCTCTGTTTTCGCACTGCTGTTCGCGGCCGCCCCGGCCCGGGCGGCGGATCCTGCCGTCGATTTCATGAAGCAGACAGCCCGCGAGCTCATCGCGGCTGCCCGCAGCGGCTCGCAGCGGGACTTCATGGAGGTGATCCAGAACCGCGGCCACGTGCCGGCGATCGGATTGTACGCGCTCGGCAACTACAAGGCGCACCTTCAGCCGTCGGATCGCGACACCTACTACGGCGGCATGGTCCGGTTCATCGCGCGCTATGCGGCCACCGAGGCGCCGAAGTATCCCGTCAGCCACGCCGAGATCCTTTCTCCCGTGGTGCGGGAAGGCGATGCGGTCTACGTGGACAGCCGCGTGCACCTGAAGGACGGGACCGTCTACGACGTCCGTTGGCTGCTCATTCCCCAGGGCAAATCGTTCCGCGTGCGCGATGCGCAGGTGATGGGCTTCTGGATGAGCCCGTTCCTCAAGAACCTGTTCGAGTCCTACATCGGCGAGAACGGCGGGAACCCGCAGGCGCTGGTGATCGCGCTGAACCGGTAGAGGTTGCAGGATCACCTGTTCGCTGTACCAGCGTTCTGTTCCATCGGGCGCTCAGTCGCGCTAGGCTTCGCTGCAGGACTGCACGACGAGGCCCGACGATGCACTTCGCCCTGACCGACGAACAGACCGCGATCCAGGAAACCGCCCTCGCGTTCGCCAAGGAACGCATTGCGCCATTCGCGGGCCGGTGGGACGAGGAAGGCCACTTTCCGGTCGATGTGATCCGTGAGACCGCCCCGCTCGGCATGGCGGCCATCTATGTTCCGGCCGAGAAAGGCGGCTCTGGGCTGTCGCGGCTCGATGGGGCACTCATCTTCGAGGCGCTGGCCTACGGCTGCCCCGCAATCTCCTCCTACATCTCCATCCACAACATGGTCGCCTGGATGGTCGGCCGGTATGGCACGGATGACCAGATCGCTGCCTGGATGCCGAAGCTCGCCTCGATGGAGTGGCTGTCGAGCTACTGCCTCACCGAGCCGGGGGCGGGATCGGATGCAGCCGCGCTCGCGACCCGCGCCGAGCGGCAGGGGGATCATTACATCCTCAACGGCACCAAGCAGTTCATCTCCGGCGCCGGGGTCTCAGACTTTTACTTTGTATTCGCCCGAACCGGCGGCGAAGGGGCTTCCGGCGTCTCGGCGTTCGTCGTTTTCAAGGACACGCCCGGCCTCTCCTTCGGTGCCAACGAGCGCAAGATGGGCTGGAATGCGCAGCCGACGCGCCAGGTCATCATGGAAAACGTGAAGGTGCCTGCCTCGCACCTCGTCGGCGGTGTCGAGGGCCAGGGCTTCAAGTTCGCCATGAGCGGCCTCGACGGCGGCCGCATCAACATCGGCGCCTGCTCTTTGGGCCCCGCCTGGGCCGCACTCGACAAGGCGCGTGACTATATGCACGAGCGCAAGGCCTTCGGCCGCCAGATCGCGGACTTCCAGGCTCTTCAGTTCAAGATCGCCGATATGGCGACCGACCTCGAAGCCGCGCGACTGATGATCTACCGCGCCGCGGACGCGCTCGACCGCGCCGACCCGCAGGCCTCGATGTACTCGGCCATGGCCAAGCGCTACGCCACCGACCTCGGCTTCGAGATCGTCAACCAGGCCCTGCAGATCCACGGCGGCTACGGTTATCTGAAGGACTACGGGCTCGAAAAGCTCGTTCGCGACCTGCGCGTGCACCAGATCCTCGAAGGCACCAACGAGATCATGCGGGTCGTCATCTCGCGAAAGGTGCTCGGCGGTAACAGGGGGTGAGATTCTTCCCCTCGCGCCTCGGCGACCGCTTCGGCCAGCACAACAGCCTCTCGATCTGCTTCGCGCATCTGTCGAACGCCGACCTGGCCGATGAGAGCGAGGGCATCGACCATATCGCGTGGCTGCGGCTACAGGTTCTGAAGCCCGGCTCAGATCCAGCCTCAGCTTTCCTGCGGCAACCTCCTGCCTTGCTTTCACCGGCAAGATCGCCGACACAACCTGAATGGTGCCGCCGCCCGGGGGGTGCCCTTCGAAATCAATCGGTAAGTGCGGAGTGCGACGGCTGTGTTGAGCACGGTTCTCGAAGCGTGCATGTTGCTGGGCGCGGCATTTCTTACGGTTTATGCGATCGACGTCGTGGTGGTCGAGCGGCTGGCGAACGGGGGCGATCGGCCCCTCCCGCGGGACGCCGAGTGGACCGCCATGTGCCGACGCATCCACCACCGCTTCATCTGGCCCGCGGCCATTTCGGTCGCCGCCGCCCTGATCGCTTCCTATTGCCTCGAGGATGACCGCTGGCAGGTCGGCGCAGGGCTCATGATCGGCGCAATCTGCTATACGTGGGACTCGATTCTGCCAGCAGGCACCGTGCTGCACACGGTCGACCCCACCCGACCCGCGACCCAGCATCTCACCCGCGCGCGGTTCAGGGCTTATGCGATCCGCCATATTCCGCTGATCGTGCTCGGCCTCGGTGCACTAGCGGCTTACGCCTGGGCTCACTACTGAAGGACGAGGCATGACCGAAGCGACTTCCGAGGATGTCATCATCCGGCGCGAGGGGCGCGCCGGGCGCATCACCTTGAACCGGCCGAAGACGCTCAACGCGCTGACCTATCCCATGGTTCTGGCCATACGAGATGCGCTGAAAGGCTGGGAGCAGGACCCGGAGGTCACAGTCGTCATTATCGACGGAGCCGGCGGCCGGGCGCTCTGCGCCGGCGGCGATGTCCGGGCCATCTACGACAGCGCCGCCGCTGAAGGCTCCGGTTTTGCGCGTAGGTTCTGGGCCGACGAGTATGAGCTCAACGCCTACATCAGCCGCTACCCGAAGCCTTACGTCGCCTTTATGGATGGCATCACGATGGGCGGCGGCATCGGCCTTTCCGGTCACGGCAGCCATCGCATCGTTACCGAGCGCAGCCAGCTCGCCATGCCCGAGACCGGCATCGGCCTCATCCCGGACGTTGGCGGCACCTGGCTGCTGGCGCACGCGCCGGGCGAAACGGGCATCTATCTGGGCCTCGTTGGCGAGCGGATGCGTGGGGCAGGGACGATGTTCGCCCGTTTCGCCGATACTTATGTGCCCTCAGCACGCCTGGAGGAGCTTGCCGCCGCCTTGAGCGAGGCGGCGGACGGGTCGGCTGTCGACGGCATCATCGCCCGTTTCAGCGAAGCGCCCCCGCCGTCCGATCTTGCCTCGCACGCCAGCGACATCGATGCCGCCTTCAAGTTCGACAGCGTCGAGGCGATCCGGGCTGCGCTTCAGGGCATGGACTCAGATTGGGCGCGGAAAACGCTCTTTGACCTCGACCACCGCTCGCCGCTCGCTCTCAAGCTGACGCTGGCTGCCATCCGCAACGCGCGTAGCCTTCCCTCCATCGAAGCCGCGCTGAACGTCGAGTTCCGCCTCACCGTGCGCCTCGTCGAGCACGGCGAGTTCCTCGAAGGTGTCCGCGCCCTGCTCGTCGACAAGGATAAGTCGCCGAAGTGGAATCCGCCTCGGCTGGAGGACGTCAGCGACGGTATGGTCGCACAGTTCTTCAGTCCTCTGCCGCCGGACGCGGCGTTGGAACTCGTTGCACCCGCCTAGATTTGCGGTCCCCTGCGGGCTAACTTCTCTCCACCGAACACCTTTTCGTCATCCCGAATCTCCTCGCCACCGAGGTGGTCCGTCGTCCGGGATGGCGGCAAGTTTCATGGGTTCCCATCACACCGGAGCAAAGACGCCGTGACGACCACAGAAAGAACAGGACCGCTCAAGGGCATGCGGGTGCTCGACCTCAGCCACGTGATGGCGGGTCCGGTCTGTGGGCTGATGCTGGCGGACATGGGCGCCGACGTCATCAAGGTCGAGAAGATCGAAGGTGGCGACGACACCCGCCGTATGCTGCCACCCGACATCAACGGCGAGCCGGCTGCGTTCATGATGATGAACCGCAACAAGCGGGGCATCGCGCTCGACCTCAAGAACCCGCAAGGCAGGGAGGTTCTGAAAAGGCTCGTCGCCAAGGCCGATGTTCTCATCGAGAACTACCGGCATGACACCATGCAACGGCTCGGGCTCGGTTACGAGATGCTGAAGGAAATCAACCCGGGCCTCATCTACTGCGAGATTTCGGGCTTCGGGCGCACCGGTCCCTGGGGCGAGCAGGGCGGCTTCGATCTGGTCGCCCAGGGCATGTCCGGCCTGATGGCGATCACGGGCGAGGGGCCCGGTCGCGCTCCTGTAAAGGTCGGGGCGCCAGTGACGGACATCACCGCTGGCATCCTCGGCGCCATGGGAGTGTGCGCCGCCTACGCCCACAAGCTCAAGACGGGCGAAGGGCAACGGGTCGACACCTCGCTGTTCGAGGCAGGCATCACACACACCTACTGGCAGTCGGCCATCGCGTTCGCGACCGGCGTGTCGCCCGGCCCGCTCGGCTCCGCTCATCCGCTTTCGGCGCCCTATCAGGCGTTCGAGACAAAGGACGGCTGGCTCAATCTTGGCGCCTCGAACCAGAAGACGTGGCAGCGGTTCGTGGCACTTCTGGATGATCCGAAGATCGCCGACGATCCTCGCTTCAAGGACAACGCCGGGCGGATGGGGAACCTCCCTGCCCTCGTCGATGCACTCACGCCGCATTTCAAGGAGCGCACGACCGCCGAGTGGCTCACGCTCCTGGAAAAGGCCGGCGTGCCCGCCGGCCCGGTGCTGTCGATCCGGGAGATGCATGCCCACCCGCAGACCATCGCCCGCGAAATGGTGCCGGAGGTCGAGCATCCCGTGGCCGGCAAGGTCCAG
>JAWLCO010000098.1:0-14747 GCA_041687075.1 Hyphomicrobiaceae bacterium | reverse complement strand
GTGCTGAATTACCTGCGGGCCGTCGGCATCAATGGCGACCTGCAGTTTCTGCAGTGGCGGGCGCTGCGTCCGCTCATCGCGGACAACAAGACCGAGATCGCGCATCTGACTTTCGGCTCGAACGGCATGCTCGATGCGTCGGCTTCGACGGGGCACTACTTCCAGTTCAGCCCTGATGACTATGCGCGGGACGAGGAAGTGCGCGACTGGCTTGCCAAGGCCGAGTCGACCATGGATCCGGCGACCCGGAAGGAGCTCTATTCGAAGGCACTGAAGAAGATCGCCGATCAGGCCTATTATCTCCCGCTCTTTGTCTATGGCCGGACGTACGCCTTCACATCGGATCTCGACTATCCCCTGACCGATGACGAGATGGCGCACTTCTACATGGCCAAGTGGAAATGAGAACAGATCGGGTTGCGGGGCATTGAGCCCCGCACCTGCCGGGCGTCATGATCTACTTCATCCTCAAGCGCCTCTGCGTAACGTTTCTGGTGATCGCGGTCACTTCGGTGGTCGCGTTTCTGCTCGTGCACCTGTCCGGCGATCCGGCCGCAGCAATGGCGGGAGAAGGCGCCACGGAGAGCGACATCGCCGCTGTCAGGCAGACCTTCGGCTTCGACCGGCCGCTTATCGTCCAGTATTTCGATTGGATCGGCCGCGTGCTGCAGGGTGAATTCGGCCGCTCCTACTATCTGCGCATGGATGTGGCTGATATTCTGGCCGAGCATATGCCGGTCACGGCGGCGCTTGGCATATTGGCGCTCAGTTTCGCACTGCTTCTTTCAATTCCGCTCGGCGTGCTTGCGGCACTCTATCCAAATACCCTGATCGACCGCATTGCGCTTTGGCTTGCAGTGGCGGGACAGGCGCTTCCTTCCTTCGTCTTTGCGCTCGGGCTCATGTATCTGTTCGGCGTCTACTTTCGTCTGCTCCCGATATCGGGCGGCGCGACCTGGGCCCACTTCATCATGCCGTCGATCGCGCTCGGTTATTATGCCACCCCGGCCATCATGCGCCTGACGCGCTCGGGAATGATGGATGTTCTACAGTCTGATCACGTCCGCACCGCGCGTGCCTACGGGCTTGCGCCCTGGCGTGTCGTGGTCCGCCATGGGTTGCGGCATGCGATCATTCCGGTGGTGTCGCTGGCAGCTGTTCAGCTCGGCTTCATGCTCGGCGGCTCGATCGTCATCGAGACGATCTTTTCCCTGAAGGGGCTGGGATATCTGGCCTGGGAGTCCATCCAGCGCGCCGACATCGAGGTGATTCAAGCCATTCTGCTCGTGATCGCCACCGCATATGCCGTCTTGACTCTCCTTGCTGACCTGGTCAATGCGGCCCTCGATCCGCGCATCAGGATCTCGTGAGCGCTATGACGATTGCAGCTGATCCTGAGATATTCCATCAAGAGCGCTCCATGTCGCCGGGCCGTGTGGCGTTGCGGCGAGCCTTGAGGCACGGCAGCTTCTGGGTTGGTGGGCTGATCCTTCTTGCGATCACGATAGCAGCGGTCCTGGCTCCCCTTCTCACCGAGCACGACCCCGCACTGCAGAATCTCTCGCAGCGGTACATCCCCCCTGTCTGGGCCGAGAAGGGCTCCTGGGAGCACATTTTGGGCACCGATAATCTGGGGAGGGATTACCTCGCGAGGCTTCTTTATGGTGCTCGCATTTCCCTCGTTATCGGTCTGCTCACGGTGTTGATTTCAGGTGCGATAGGCACCGCCCTGGGAATTGCTGCGGGCTATTGGGGCGGCTGGGTCGACTTGATCATCAATTTCATCGTGACGATCCGATTGACGCTTCCGGTGGTCCTCGTGGCGCTCGTCGTGGTTGCCCTGATCGGCAGCTCGCTTTCGCTGCTGATCATCGTCATCGGGCTGCTCCTATGGGACCGCTTTGCCATCGTCGTCAGAAGCGCCACGCAGCAGGTCGCGCAACGGGAATACATCACCTCGGCCCGGGCAATCGGCAGCTCAACGGGCCGGGTGCTGTTCAAGGAAATCCTGCCCAATATCACCGGGCCGCTGATCGTCGTCGCTTCGATCGAGTTTGCTCATGCAATCCTTCTCGAAGCCGCGCTGTCGTTCCTGGGGCTAGGCGTGCAGCCGCCCGACGTGTCATGGGGGCTGATGGTTGCGGAGGCGAAAACGCAGCTCTTGTTCCGGCCGTGGATGGTGGCCGTACCGGGTGCTGCGCTCGTTCTCCTCATATTCGCTATCAATCTCGTCGGCGACGCCATCCGGGATGTGACGACACCCGAGGGGAGGGCTTGACGTGACGGACAAGCCGATCCTCGAGGTGACAGGCCTGCGGGTCGAAATTCCGGTCGAGGGCGCCGTGCTGCGCCCGGTACGCGGCGTCGACCTCAGCGTTTCTCGCGGGGAAACCGTCGCCGTCGTGGGCGAATCCGGTTGCGGCAAGAGCCTGACCGCGCTGGCGATCATGGGCCTTCTGCCGCGAACGGCGCGGTATTCGTGTGAGCGCATCGAACTGAAGGGCGAGTCTCTCGCCCACGCATCGCAACGCCGGTGGCGCCAGCTCCGGGGCGACCGGATCGCCATGATCTTCCAGGATCCCATGACGGCGCTCGATCCCTGCTATCGGATCGGCGACCAAATGCGCGAGATTCTGCAGCAGCATCGCCGCATAACGAATCACGATGCGCGCGAACGCTCGCTCGAGCTGTTGCGGAAAGTGGGTATCCCCTCACCGGAAGAGCGATTGTCGCAGTTTCCGCACCAGCTTTCCGGCGGGCTGCGGCAGAGGGTGATGATCGCGATGGCGCTGCTGTGTGAGCCGGAGCTCATCATCGCCGATGAGCCGACAACCGCGCTCGACGTGACGATCCAGGCGCAAATTCTCCGGCTGCTTCGCGACATTCAAAATGACACTGGAATCGGTCTGATCCTCATCACGCACGATCTTGGCGTGGTCGCCGGCATGGCCGACCGGATCGTCGTCATGTATGGCGGCGAGGTGGTCGAGGTCGGGAGCAGCGACGAGGTTCTGGGACGGCCGCTGCATCCCTACACGGAAGGTTTGATGCGCTCTATTCCGGTGCCGGGCGAGACGAAACGCGGAGAAATGCTCGGTTTCATCCCGGGGATCGTCCCGCGGCAGACGGGCGAACGCACGCAATGCGGCTTCATCGACCGCTGCCCTTATGCCATCGCGAGCTGCGCGGCTGGTGCTATCAATCTGCGCGACACGGCCAATGGCCACGCAATCCGCTGCGTCGTTCCCGCGAACGAACGCGATTCCGAGGCATGGAAGCGCTTTGCGGAGGCGTCATGACGGACGGCGTGCTGATCATGCGAGGCGTAACTCGCGAGTATGCCGTCGGTGGGCCGTTCGCGAGAAAGAAGACATTGCGGGCCTTGCGCGGGATCGATCTGACAGTTGCCCGCGGACAAACATTGGGACTCGTCGGCGAGTCGGGCTGCGGAAAATCAACGCTTGCGAAAATCCTGCTCGGCGTCGAAGAGCCGACCGCAGGAACCGTGCTGGTGGATGGCCGCCCGATTACCGCCTACAGCCGGCTGGAGCGGGCGAAGCTGATCCAGCCCGTTTTCCAGGATCCCTACTCCTCGCTCAACCCGCGCATGACGGTCGAGGCGATCATTGCGGCACCGCTGCAGGTACGCGGCGAAGGCACCCGCACCTCGCGCCGCAACCGCGTTCAGGAGCTAGCTGCAGAGGTTGGTCTGCCAAAACACCTCATCGATGCTTATCCCAGCCAGTTATCGGGCGGCCAGCGCCAACGCGTGGCCATTGCGCGGGCGCTGATCGGCGAGCCGAAGATCCTGATTTGCGACGAGCCGACATCGGCCCTCGATGTTTCTGTGCAATCGCAGATTCTCAATCTGCTGCATCGGCTGCGGCAGGAGCTGAATCTCACGATGATCCTGATCAGCCATAATCTGGCCGTCGTCCATCACCTGGCCGATGAGGTGGCGGTCATGTATCTTGGCCAGATCGTGGAGCGCGGCCCGAGCGATGCGATCTTCAAGCACCCCCACCACCCTTACACGGACGCGCTGCTGAAAGCCGTGCTGGCGCCGCGTCCAGGTTCGCGGCTGCCTGACCTGGGGCTGCAGGCGGAGTTTCCGAGCCCTCTCAATCCGCCGTCGGGCTGCTCTTTCCATCCGCGTTGCCCACATGCCGGTGCCGACTGCTCACGTAGCGAACCGGGCCCGTCGGGCGGGGCACATGTCTATCGGTGCCATCATCCGATCAATCTCACCAGCTCTGACGAGCTTGCGTCCGCAGCATCCAATTGAATGAGCGTTTCGATGCGGTCCCAGATCGATATCGTCGTAAAGGAGAAGTGCGTCTTCGCTGATGGTCACGCCTTCGGCGATACGGGTGCTTATGAGCGCCTCTCAGGTCATGTCGTATTCGGGGTCGATCCTCGCGCGGAAGCGCAGCGCGGCGTGACGGACATAGAGTTTGCGCCCGTGGATGAGCATGGGCTGGTCAGGTTCCAGGCCGACTTCTGCATTCTCAAGCCGGTTGATCTCAGCCGCGGCAATGGGCGATTGTTTTTCGATTACGGCAATCGCGGGAACAAGCGGGCGCTGCAATTCTTCAATGATGCGCCGCCTTCAAACGATCCGCGCACGCTGGCGGACGCCGGAAATGGCTTTCTCATGCGCCGCGGCTACTCGATCGCCTGGCTCGGCTGGCAGGGTGATCTCCTCCCGGGCGACGGCAGGATGCTGCTGCATGTTCCTGTCGCAACCGACAAGGGGCGGCCGATCACCGGTGTCACGCGCACCGAGTTCATTGCCGTTGAGCCGGGCACAAAGGTCTTCCCGCTGAGCTCGCTGATTTCGACGCGAAGCAATCCGGCAGCGTCGCTGGACACGCGGTCGGCTCGGCTGACGCGCCGTCGCTACACCTACAGCGAGCGCGAGGAGATCCCGCATGACCGCTGGCTTTTCGCTCGGCTGGATCAGGGGAGCGGCGTCGACAATCAGGGCCTGGAACGCGCCGTCATTCCGTCCGACAGTCACGTCTATCTGCCGTCCGGCTTTGAACCTGGTTGGATCTATGAGCTGGTTTATCAGGCCAAGGATCCGTTGGTTCTAGGCCTCGGCCACGTGGCGGTGCGCAACTTCATCAGCTTCTTGAAGCATGGTGAGGAAACGCAGTCCGGGTTGGCCAATCCGCTGCGCGAAAGTTCTGCGCAAGTCGAGAAGGCCTACGCTTGGGGCCGTTCCCAGACCGGCCGCTGCATTCGTGATTTCATTTATCTCGGATTCAACGCCGACGAGGATGGGCGCCGCGTTTTCGATGGTGTCATGCCGCACGTCGCCGGTGCCGGCAAGATGTGGATGAACCACCGCTTCGCCAACATCGTGCTGCTCCCGGGGCAGGAGCATGAAAATCATTTCAGCCCGGTCGACCGCTTTCCGTTCGCGTATGCGATCTCGACCGACCACTTCACGGGCAAAACGGATGGTATCCTGAAGCGGCCGGAGACCGACCCCAAGGTCATCCATACCGATACGGCCTGCGAGTATTGGCATCGCCGCGCCTCGCTGGTTCACACGGATACGAAGGGTAACGATCTGCCCCTTCCGGAAAATGTGCGGATCTATTTCTGGGCAAGCTCACAGCATTTTGCGGCGCCGCGTGTCGATGCCCCTGCGAGAGGGCTTGCGCAGACCTATTTCAACGTCGTTGCGACCTCGATGTTCTTCCGGGCCTGTCTCGATCGCCTTGATGCCTGGGTCAGCAATGGTGAAGCGCCGCCGCCGAGCCGGATTCCGCGCAGGGACGACGGCACCCTGGTCAAGGTCGAGGAATGGCGGGAAGCGTTTCCGAAAATTCCTGGTGTCGCGTTGCCTCGTGGCTCCAGCCGACTGGAGCGTTTGGATTTCGGCCCTGACATCGACAGGGGCCTGATTACGAACGAGCCGCCGAAAGTCGTGCCGGGTGAAGAGTATCCCGTTTTGGTGCCGGCGGTGGATCCGGATGGCAACGACCGGGCCGGCGTGCGCGCGCCGATGGTAGAGGCCCCGCTCGGCACCTACACAGGCTGGAGCCTGCGGCGACGTGAGTACGGCCACGGCGCGATGGTTGGCATTACGGGCAGCTACATTCCTTTCCCAGATACCGAGGACGAACGCCTGCAGACCGGCGATCCTCGGCCATCGGTTGCGGTGCGCTACGGAACTGCCGAAGCCTATGCCAATGCCATCCGGGAAGCAGCGGAAAAGCTTGTTGCCGAGGGCCTGATGTTGGAGGAAGACGTGGAACGGGCAGTTGCTGAAGCCAGAGATTGGGGGCGCCCGCGGCACGACGTCCGGCTATAATGCCCGAGAGCGAGGATAGGCGGCACCGGTTGCATGAAGCGAGGAGGTCTGGCGGTGAATCGTACTGCAATGGTCGTTTGCCCGCAGCCGGAAGCCGCCGAGTCCGGCATCGAAATCCTGAAAGCCGGTGGCAATGCCATCGACGCCGCGATTGCCTGCGCGATGGCGCAATCGGTGGTCGACCCGCTGATGTGCGGAATTGCGGGCTTCGGCAGCATGGCGATTTACCTCCCCGAGCAAAACATCCACGAGTATTTCGATTTTCACGCGCCTGCCCCGCGTGCAGCCAGGCCGGACATGTGGGCACATCTGATCAAGGGTGAGACGCGAGACGGGTTCGGATTCGTGCTCGAGGGGCGAGTCAATGATCTCGGCTATCAGTCCATCTGCGTTCCCGCTGCTCTGAGGGCCTTCGAGCAAGCGCATCGTGCGCACGGCAGGCTGCCCTGGGAAAAGATTCTCGAATCGGCAATCCGCTGGGCGGAGGAAGGCTTCTTTGTACGGCCTGCCATGTACACCTTCTTTCTGGAGGGCTCGCAGATGGGGCGCGCTGCGACGGCAGAACGTCTCGCTTTCAGTCGGAGCGGCCGCGCGCTCTATTGCGAAGCGGACGGCAGCCCCAAGCGGATCGGAGCGCCAATCTGCAATCCCGATTACGCCGAAACGCTGCGCCGGATTGCGCGAGAAGGTGCCGATGTCTTCTACACTGGAGACATCGGGGCCCGCATCATCGCGGATATGCAGGAGCATGACGGGCTGATTTCAAGCGAGGATCTGGCGCATTATCAGCCCCGTCGCACCGAGCCCCTGGTCGGTTCATACCGCGGGCGGCGTATCACGACGAATCAGCCGCCCGGTGGCGGTGTGATGCTGCTCCAGATGCTCAACATTCTCGAGCACTTCGACCTGGCCGGCTTGGGCCACAACACGCCTGAGTACATTCGGATTGTCGCGGAGGCGATGAAGCGCGCGACGATCGACAAGGACGCGCACGTCGGTGACCCCGCGTTCTTCGATGTTCCATTGCAGCGTCTGACCGGCAAAGACTACGCGGCAGATCTTGCTGACGAGATTCGCCGCGGCGTGAAGGCTCACGTTCCGCGGCTGCAGCAAGCCGATCCAGCGCCGAAGAATACAACGCACATCTCGATCGTCGATGGCGACGGAAATTGCGTTTCGGTGACGCATTCCCTGGGCATGCCCTCGGGCGTGATTACCGACGGCCTCGGGTTCTTCTACAACGGCTGCATGGGTGTTTTCGATCCCCGTCCCGGGCGCGCCGGCAGCATAGCGCCCGGCAAGTCGCGCTTCAGTGCCATGTGCCCGACGATCGTCTTCGAGGGGGATAGACCATCTCTGGTCCTTGGAGCGCCGGGCGGGACCCAGATTGTCATGGGGGTGCTGCAGACAATTCTGAACGTCATCGACTTCGGGATGACCATTCAGGAGGCCGTCTCAGCACCCAGGTTCTCATCCACCGGCAATCCCATCGACGTTTCGAACCGAATTCCGCGCTATCTGACGCGAGAGCTCGAAGCGCAAGGGTACGAGGTCATTCGCAACCCCTATGGGTATACCATTGGCTGGGTGCACGCGATCAAAATCCATCCGGACCGCCTGGAGGGGAGTGCCGATCCAGGCCGCGACGGCGTGGCGTACGCGGCGACCGTTTAGGAGCTTGCTTGGCGCCGAGGCTCCGTGAGCTCTGTTGGCGGAGCGCACTAACAGGTCCGCCGATCACGCTCGGCTTCGGTCGGCGGTGCGTGCTTCATCGGGTAGCGTTAACAGCCGGCACCGAACAAATCTGTCCAGCGTTCCTTTTGCTGCCACAGTCGTGTTCACGGATAGGGCGTTTGTGAGTGAGGGGGACGTGTATGTGGGCTGCTGTTCTCGTTGGCTGGGTGTTCTCGGTCGGCCTTGGTCTTTGCGCCGGAGTGGCCGCCGCTCAGCCGGCGCAAATGTCCGGGGAACAGATCAAGGACACGCTGGCCGGAGCCATCCTCGAGCTCGATACGCCTCTCGGCACGAAAGTTCCTGTTCGCTTCTCCAGCAGTGGGCTGATGGCTGGCGAAGCCGGTATGCTTGGATCATACCTCGGCGCGGATCGCGACCGCGGACGCTGGTGGGTGGGGGATGATCGCCTTTGCATGAAATGGTTCAGGTGGTTCGACGCTGAGACGCACTGCTTCCGGCTACAGCGCGACGGGCAGCAGATCTGGTGGCAGGAGCAGAGCGGCCGCAACGGGACTGCAACGGTCGCCGGACGTTTCGAGGAGAAGCCTGCGGCAAAGGTCGCTGCATCGGCTGGGGGCGATGCGCCCGAGCAGAAAGTCCGTCAAAAAGCCGAATCTACGCCGATTCAGCAGTTCGCTCGGGCTGATTTAACCCGCTACAGCCGCGCCCAATCGATGCCGGAGCAGTCGGTTCCCCGCCCAGTGGCGCTCGCGACTGCGCCCACCGAGCCTCCCGAACCGGAACAGGAGGTCTCAGCCACGATCCAAGGCCAGCAGACTACGGCTGAGCCGACTCCGATGACCAATCCACCGTTACCCGTCCGGGCCGGGCAGCGCAAACTGCCAGCAGTGCAGGCGCCCGCACAGGTCGATGTCGTGACTTACCGTGTGACCCGCGTCAGCGCGGACGACGTTCTCAACATACGCAATGGCCCTTCCGAGTATCACACGCCGATCGGCTTCATCGAGCCGAATGGCCGTGGAATCGCGGTCGTGGGGCCCTGCCGCGGCCTCTGGTGTCCCATCCGCTACGGGCGCGTACGGGGCTGGGTAAACTCGTATTATCTGGCTGCGGAGCTCGTGAAGCGAGAGGTATTGGCCGGGGCTCGTTGAGTTCTACTCCGGCGGCTCCCGGCCAATCGGATCAGCAAAGTGCGTCTGCCAGTTCCGCGAAATTGGCGACGATCAGATCGGGCTGATGCGGCGTCTCGCCGAATGGGCGCTTCCGGCGATCGATGAACGCCGTGCGCATGCCATAGGATTTGGCGCCGATGCAGTCGAAGGCATGGTTTGCAACGAACAGGCAGCTCGACCGGTCGAGGCCGATCAGCTCCTCGGCCGTTGCGTAAGTCTTCCAGTGTGGCTTGAAATAGCCGGCCTCCTGCACCGAGATGACCTTGTCGAATGGAAATCCGATATGCGGCTTGGCGGCCTCGAGCATGTCCCGGTCGCCATTCGAGAGGATGACGAGCTTGTATCCGGCGCTCCGCAGCCTGTGCAGCGTCTCGACCACGTCGGGAAACGGTTTCAGCTTCTCGATCTCTGAGACGAGCCAGCGTACCTCGTCCTGCGTGTAGCTGATGCCGCAGCGATCCATCACGTAGGAGACGGCGCGATGCCCGATCTGGCGGTAGGGCGTGTGGCCGCGATCACAGAGGGCATCGATCATCGAGTTCTCGAAATGCGTACGCCGCCACCAGGTCACGAACCGGTGCGCCTCGCCCTGCCAACCCTTCTGTTTGAGAAACGGCGCCGCGATCTCCGTCAGCCCCGTCTGCATATCGACGATTGTTCCGTATTGATCGAAAACGAGGGCCTTGATTTCACGTTTCAGAATTTCTGGGCTTTCCATACTTCGATGCTCGCAGTTCAAGTGTCTCGGTTGCGAGCGAACATCGTCCAGCGGGGCACAAGACGCAATCCCATAATGCCCCCGCGCGTTGCATGTCCGGTATGACGCGCCCCAAACCCGCCGCGGATTCGGTTGCTATAAGGTTTCCGCGCCGAATGTATCGCAGGACTGCATCTGGCCTGTTTCGAAGCCACGGCGGAACCAGCGCACGCGCTGCGCCGACGAGCCATGTGTAAAGGCGTCTGGAACGACGCGGCCCGTCATCTGCCGCTGCAGGGTGTCGTCTCCGATCCGGCTTGCAGCGTTGAGGCCCTCTTCTATGTCACCCGGCTCGAGCCGATTGTTCTGCTGGTCGGTCAGCCTGGCCCACATTCCGGCCAGGCAATCGGCCTGCAGCTCCATTCGCACTTGCACCTGATTAGCTTCGCGCTCGGGCAGGCGAGCTTTCAGCTCCTGCACTTTGGCCGTGATGCCGAGCAGCGTCTGGACGTGATGGCCGACCTCGTGAGCCAGCACATAAGCTTGCGCGAAATCTCCCGGCGCCCTGAAGCGGCGGGCAAGCTCATCGAAGAACGAAAGATCGATATAAACCTTCTGATCGAGGGGGCAGTAGAAGGGCCCGACCTGGGCTGCGCCCATTCCGCAGTGTGTGTCCACAGCCCCCGTGAAGAGGACGAGCTTCGGTTCTTCATAACGGCGGCCCGCGCGCGCGAAAACCGCTGTCCAGACATCCTCGGTGTCGGCGAGGACGCGGCCCACGAAGCGCTTGACGGCATCCTCGCCTTGGGCTGCCGTCCGCCCGCTGGTGCGTCCCGGCAGCTCGATGCCCTGTCGGTTGTGTGCTTCTCCACCGGACTGGCCGGGCGGGAGCCGCATTTCGCGTCCCATATCGGGGATTCCGTTGCCCCCAGGACCGCCCTGCAGCAGGTCGAGCGGGTTTATGCCAAACAGCAGCATAAGCGCGCCGAGGATGAGCAGAGTCGTCAGGCTGAGCCCGCCGCCACGGCGGCCCATGGGAATGGGAATTCCGACCCGCCGCCCGCCGCGGGGGAAGGGAAAGCGACGGCCAGACTGGCCGCGACGATCCTCGACGTTCTCGCTCTCGCGGTCGCCCTCACCATAGCGCATTGACGCCTCCAGTCAGCCCCGCCCACCAGGCGATATGATGTTGAGCACGATGAATCGCCATAGACAAGAGCCGCCAGTTGGGGCGCACTTCGGGAACGCCCTCAAGAAACCTCAGTGCTGTGCCTTTGACACTGTAGGCGCGCGCAGGCAGTATCGCCAAGGCACAGTCCGGCTGGGCGACCTTAGCTCGGCCCCGCGCTCCCGAACGGCACGAAAGAGGAGGTTTAAGTCATGGCTGATGAATGGGCTGCCGATGTCAAGAAATACGTCAGCGATGCGGACGAGAAGGCGATTTCCGGCATTGTCCGGTACTGCGGAATTGCTCTGCAGAAAAGGGATTCGTCTCTTGTCTCGTTCAGCGACAAGGACGAAGTCGCGCGCGTACGGGAAAATTTCCTGAAGAAGAAGCTGGGACTCACCGAGAGCGACGCGGAGCTCGACAAGGCCATATCGGCCGTCGCCGAAAAGATGAAAGGCTCCCGCAGCAGGAACAGGGTTACGGTGTACTACCTGCTGGCCGAGCACTTCGGCAAGCTGTCCGCGTTTCAGTGAAACTGCGGATCATTGATCGAGACGAGTCAGGGGCCGCGTCATCGCGGCCCCTTCGCTTAAGCAAGTAGCCGGCCAGCCGGCTCAGGCCGCATCGGACGCGGCGCTCATCCGGCGGCGCAGTTCTTCAAAGCGTTTGATCTGATCGGGTAGCAGATTGCGCTCGGCGTCGCGCCGGACGAAAACCTTGAACATGGCCGTACCCTGGCCGTTGAAGAACTGGATGGAGCACGACGGACGTCCGTTGAACGGGCGCGAGACGAAGGCGATCTCGGTGCAGTTCTCGTAGCGAATATGTCCGCCGATCGGGCTGTCACCGTGGAGGTTGAAATAGCCGCGCCCGACATTCCCCGGCGGAATGCGCCCCACGCACTCAAGCACGATATCCGGCGTGTGCACGATGAGCAGGACTTCGTCCCAGGATTTGAGATCCGCCATGATTTCGGAGAAATGGCTGCCGGGCACAACGGTCCGGTACTCCCCGGGCAAGGCCTTTACGACATCGAGCGTGCTGACGCCACATTCGGCCGCGATGCGTTCGAGCACGCCATCGGGGTTCGCGGCCAGTCGCTCGGCCAGGAGCTGCTGTTTCGACATTCTCGACCTGTCTTTCTGAAATCAGGCCGCCGCCTGCTCCGCGGGGGCCTTGATTTCCTGCAGAACGTGGAAGCCTTCAAACTCCGGATGGCCGAGATAAAGCGGCCGAATGGAGCTCTCGCCTGCCTTGGCGTGCGAGTTGCGGAACTGCTCGGATTTCGTCCAGTTTTCGAAGTCGGCATAGGAGCGCCAGACCGTGTGCGAGGAGTAGAGCACGTGATCCTCGCGTTCCGGCCCCTTCAACAGATGGAAAACAATGAAGCCGGGCAGCTCATGCAGGTAGCTTTCGCGGCTGAGCCACAGCTTCTCGAACAGCTCTTCCGAGCCCTTCGCGACCTTGAAGCGGTTCATGGCGATGTACATGTCTCGATCCCTCTTCTGGTGACCATTCTTCTCAGTCGAACGCCAGTCCGGCGCTTTCGTGCCGGACTGGCCATGCGCCCGCATCAGTATAGTTCGATGCAGCTTTTTATTGGACCCCAAGCCGCATCGTTAAGCCGACGCGAGCGCTGAAGCCAGGGCTGTTTTCCAGATCCCGGTACTGGCGGTATTCCGTGTCGAACAGGTTGTCGATGTTCACGTTTATGGTTGTGTTTTCGTTCATCGCATACTCGCCGAAGAGGTCGACTACGGTGTAGCCGTTTGTTGGGTCAACAACGGGAGTGCCTCGTTCACTGATCGGCACCCGGTGCTGACTTGCGACGAACCTCGTTCGCGTGCCAGCTACGAGCCGTTCATCGAAGGCGCGAAATCCAACGGTCAGCGTGATTTGATCTGCAGCGATCGTGGCGAGCGGATCACCCGTATCATCATCCTCGCCGCGAATGCGATGAGCGCCAAGTCCTATGAACCAGCTCCGCGCATCGTACATTGCCTCGAGCTCGACACCTTCAATTGTGGCCTTGGCTACGTTCTGGTATTGAACGAAAAATGGGAAGCCAGTGCCAGGGCCGCGGTAATCAGGATTAGGGATCTCTGCTATGTCAATGAAATCATCGACCTTATTCTGAAACGCGACCAGCTTTGCCCGTAGCATGTCCTGTGATGAAAAAATGCCATCCTTCTTCAGATTGACACCGCCTTCCAAGTTGTGAGCCACCTCGGGTCTAAGATTGCGATTGGGTAGATACTGGAAGCCGAAGGTTCCGTAGTCGTGAACACCGCTCACCAATGTCTCGGTAACTGAAGGTGCCCTGTACCCCTCGGCATAAGTCGCGAATAGCGTTACTCCCACGAGCGGAGTTACACCGACTGTGAGCTTTGGAGACACACGGTCGCCTTCAGTGGAAAAATCACCAGCCTTGAGTTCGTACTGGTCGTATCTCAATGCCCCGATAATATCGATGGTGTCAAAAAAAGTCGCTTTGCTTTGCACGAAGGCACCCATAGCAGTCCGTCGGCCGCTGGGCGTAGAATTGAAAGCGAGATCTGCGGGGTCCTCAGCGAAGTTTGTAACCCGATCCTCGAAACCATCGCCGCCATAGGTGAGCGCGAACTTAGTCGACCCAAATTCAAATCGCGATGTATTGAACACGTCGAATCCAGTGGTATCGACGTTGAAGCTCCGATCCCGCAAATCAGTAAGGTTGGTTTGCTGAGCCTCGGTTTCGTTCTTGTAAACCTTTGCGCTGAAGTCGATAAAGGGGATATCGGGTCGCGCAAAAGTATATCCAAGCGTGTATTGTCTGTTGTCGAGCGCGGTATCGAATTCGGTGGCGCCCTCGGTCTGGTCTACGAAACCTGACTGATAATCAATGAACGTTCCGGTCAGCTGGTGACCCGGCGCCAATTGCCAACGGGCCTTGACGAGGCCGGACTTCGTCGTGTCGCCTGAATTGTCGATGGTGGTCCCCCCGCCATCCTCGTAATCGTCCGACCAGCGACCATTCAGCTGCCCGAGAACGTCGAAGTTGCCCACCCGTACCGCGCCGGTTGCGCTGCCTAATTTGCTGTTTCCATTCGTACCATACCGGGTCCGCGTGCGAACGGCCGCATACTCCCCGGGCAATAGGATGTCGTCGGCGTCCAGCAACTCGAAGGCGGCCACGCCACCGATCGCGCCCGACCCATAGATGGTTGACGTCGGCCCGCGGGTGACATCGACGCGCTTTATCATCTCGGGCTCCATGTAGAACGTGCCATCGGCGTTGTGGCCGCTCTTCTGGAAGTTTTGGCGAGCCCCCTCGATCAGCACGTTGACGCGACCGAAGTCCTGCAAGCCACGGATGTTGATCGCTTGCGCGGTGTCGAGCCCGTTTTCCTGCGTCGTCACACCCGGGATCGTATCCATGATCTGCGACACGCTGTCAGCCTGGAACTGCTCATCCAGCTGCTCGTTGTCTATCGCGCTGGAGCCGCTCAGGGCCTCGATGGCGCTTTCTCCCATCTTGGAGAACGTCAGAACGATCCCATCAAGCTGGACGGTTTGGGCCGATGCGCTTGAGCTGGCGATCGCTATTGCTGTAGCTGAAACGGTAAGGCGCAGCGCGCGCGCCGATATGATCGGATGCTTCCGACGACCAAACATGCTCTCCCCCTGCCTCGTCCGAGGTCAATGTTCCCT
>JAWLCO010000097.1:0-14837 GCA_041687075.1 Hyphomicrobiaceae bacterium | reverse complement strand
TCGACGCCTGGGTTCCAATCAAGGGTTCGAGTCCGTCAGCGTCCTTCGCGCAGGCCGCTTCAAGGGATCGATCATCGCCTTCTCCGAGCGCCTGCCCGATGAACGCGGCCATCATACCGGCTGGATCTGGGTCGACGGCAAGCCCCGTAAGTTGCATCTCGTCGACATCAGCGGGTTCGACATCACGGACGCCGCGGCACTGGACGACGGTGGTCTGCTGGTGCTCGAGCGCCGGTTCCGCTGGACCGAAGGCGTGAAGATGAGGCTGCGGCTGCTCTCACCGGATGAGATCGCGCCGGGTGCAGTCATGCGAGGCGAAGTGCTGTTCGAAGGCGACATGGCCTACGACATCGACAACATGGAAGGCGTCGCCGTGCATCGCGGGCCGCACGGCGAAACGGTCGTCACGCTCCTGTCCGACAACAACTTCAATCCACTGCTGCAGCGCACGTTGCTGCTGCAGTTCACGCTCAAGGAAAACGGGGAAGACTGAGCGCCCGCAGTGGTCGCAAGCAGCAGGTGAGGGAGCCGCCGATAGCGGCTACTTTATGCCCCTCACGGGAACACAGCGTACCGGACCGTCGAAGCCCTACGCGGCCTGCGTCTCTTCCGAGCTGGCTGCGGCCTTGGCCTTCTGAATGTCGCGCTTCAGGCGTCGGCAGCGGTCGGAGAGCTCCTCATCCTTGGCCTTCAGCAGATAGGCATCGAGGCCGCCCCGGTGCTCGACCGACTTCAGCGCGTGGGCGCTCACCTTCAGCCGAATCGTCCGCTTCAGCGTGTCGCTGATGAGTGAAACGGTGCACAGGTTCGGCCGGAACGTGCGCTTGCTCTTGTTCTCCGCGTGGCTCCGGAGCTGCCCGGACATCGGCAGCTTGCCGCTCAGCTCACAGCGTCTGGTCATGACACGACATCCTCTCTTGGCGCACCCTGGCAGGGACGCATGAAATCTGTTCGTTCCGGAATCGGAAACGTCCCGTCAGAAAAGCGGCCGGGAGTTCGCGCATCTCTATACTGATGCCGCAAGGGGACCGTCAAGCGCGCGAATCTTAAAGATCTTTCCCCCGGGGGCGCGATCCCGGCGCGGGCCGGAACACACAATTGACGAAAACGAAACGTACCGCCATGGGCGAAGATGTCGCTTCCTGGAGGCGCACGCCCATGAGCAGACTACCTGCCCGGCCGTCATTCTGGATAAGCCTTTCCAGGCGTGTTGCAGGGCTGGCGTTGCTCGGCGCCTTCCTGCCCATGGCGGCAGCTGCGGATACGCCCAGCAAGATCAAGGCCAGCTATAATATTGAATTTGCTGGTATCGAGATCGGCAAATTCCGTTTCCAATCGACCATCGACTCGGCAAGCTATTCATCATCTGGCAGCGCAAAGCTCTCCGCCCTGCTCGGCGCCTTCAAATGGCGAGGCTCCACGAGCAGCACCGGCGTGTGGGGGCGGGGAGAGCCGCAGCCCTCGCGTTATGCCTTCAAGTACAAGAGCAACTCCAAGTCCGGCTCCGTCGACATGAGCTTCAGAAAGGGCTCGGTTGCCGACCGCACCCTGGAGCCCCCGAGCAAGCCCTCCAAACGCTCGGTGCCGCTTTCCGAGGGGCACCTGAAAGACGTGCTCGACCCTATGAGCGCCGTCATGGCGCTGACGACCGGCCAGATCGATAAACCGTGTGACCGGAAGGTGGCCGTCTTCGACGGCAAGCACCGGTTCGATCTGGAGCTGTCATACCGCCGCAAGGAGCGCATCAAAGAGGCGCGGCCCAGCGGCGAGCCGGACATCGCAATTGTCTGCGGTGTTCGCTATATTCCCATTGCCGGGCACAAGGACAACAAATCCACCCGATACATGGCGGCAGCCAAGGGAATAGAAGTCGCCTTGCGTCCGATACCCAGCGCCAATATTCTCGTGCCTTATGAGATTAGGATTCCAACTTTCGCCGGCTCGGCCGTCCTCAGGTCGCAACGCGTCGAGATTACGACTGGGATGAAGCAGATCGCACTGGTCCATTGACCGGACAGGCGACTGATGACACTGAAAGACGCCTTCTCAGGGAAGGAATGGGCACACGCGGGTCTGGCCGTGTTTTTCGTCGGGCAACGGCCCCACAGCGGACGGCGGACCTGCTCTGAGCGGTGACGGGATTTTGCAGGACATCATAACTTGCGTCCGGGGCGCCTGCGTCTCTCACGAGACCAAGGCTGGAGGCTGAAGTCATCATGGGCATCGATTTCGAAGCGCGGATCCGGAACGTCACCGCCGTTCTGGGCCCGACGAACACGGGCAAGACACATCTGGCGATCGAGCGCATGCTCGGTCATGAGACCGGGATGATCGGTCTCCCGCTGCGCCTGCTGGCGCGCGAGGTTTATGACAAGATCGCAGCCCGTGTCGGCCCCGAGAAGGTCGCGCTGATCACCGGCGAGGAAAAGATCAAGCCGGAGAACCCGCGCTACTGGGTCTCGACCGTCGAGGCCATGCCGCGGGAGATCGACGTCGACTTCCTGGCCATCGACGAGATTCAGCTCGCCGCCGATCCGGAGCGCGGGCACGTCTTCACCGACCGCCTGCTGCATGCGCGCGGCAAGCTGGAGACGCTGCTGCTCGGCGCCTGGACGATGCGCGAGGCGATCAGCGATCTTATCCCGGGGGCGAACTTCATCTCGCGCCCGCGGCTTTCGAAGCTCACCTATTCCGGCCAGAAGAAGATCACGCGGCTGCCCACGCGGACGGCCGTGGTCGCGTTCTCGGCGAATGACGTCTACGCGATTGCGGAACTCATCCGGCGCCATCGGGGTGGCGCCGCGGTGGTGCTCGGCGCACTGTCTCCGCGCACGCGCAATGCCCAGGTGGCGATGTACCAATCGGGCGATGTGGATTTCCTCGTCGCGACCGACGCCATCGGCATGGGGCTCAACCTCACGGTCGATCACGTGGCGTTCGCCGCGGTTCGAAAGTTCGACGGCCAGAACCACCGCATGCTGACGCCGGCAGAGCTGGCGCAGATCGCGGGCCGCGCCGGCCGGCACATGAACGACGGCACATTCGGCGTCACCGGCGACGTCGAGCCGTTCGAGAACGATCTGGTCGAGCGGCTCGAAACCCACACGTTCGACACCGTGAAGGTGCTGCAGTGGCGCAATCGCCGGCTCGACTTCTCGTCGATTGACGCGCTGCGCGACAGCCTGCGCGCATTCCCGACCGAAGCGCGCCTGACACGTGCGCGCATGGCCGACGACGTGATCGCGCTCGAAAATGTCAGCCAGGATCGCGAGCTGGCCGACCTGGTCCGCGGTCCCGCGGCGACGGCGACTCTGTGGGACGTCTGCCAGATTCCCGATTACCGCAAGATCTCTTCGCAGAATCACGCGGAGCTGGTGGCAACCCTCTACAAGTTCCTCATGACGGGCGAGGAGCGCATTCCGGAAGACTGGTTTGCGCGTCAGGTGGCGATGGCCGACCGCACGGACGGCGACATCGACACACTCGCCAACCGCATCGCTCACATCCGCACCTGGACGTTCGTCTCGAACCGCGCGAGCTGGCTGCGTGATCCGGAGCATTGGCAGGGCCGCACCCGGGAGATCGAGGACAGCCTGTCCGATGCGCTGCACGAGCAGCTCACGCAGCGGTTCGTCGATCGCCGCACGAGTGCGCTTATGCGGGGTATGCGCGACAAGGACGGCTTGACCGCCGACATCGGTGAGGACGGCGCGATCCAGGTTGAAAATCATTATGTCGGCCGCCTGAAGGGCTTCGTGTTCTCACCGGATGCGCAGGCAGAGGGCATCCATGGCAAGGCGGCCCGCAATGCCGCCGCGCAGGTACTCACAAAAGAGCTGTCGATGCGCACACGCCGCGTGGCGGCGGCCAAGAATGATGCCTTCAAGCTCACCCGCCAGGGCCGCATCCTTTGGCGGGACGAGGAGGTGGCGCGGCTCGAGCCGGGCGAGCATCCGCTGAAGCCGCAGCTCGTGCTGCTGGTCGACGATCACCTGCAGGCGCCCGACAAGGAGAAGGTCCAGGAGCGGCTGACGACTTGGCTCAATGACACGATCCGTGAGCGCCTGAAGCCGCTGATCGAGCTGTCCGAGGCACAGGACATCTCCGGCCTTGCGCGCGGAATCGCCTTCCAGCTCACCGAGAACTTCGGCGTGCTGAAGCGCGAGACGGTGGCCGACGAGATGAAGTCGCTCGACCAGCCCGGTCGCGCCCAGCTGCGCCGCTACGGCGTGCGGTTCGGCGCCTTCAACATCTATTTCCCGCTGCTGCTGAAGCCCGCGCCTGCGGAACTCACGCTGGTGCTGTGGGCGCTGAAGCATGCCGGCGAGCACGGACTCTCGCTCGACACCCTGCCGGAGCCGCCGCGCGCAGGGCTCACGTCCGCACCCGCCGATCCGAACGTGCCCGAGGCCTTTTACCGGGCCTGCGGCTATCACGTGTGCGGACCGCGCGCGGTACGCATCGACATCCTGGAGCGGCTCGCCGACCTGATCCGGCCTCTGCTGGCCTGGCGTCCCAATCCGGAGAACCCCTCCGCGACTCCGCCGAAGGGGTCCACGGGCGACGGCGGCTTTGTCGTCATCCCGGAGATGATGTCGATCCTGGGCTGCTCGCCCGATGAGCTCAGCGCCGTGTTCACGAGTCTCGGCTTCCGGCTCGACCGGCGGCCAGTAAAGAAGGCGCCGCCGGCTCCGGAGAGACCCGTCGAGCAGGCAACTGAGCAGGCCGTCGAGCCGCCGGTCGAACAGGCGAACACCGCGGCAGTCGAAGCTGCCGATGGTCCAGCGGAGGAACCTGCGGTCGCGCCTGAGACATCCGATGCAACGGCAGAACCAGCGGTGCCGGCTCCGGCCACGGCCGAAGTGGTGACTGCGGCGCTAGAAGTGCCAGCGGAATCACCGCCTGCAGCAGTTGCAGACCCGGTCGACACGGCGCCGGCACCCGAGACCGGCGCAGCCGACGGTCAGGCGGCGAGCGCGCCCAAACCCGAGGCGGCTGCGATCATCGTGCCGGGCGCCGCTTCAGAGCAGGCGGCCGATGAGGCCAAGTCGGCAGAACCAGACGAAGTGAAGTATGAGGACGTCTGGCGTCCCCGGCGCCGGCACGACGGCCCGCGTCCGGACCGCCGCCGCAAACGCGGGCACCACGAGGGCGGCCAGCGCGAAGCCCGTCAGGGCGAGTCCCGGCCCGGGCGGCCCCAGAACCAGCGCCGGGATCGGCATCCCGCGACGGCGGCCGCACCGGCGGGCGACGCATCTCGTGGCGCTGTGCAGGCATCCGGCGGCGGCCAGAAGCATCGGGATCGCAAGGAAGGCCGGCGCGACGGCCGCAGGGGCGATGATCGGCGCAGGCACAATGACCGGCATAACGCGCCGATGCAGATGCGTTCCGCTCCGCCGCCGAAGCGGGCCGAGGTCGATCCCGATTCGCCCTTCGCCGCCTTGAGCGCGCTCAAGAAGGTGCTCGAGAAGCAGGCCCAGGACTCCGGCTCCTCATGAGCCGTGGGCCTGCCCCCGGGCCGGATGCCGGCGGAGTGCAGCGGCTCGACAAGTGGCTCTGGTTCGCGCGGGTTGTGAAGACCCGCACTCTGGCGGCGTCGCTGGTGCAGGATGGCAAGGTGCGGGTCAATCGCGTACGCGCCGACAAGCCCAGCCAGACGGTCCGCCCCGGCGACGTCATCACCGTCACGGCCCATTCCCGCGTACGCGTGCTCAAGGTGACGGCAGCGGGCGAGCGGCGCGGCTCCGCCACCGTTTCACAGACCCTCTACGAGGATCTGACGCCACCAGCAACCGGGTCCGAAAGAGAGGGTCAGAGCGGCGGCACTGCTGATCCGGGCCCTCCACAGCGCGAGCCCGGCTCAGGGCGCCCGACCAAGCGGGAACGCCGCGCCATCGAGCGATTAACGAAAAAGGATGTGTGACTCTGTAGATGCTTTGCGCTGGGACAATGCAGGGCTTGCGACAACCTGCCAACGTGCAGGATGCTGCAACCGAGTCGTAAGACAAGCCCAAGCAAATGGGGTGGCGAGCAGATGACCTTCGTAGTCAACGACAAGTGCATCAAATGCAAGTACACCGACTGCGTGGAAGTGTGTCCGGTGGACTGCTTCTACGAGGGTGAGAACATGCTCGTGATCCACCCTGACGAGTGCATTGACTGCGGCGTGTGTGAGCCGGAGTGCCCGGTCGAGGCGATCAAGCCCGATACGGAGCCGGGCCTCGAGAAATGGCTCGAGCTCAACCGTGAATACGCGGACAAGTGGCCGAATATCACGGCCAAGAAGGCGGCCCCTCCGGACGCGGACGAGTACCGCGACATGGACGACAAGTTCGAGTCCTACTTCTCGCCGAAGCCCGGCACCGGGGATTAGTCATGTCGAGTCACGGGAGCGCGCCCCCGTGCCCTCTTCATTTCCGCTGATCGAAGCGCCGGCCGACCAGCGCTGACGCGATATTCATCTTCTGCACGTCGATGGTGCCGCCGGCGATGCCCCAGCCCCAGGCATCGCGGAACCGCTGCTCGGCTGCGAACTGCTTGGAGTAGCCGTATCCGCCCATCAGCTGCAGGGCAGCGCCAGTCACCTCGCGTACCATCTCGTTGGCGAAGCACTTGGCAATGGACGAGTCGGCGATCGAGGGGAAGCCGCTGGAGGCACGCGTTACGGCCCGGTAGATCAGCAGCCGGGCCGCTTCCACCTTCATCGCCATTTCGGCGAGCTTGAGCTGTACGGCCTGGAAATCGACGATCGGCTTGCCGAACTGGCGCCGTTCCTGCACGTAGGCGAGCGCATCCTCGAGCGCACCGGCTGCGAGACCGAGGCACATGGTGGCATTGCCGCAGCGCTCCAGGTCGAAGGCTTCCATCAGCTTCGGAAAGCCGCCGGCCGGCACGATCAGGTGATCCTCCGGCACCTCGACGTTGTCGAAGAAGATGTCGGCGGTCGTCGTACCGCGGAAGCCCATCAGCTCCTCGCGCGCTCCGAACGTCAGGCCCGGAACGGCGTTCGGCACGAATACGGCGCCAATGCCTTTCGCCCCCGGCGCGTCGGAGAGACGGCAATAGACCACGTAACCATCGGCACTTCCGCCGCCGGTGCACCAGCGCTTGGTTCCGTTCAGGGTGATGCGGCCGTCGCGGATTTCTCCGCGCGTGGTAAGGTCCGTCAGCGCCGTGCCCGCGTTGGGCTCCGACATGGCAACAGCAACAACGGCCTGGCCGCTCGTCACCTCGGGCAGGAGGCGCTGTTTCAGGCTTTCCGAGCCGAACCGCTCGACGGCCTTGATCGGCCCCACGGCGCTTTCGAAAATCGGGAAGGCAACGGCAGGGTGGACTTTCGCAAACTCCTCCAGCACGAGGATGGCTTCGAGATTGCCGAGGCCGAGCCCGCCATATTCGGGCGCGATATTCACGCCGAGGAAACCCATTTCGGCATAGCGCCGCTTCCACTCCTTCGAGAGCGGTTCACTCGTCCTTTCGATCTCACGCGCAACCGGGGCCATCTGATCGCGCGCGAACGATCGTGCGGCTTCCTGCAGGGCACGCTGCTCAGGCGTCAGCTCGAAGTCCAAGGCGTCCTCTGATCCGAATTGAATGCTTTAGTGCATTCTCCTATCCCGCCGGCACACCTTCGACAACAGCTCGAGCGGCTGGGCTGCACCGCTTCAGGCTCAGAGCTTCAGCAGCGACGGAATCCACATCGAAATGGCCGGCACGTAGGTGACGAGTGCGAGAACCATCATCATGGCCAGGTAGAATGGCCAGATCGTCCGCACCATTTGCCCCATCGAGACTTTTCCAACGGCGCAACCCACGAACAGGGTCGCACCGACAGGCGGAGTGATGAGCCCCATGCCGAGGTTGACCAGCAGGATCATGCCGAAATGAATTGGATCGACACCGATGCTGACGGCGACTGGGAGCAGAATGGGCGTGCAGATTATGATCAGGGGCGCCATATCCATCAGGGAGCCAAGAACCAGCAGCATGATATTGATCAGCAGCAGGATGACGTACTTGTTGTCCGAAGCGGACAGGAAGAACTGCGTTACCTGCGTGGGCAGCTGCATCAGCGCCATCATGTAGCCGAAGCCGGCGGCAAATCCGATCAGCATCATCACCATGCCGACGGTGCGCACGACGCGCATGACCAGCAGTGGCAACTCGCGCCACTTGTAGTCGCGGTAAACGAACATCGTGATGATGAAGGCATAGATGCACGCCACAGCGGCCGACTCGGTCGGCGTGAAAACGCCGCTCAGGATACCGCCGAGAATGATGAACATGGTCAGCAGGCCCCAGAATGCATCGATGCAGATCTTGGCAGCCTGCCACAGAGAAACGACCTCTCCTTTCGGATATTGGCGGGTGTGAGCGATAACCAGGATCATGGTCATCAAGGTGAGGCCCAGAAGAAGTCCGGGAAGCACCCCAGCGAGGAAGAGATGCGCAATCGAGATCGTGCCCCCTGCCGCCAGTGAATAAATGACGGCGTTATGCGATGGCGGGATCAGGATCGCCTGCACGGAACCGCAAACCGTGATGTTGGTCGCGAAAACGCGGGGGTATCCGTTCTTTTCCATTTGCGGGATCATGACCGAGCCGACCGAGGCGGTATCGGCGATGGATGACCCGGAAATACAACCGAAGAAGGTGGAGGCGAGGACATTCACGAGCGCCAGACCACCACGAATAAACCCGACGAAAACTTTCGCCAGATTGACGAGCCGAAGCGCCATGCCGCCTTCCGCCATGATGGCGCCGGCCAGAACGAAGAAGGGAATGGCGAGTAGGGCGAATTCGTCGACCCCGTCCGAAATTTTCAGCATCACCGCTTCGAGCGGGATGTCATACCAGAGCGCGCCGGCTATGGCGGCCAGCCCCAGCGAAAAGGCAATCGGGACGCCGATGATGATGAGAAGGCCGAACGTCCCGAGAAGAACCAGTGCATCCATTGTGCGCAATTCCGGAATGCGGCGCGGATCAGTTCGCGTCGGATGAGGCGGATTGGAAGGGCGTCTCGGATTCGGCCGGGGCAAAGAACCGCCCGGACCAAAGCCGCTCGATGACAAACAAGGCGATGATCGCACCGCCGACCGGAATAGGCAGATAGGTCAAGCCCACCGGTATGACCGGCATCTGCGCCATGACCTGGTTCCACGTCATTTGGACCAGCCCCCAGCCGAAAAAGAGCAGAAACAGCGATGTGCCAAGCATGCACAGCTCGATCACCCAGCCCAGGATCGTTCGCGCAATTCCGGAGGAAATGCTGGGGAGCGCCATGACGGCAATGTGCAGGTTCTCGCGGTAGCACACCGCCCCGGCAAAAAACGTGAACACGATCATCAAGATGATCGCGACCGGTTCGGGCCATTGCGACCCGTAGCCAAGGACGTAACGGGTGTAAACGCCCCAGGGGATGATGAGGGTGATGACGAACAGGCTGAGCCCCGCGATCAGCATGCAAATGCGGTGCAGCACGTCCATCGCCCGGACGTAAAGAGCGAACATGGGTTTCGTATTCCGTACGAAAGCGAAGCTGAGCCACGGGAGTGGTTGCGAGACTTTTCCGCAGACCACCGATGTGGACGGCGCCTCCGCGATGCAAAGTCGCGAAGGCGCGCAGTCGCTACTGCACAGCCTGGATCCGCTTCATCAGGTCAGCGAAATCGCCGCCGTACTTGTCGTAGACGGGCTTCACGGCGTCCTGGAATGCCTTCTTGTCGACATCCCTCACGATTGTGACGCCCGATTCCTTGAGCGTCGCCAAAGATTTTTCGACCATCTCATCCCACAGCTTACGCTGCTCCTGCTGCGCTTCGGCCGCAAGCTTCTTGATGAGATCCTGGTCTTCTTTTGAAAGCTTCTCCCAGACCACGCGAGAGAACACGAGGATCTCGGGAATGATCAGGTGCTCGGTGAATGAGAAATACTTGGCGATCTGGTGATGGTTGTGCGTGACGTATGTCGGCGGATTGTTTTCCGCGCCATCCACAACACCCGTCTGCATGGCGCTGTAAAGCTCGCTGAAGCCCATGGAAATGCCATTGCCGCCCATGGCATTCATGGTGTCCACGAACAGCGGATTGCCCATCATCCGGATCTTTATGCCTGCCAGATCCTCGGGCTTGCGGATCGCCTTTTTTGTGTAGACGTTCCGCGACCCGGCGTCCATCCAACACAGCCCGATGAGACGTGTTTCCGGGTTGGATGAAATCTTTTCGAGCATCTCCTTGCCGATTTCCCCGTCGATGACCTTGCGCATGTGCGCCTCATCACGGAACACGAACGGCATGTTGAAGACGTTGAGCTCCTTGACGACGGTGCCGACCGGGCCAACACTGATGCGGGCCATCTGCAGGGCGCCGATCTGCGCCTGCTCGATCATCTCCTTTTCGCCGCCGAGCTGCATGGCGGGGAACATCTGGACCGAAATACGCCCGTTTGTCGCTTCCTCGAGCTTCTTGCCCATGCGCACGACGGCTTCGACGGTGGGATAACCGAGCGGGTGCACGTCGGATGATTTCAGGACCAGCTTGTCCTGCGCAAGCGCTGGAAATCCGCCCGCGGCTCCAAGGCTGCCGGCCGCAACAGAAGCGACACCAAGCTTGATAACTTCACGTCTGTTCATTCGCGTTTCCTCCTGATTGGATTTGACAGTTATTGGCCGGCTCTTGCCGGCGGATCTGGCGAATGCAAGATGTGCTGCCCCGGGTATTCCCTCCGCTCCCGTTCGTTCAGTAGTGCGCCTTGCGAGTTCGCCGTCCTGATGTTAAGAGACTTGTACGATGACCCGACAAGTCGAGAACGTATCATCCTCACCCCGCAGTGACAAGTTAGCACTTTTGCGGCGCCTGCGTCCCGCACGCAATCTGACGCTCGAAGTCGTGGAGCAGATTGCCGGGGAAATTCGCAGCGGGCGCCTGGCGCCGGGCACGCGCCTTCCCACCGAGCATGAGCTCATGGCAGCCCTCGGCGTGAGCCGGACAGTTGTGCGCGAGGCTGTGGCTGCGCTGCGCGCTGAAGGCCTCGTGAAATCGCGGCAAGGCTCCGGCGTTTTCGTTGCCGATGAAGGCAGCATTCCCGTTCGCATCAGCTTCGAGGGGCTGAGCTCCATCGAGGATGTCCTGCACGTGATGGAGCTGAGGCTGGCCATCGAGGTCGAAGCCGCCGCCCTCGCGGCCGAGCGCAGCACGCCTGTTCAGACGGCTGCAGTCGAGGCGGCGCTCGCCGCCATCGACGCTGCAATCGAGAAGGACGAGTTCGCAGTCAGCGAGGATTTCGCGTTTCACCGTGCCGTCGCAGCGGCCAGCGGCAATCCCAAGTTCTGCAAGCTTCTCGAGTTTCTCGGCCGGCACATCATCCCGCGCCAGAGCATCCGCGGCTCACTCGAAACGTCCCGCGAGCAGCGGCATTACCTGCGGCGCATCCAGACCGAGCACGGACGGATATATCAAGCGATACGCAGCGGCGATGCGGCGGCAGCCCGGCGCGCCATGCGGGTGCACCTGACCCGCAGCCTGGCCCGATACCGGCGCCTTGCCGAGCATCAGGCCGCTGTTGAATGATGGCCGCGGATCGGGCAGCCATCCGGTCCGGCAACGAGGAGACAGCCCATGAAGAGAGTTCTGATGACGGGAGCGGCAGGCGGGGTCGGCACCATGATCCGTCCGCTGCTGGCGTCGATCTATCCGGAAATCATCCTGAGCGACGTGAAGGAGCCGCAGGACCTTCAGGCCAACGAGACGTTCGTTCCGGCTGAACTGGCGGACCTCGCGAGCGTCGAGCGCGCCTGCGAGGGCATCGACGGCATCGTTCATCTCGGCGGCTACTCGGTCGAGGGGCCGTGGAAGACCATTCTCCAGTCGAACATCATCGGCTGCTATAACCTGTTCGAGGCGGCGCGCCGGCAGGGCGTCAAGCGGGTCGTTTTTGCGTCCTCCAACCATGCCGTCGGTTTCTATCCGCGTGTCCAGCGGATCGGTGTCGAGGTCGTGCCGCGTCCGGACAGCCGGTATGGCGCCAGCAAGTTGTTCGGTGAAGGGATCGGATCCCTCTATGCCGACAAGCACGGCATGCGCGTGCTCTCGATCCGGATCGGCAACGTCGGCGAGAAGCCGCTGGACAAGCGGCGCCTCTCCATCTGGATCAAGCCGTCTGATCTTGTGCAGCTCATCCGGATCGGCTTGGAGCACCCGGACCTGCGCTACGAAGTGATGTACGGGGGCTCCCTCAACGAACGCTCCTGGTGGGATAATTCGGTGGCCTACAAGTACGGCTATCGGCCAACCGGCCGCGCCGAGGACTTCGTCGAGGAGGCCATGGCCGAACAGGCGAAACTGCCGCCCGATCCGGTCGGCGATTTCTATCAGGGCGGCACCTACTGCAGCATGGAGTTCGACGGCGATACCGACCAGATCTGGAGTTGAAATCGCCGCTGCCCGGGAGACACGCATGATCAAGCCTCGCATCCTGCTGACGCACACTCCGGAGATGCGCCGCAATTACTATGGTGACCGCGCGCTTGCAGGGTTGCAGGAGCTTGGCGAGGTCGTGCTGCATGGAGCGGATGAGCCGCTCGATGCCGCGGGGCTGCAGCGGGCGGCAGAAGGCGCGCAGATCATCGTCAGTGACCGCAATACCCCCGGATTCGGCGAAATCTTCGCTCAACTCCCCGAGTTGGCGGCGTTTCTGCGGGTGGCGGTCGACATCCGCAACATCGATGTCGCCGCTGCGAGCGACGCGGGCGTGCTCGTCACGCAAGCCAGCCGCACCTGGGTGCCGGCGGTCAGCGAGATCGTCATCGGTCACATGATCAGCGTAGCCCGGCGCATCCCCGACGCGGTGATCGCATACCGCAAGGGCGAGGCGGCCCAGGCGGTGATGGGGCGACAGCTCCACGGCAGTACCGCCGGCATCATCGGCTACGGACCGCTTGGGCGTAACGTCGCCGAGCTTCTGCTCGCGTTCGGAATGGCGGTGCTCGTGCATGATCCCTACGTGAAGGTCGAGCGCGAAGGCATCGAGCAGGTTTCGTTGGACGACCTCGTGCGGCGCGCGGATTTCGTGCTTCCGCTCGCCGTCGCGACCGAGCAGACAGAGAACCTGATCGGCGAGGCCCAGCTCCGGGCCATGAAGCCGACGTGCTATCTCGTCAATCTCAGCCGTGGAAACCTCATCGATGAGGCTGCTCTGGAGCGGGCGCTCGACGAGCGCTGGATCGCTGGCGCTGCGCTCGATGTCGGCCGGGCACCCGACCAGATGCCCTCGCCGCATCTGGCGCGGCGAGATGACGTGATCGCGACGCCTCACATTGGCGGCTTGACGCCGGAGGGGATCGAGGGGCAGGCGCTCGAAACCGTGGAGCAGGTTCGCGCGATCATTCAGGGCAAGGTACCGCCGGGCGCCGTGAACGCCAACAATGCCCATCGGCTGCAGCGGTTTGCCACGTGACAGCCTGAACCAGCCCGCCAGGCCGGTGTTCTTAAGGAAGCCTCGCCCAGCTCGAACGGAGGACGCTTATGGAGCAGCGCAATCTCGGACCATCCGGCCTGCATGTCTCCGCGGTCGGGCTGGGGTGCAACAACTTCGGCATGCGCATCGACCTCGAAGGCTCGCGCGCCGTGGTCCACAAGGCGCTCGACCTCGGGATCACATTGTTCGACACGGCTGACATCTACGGCAACAAGGGCGGCTCTGAGACCATTCTCGGCGAGATCCTGGGGGACCGCCGGAAAGACATCGTGCTCGCCACCAAATTCGGAATGCCGATGGACCCGGACCGCGGCCTCACGGGCGCCTCGCGGCGCTATATCATGAGGGCCGTCGAAGACAGCCTGCGGCGGCTGAAGACGGACTGGATCGATCTCTACCAGCTCCACCAGGCCGATCCGCGCACGCCCATCGAGGAGACGCTGCGCGCACTCGATGATCTCGTCCGCCAGGGCAAGGTGCGCTACATCGGCTGCTCGAACCTGCCCGCCTGGCAGGTGGCCGATGCGCAGTGGACCGCGCGCCAGCTGAACCTGAACCGCTTCGTGTCCTGCCAGGATGAATACAGCCTTCTCGTCCGCCGGCACGAGCGCCACCTGATCCCGGCCATGGAGCATTTCGGGCTCAGCCTGCTGCCCTATTTCCCGCTTGCTTCCGGCATGCTGACCGGCAAGTACAAGCGTGATCAGGCCCCGCCCCCGGACACGCGCTTCGCCGTGATGGCCCAGCGCGCCAGCTCATACCTGACGGAGCAGAACTTCGCGATCGTCGATCGGCTTACCGCGTTCGCCGAGGCACGCGGCCATACGCTGCTCGAGCTTGCATTCAGCTGGCTGGCTTCGAAACCTGTGGTGGCGAGCGTGATTGCCGGCGCGACGAAGCCGGAGCAGGTCGAGCAGAACGCGAAAGCGGCAAGCTGGAAGCTGACCCCCGACGAGATCGCCGAGGTGGATCAGATGTCCACCAAGCAGGCGGCGAGCTGATCGCCAGCTTTCCTGGCCTGAAGGACGTATTTCTCCCTACCGGAGACCGTCGAAGAAGCTCCGGCCGACGAGGGTCGTCAGCCTCAGGCTGCCGTAGGCGCCCTCGTCGCCGAAGGTCGATCTTCCATCGTCGTCATCAACGAACTGATAGCCGGCCGAAAGCGTCAGCTCTGTCCTCATGCTGGTGAACAGAAGCGGCGGCAGTTCCGTCTTCAGGAAGCCGCCGACGCGCTGGGCGTCCGCGGAGTCGTCTCCGAGAAACCAAGCCTCGGGTCCGATGATGAAGCGGTCGACCGCGAATCCGATCCGTCCATCGACCTGATATGTGTCGAACGCTGTCGAGTAGCTTGCCGCCAGATCGGC
>JAWLCO010000096.1:0-14943 GCA_041687075.1 Hyphomicrobiaceae bacterium | reverse complement strand
TCGGACTGCCGGACATGGCGGCCTGACCCGCGTCCCGGCCGAGCCGGCGACCAACGGTGTGCTCGCCGTCAGCTACACCACGTCTGGGGACACGATCCGCTGCTGCTTAAGCGACGTTTCCGATCGGCAGCGACCCGGATTTTTCTGAAACGGGTCAACGCTAACCGGCTATCAACACTAGAATATGTATATTTCCCGCTGTTGGGGTACCAGAGGGAGTGCGGCATGAACCGAGAACAGACAAACCTGATTCGATCTGTACTTGAGGATTGGGTCCCTCCGGTGCTTCGGGATTCCAGCCTGTTTCGGGCCGCGGCGAAGGTGGCTTGGGGCGAACATATCGACCGACTGACAGACTTCCGCAAGCGCGCGCCGTTCCTGACGGAAGCGGAATACGAGGCCCTTTACCAGGATCATCCGCGGGTTCATGAGGGCACCGACAACTCGCAGGCTTGCATTCGCAGGATTCTGGCAGACGTCGAGGGCGCGTCTATTTGCGACGTGGGATGCGGAACTGGAGACTTGCTGCGGTGTTTGCGGGAAGCTCGAGGAGATTCGATTCGCCTCGTCGGAGTCGATATCATCGCTAACCAGACGGCTGAGGACGGCATTGAGTTTCTCGCTGCCAAAATCGAGCGTTTGCCATTCCAAGATAGCGAGTTCGACACCGTCATCTGCACGCACGTCATAGAACACCTTCTCGACTACAGAACTGCCATAAACGAACTCCGCAGGATCGCGGCAAAGCGTCTGATTATAGTCGTGCCCCGCGAGAGGGAGTACCTATATACGTTCAATCCACACTTTAACTTCTTTCCATACACGCACTCGTTCCTGCGAGCAATGCACCCGATTCCGTTGGAATACGTATGCTGCTACATTGGACGGGATATATACTATTGCGAACATCGGGATCGGGAGTGAATTGTGTCAGATCTGCAGACACCTGTGCTTGCCGGGCTTCTCCTAACGCCGCTGCTGATCTCGGTAGGCCAGATATTTTTCAAGATAGTCAGTGGTACCGCGGGACGCCCGGACATCCCTGGCCTCATTGCCATCGCGACAAACCCGGTACTGATAGCCGCATTGGCTCTCTACGGAGTTGGCACACTGGTCTGGATCTTCGTGCTCAAGCACGTTCCGCTGACGCTCGCCTATCCGTTCATGGCTCTCACGTTTTGCGCCGTGCCCGCCCTCGCCTGGTTCTTCCTCGGCGAGGCCATCGGGATCCGCTACGCAGCAGGAGTGGTTCTAATTATTACCGGCCTCATAGTCATCGGGGCAGGTTGAGAACGAAGCAATGTCGGTCAGCTCAAATTTGGAGTCGGCTCCGCCCTGTCCGCGGAAATTTCCACTCTCATCAAAACGAGGCTTTCGCTGTCGTGGGCAACTGTCTGGAGCCAATTTGATAGGTCGTGCTGAGCAAGCGCCGATCCAATCGCCTCTTGCGCGCCGTAAGTCACACCGCTGCACACAAGAACCGCACCCGGAGAGGCAATAGCAACGGCCTTAGGCAGATCCGCCTCAGATCCGTAAACCGGTGCAATCCCGATGACCTGCCACTGAACACTCATCCAGCAGCGGTTAGAGCCTCGGCGGATTGTGATCCGCTACCATTTGCTGGACCGCCCGAGGGTGGAGTTTCCGGGCTTTTGATCCGCTACCATTTGCTGGACCGCCCGAGGGTGGAGTTTCCGGGCTTTGTCACGACGGTGGGCTGGCGGCACCGCCGGGAACCAACAACGTGATCGGGGCCTTGTGGCCGATGGCGCTGTGTGGGCGCTCCTCGTTGTAGTATCTGCGCCAATGCTCCAACTTTTCGGCCGCGTCGGCAAGCGTCAGGAACCAGTGGGCGTTCAGGCACTCCGCACGGAACCGGCCGTTGAAGGCTTCGATGTAGGCATTGTCGGTGGGCTTGCCCGGCCGGCTGAAGTCGAGCGTCACCCCCCTCGTGTAGGCCCACAGGTCGAGGTCGCGGGAGACGAACTCCGACCCCTGGTCGACGCGGATCGTTCCCGGATAGCCGATCTGCGAGCAGACCTTCTCGAGCGTGTTGACGACGTCCTCGGCGCGGTAGCTGAAGCGCGGGTCAAGCGCCGGCACGTAGCGGGAGAAGGTGTCGACGATGGTCAGGACGCGGATCCGCCTGCCCGTCGCGAGCTCGTCGTGAACGAAGTCCATTGCCCAGGTCTCGTTCGGCCGGGTCGCCTCGCACCGGTCCTCCCGCAGCTTCGCCTTCACGCGCCGCTTCGGCGTCTTGTTCCTCAGCTGCAGGCCTAAGTCCTTGTAGATGCGATAGGTCCGCTTCATGTTGACGTCCCAGCCTTCCCGCTTGAGCAGCACATGGACGCGCCGATAGCCGTAGCGGACGCGCGTCGCGCAGATCTCCTTGATGCGAGCCTCGATGCCGGCCTGATCGCGGCGGCGGGACTTGTAGTGGTAGGACGACGTGTCGAACTCGAGAACCCGGCAGGCCCGCCGGATCGACACGTTCCACTCACCGCAGGTCGCAGCCACCAGCTCTCTCTTGCGAGCAGGCCTCAGAGTTTTCGGCGGATGACGTCCTGCAGCATCTCCCTGTCGAGCGACAGGTCCGCGACGAGCTTGCGCAGCCGCGCGTTCTCGTCCTCGAGCTGCTTCAGCCGCTTCATCTCGGTCGGCAGCAGCCCGTCGTACTTCTTCTTCCAGTTGAAGTAGGTCGCCTGGCTGATCCCGGCGCGGCGACAGATCTCCGCCACCGGCATGCCATCCGCTCCCTGCTTCAGGATGAACGCCTTCTGGGCGTCCGAGAACCTCGATGCCTTCATCGCCTTCCGCTCCCTCCCAGCCACGGGATGCTACCGCGGAAAACTCCAGCTCAGAACGGTCCAGTTTTGCGGGATCAGACCACCGACACCAGGAGCCCCTATTCGCGGCCGCACCGCCCCGGTCGCGGCGCTCACCCCAAATCTTGCGCGAACTCTCCCCTCGCGTAGAAGATGGCAGTGCTTCTCGCAAGTCGTCCTAAGAACCGGCCGATCCGGGTGGCGCCCTGACGCGCCAGACCACCAACTGGTCGGCCTCGAGGTCAACCCGCTCCAGCCAGGCCGGCGCGGAGCCGGTCGCGAGCCGGGTCCCGAAGCTCTCCGGAGAGCCGTAGGTCTCCCCGCGGCAGACCACGACAACATCCGCGCCGAACCGCTCGACCGTCTGCCGCATATCGTCCTCCGTGCCCACGAACGGCTGGTAGCCGTTCAAGAAGACGTCCGCGCTGCGATGATAGGGACCGGCCAACACGTCGTGGCCGGTGAAGAGCAGGATTCGGCTTGAGAGGTTCAAGGTGCTGAGAACACGACCTTGCTCCAACCCGTCAAGCGGCTCGACCGCCTCCATCTCTCGGCATGCAAAGTCTTGCATCCGATCCGGGCTGGTCTCAACGGAGACCATGCGATGGAGTAGCAACCATGTGTGGGGGAGCAGGCCCAAGACCACAACGACCACCAGCGCCAGCCGAGTCGGGGGGGGCCGGGACAGTTCGGCGGCCCGGCTGACGACGAGGCCCGCGGCGACGGGGATTATTGCGAGCGGGAATACAAGGCTCCGCACCTGTAGAAGACCGATAGCAGAACCCGCAAGAATGAACACGAGTAGGACTGTCTTGCCGCCCCGTTCATCTCTATTCCATGACACGAGAACAAGTCCGATCACAGCCAGCGCAATCGGGACAAGCGGCATCAGCATGATGCTTCCCGTTACACTCAACGTCTTGAGCAACGAGCGAGCCTCATTAATATGATTGCCGATTACGCTGCGAGCCACTTCAGGTAGATTGCCGTACGGGCCGGCCAGGCAGTCGCCGAGCAGCATCAGAGCTGCCGCCGCGGTCGCTCCTCCTGCGAGTACAAGACCCACCCCGCGGGCCGACACGGACTCGGAGACCCCCAGCAGCCTGGGAACGGCGGCCAGGAGCACCGCCGCCACGCCCGCGACCGACAAAGTACCAATCCAAGGGGCGGACAGTGTGTCACAGGTCGGGACAAGCCAATCGGATGGCGGCGTCTGCCCGGCAACCAGAAGCATTCCTGCCAACGGTACGCTGGTCCCGAAGCTGGCCAGTTGAATGTCGGCGCCCTCCGCGCGCGTGAGATACCTGAAGGCGAGGACTGCACCGGCTGCGGCAATGACCGGAAGCGTCTCCAGGCCGATTGCCAGCGAAAGGGCAACGACCAACCCTCCGGCCATGCCGCGCCGGACAGGCGCGCTGCTCCCAGCGATCGCGCCGAGCAACGCGACCGTCAGGAGCACCTGAACGTTGTGGTGGTCGATACGCCCGGGCGCAAAATAGGTGACCAACAGCGGCGACGACGCGCCCGCGAAAAGCACCGAGAAGCAGGCCGCTCGCAATCCAAAAAAACTACGGGCGACGACTGCAACTAGCGAAAGGTAGCCCGCAAACAGAAGCGGCGGCCAAAAGGCAACCATCAGCCGTTCCGCCGTCCCGCGGTCTACGAAAATCGAGCTGATCTTGACAATTCCGGCCAGCACCAGATCGAGGTATCTCGACCAGTGCATGGAAAGTCCCTCTGGCGGCAGAATCCTATACTGACGCGTGTCGAACCAGTCCTGGCCGTCCAGAAGCGCCCGGACCTGCAGCAGCCGCATCACGTCGTCATTGTCCAGCAGCACCAGGCGATCAAGGACCGCTTCGAGACCGCGTACGTGGAACAACATGAACATGATGAAGCCCGCAACGGTGCAGTTGACGAGACTTCTCGGCGAGGCGAACAGTTGCTGCCCAACTCCCTCGCGCAGATCATTCGGAGAAGTGTACTCGGTCTCAGCAGCCATTTCGGATGCTCATCCTATGTGCCAGAAGCGGGTGCAAATTCGATCGCCGGGACGCCGAAAGATCCCCTGCCCCCCCGGCATTTCTGATCTGCCTTCACGATAGTTCTGCTGATCACGCAAGGTGGTAGCCGGCCGGATTCAACTACCCGGCACCATGTTTCTCAACGCGGTCAAAAGTTGGATCATCACCGGAACCAGCACGATCACGAGCGTCACCGGAAATATGAACGCACCGAGAGGAATCAGAAGCTTCACCGGCAATGCATTTGCCTTTTCCTCCGCCCGCAGGATACGAACTCGACGCATTTCGTGGCTGTGCGTCCGCAGTGCCCTCGTGAGACTGACTCCCAGTTCTTCCGACTGCCGGAACAGTGTCGCGAGAACTGTAGCCTCCTCCAGGCCGGTCCTCTCGGCGAGCGAATTCAGAGCATCTCGCAACCGCTTTCCCGCACGAACCTCGAGCATCATCACTCCCAGATGGATTCCGAACGCCCGATCGCGAACGAGATACTCCCGCGCAACCCGATGAGCCGCTGCCTCGATGCTGAGGCCAGCGTCGGAACAGACAACAAGCATGTCGACGAAGTCAGGAAAACTTCTTCGATAATGCTCGCGACGGCCATTCGCCATCAGGTCAAGAACAAAGTTTGGGAGCATAAAGCCGACCATTCCAACGATGGCCGAAAACAATGAAATTACAATCGATTCTGCCACAACGCTCCGATCGAGCACATAGAACGCGACAGAGAAAAATAAAAGAGCGACAGACAACCGGATAAAATTATAGTAGATAATGGCTTCTTTTTTAAAATATCCCGCCTGAAGAAGCCTAAGCTTCAAAGAATTCTTGTCTCCCGGAAGTACTGCTTCGTAGTATGTCTGAATCTCCTCACTAAACTTTGCATCTTCCCGCCCTTCGACGGGACCCTCAGCATGCGAGGAGCCATCGAAAACACGCATCCGGCGCCGCGTCTCCATTCCGGGCAAAAGCGATCGGATCAGAAGAGCGGAGATGATGGTCACGCCCAGAAACACAAGGGCAAGCACGGCGTACTCATTCGCCGCTAATTCAATCAGCCATTGGTATTGTGCTTGCATCAGATGCGTTCCTTATAAGCGACTGCTTAGGGGTCCTTCGCCCCCCAAACGCTCAAACCTTGAAGTTCACCATGCGTCGCATGACAAGGTTTCCGATCACGACTGTCACGAAACACGCGCCGAAAACCAGATCGGCATAACCCGTGTCCCAGAGCGGTTCGAAATAATTCGGCACCATGCTAATGAGCATCAGGTAGATCAACAGCGGAAATATCGTCATGAAAACGGCCGAAAAACGCCCTTCCGATGTTAGCGATCTGATCTTGAGCTTCAGCAGCTGGCGCTCACGGAGGGTATCTGAGAGGGTCTGCAGTACCTCCGCCAAGTTGCCGCCGGTCTGCCTCTGAATCATGATTGTCATTGCGAACATATTCAGGTCGTCGGCCGGCACCCTGTTCATGAGGTTCTGCAACGCAACCGACATCTCGGTTCCGTAGGTCAGTTCGTCGTTCAAAATTCCGAACTCTGTTCCGATCGGGTCCTTCATCTCCGAACCGACCAGCGCAAGGGAAGTAGACAGCGGGTGCCCCGCCTGCAAACTGCGAACGATGATGTCGATGGCGTTCGGCAAGTGCTGTGAGAACGCAGCCATGCGCATCCTCCGCAGCTGCGAAAGCACGACGAATGGGCATGACACCATCGTTGCAGCAGCGACCATTGCCCCTACGAGCTGAGATCCTATGAGTTGTGTTGTAAGGAAGCCAGCAGCAACGCCGGCAAGCGCCGAATACAGGAGCAGCTTCTTGAAACCAATCACAGTGCCGGACTGCAGATACAGCATCCGAAGTTTTGAGAAGTTCCTGGCGATTGACCCGTCACTCTCGAGGCCGCGCTCCGACCGGATTTCAAGGAGGCCCCTCATCCCCTCTCCGGCACTGGAAAGAACCTTCATTCGTCTGTTGACCGCGCCCTTGACGGCGACTCCGGCGGTCATCCGGGCGCCGAGCGCGCTGGTCACGAGCACGACGACCATGAAGACGGTGAAGTAGATGAGGTACTGGGTCATGGTCTCTGCTCAGAGCGGCTGCGAGGGGTCGAAGGCGCTGGTCGGGATCCGCATGCCCATCGACTCGAGTTCGTCGGTGAAGCGCGGGCGCACGCCCGTGGCGCGGAATTCGCCGAGGATCTGGCCCTCCTCGGTGAGGCCCGTCTTCACAAAGCGATAGAGCTCCTGCATCTGGATCACCTCGCCCTCCATGCCGGTGATCTCGCTGATCGAGGTCATCCGGCGGGTGCCGTCGGAGAGACGCTGCGTCTGGACGACGATGCGCAGGGCCGAGGCGATCTGGGCGCGGATGCTCATCTGGGTCATCGGCATGCCGGCCATGCCGACCATCTGCTCGAGGCGGCTCAGCGCGTCGCGCGGCGTGTTGGCGTGGATGGTGGTCATCGAGCCTTCGTGACCGGTGTTCATCGCCTGCAGCATGTCGAACGCCTCCTCGCCGCGGCACTCGCCGACGATGATGCGGTCGGGGCGCATGCGGAGCGCGTTCTTCAGGAGTTCGCGCTGGCGGATCTCGCCGCGACCATCAAGGCTGGGCGGGCGCGTCTCCATGCGTACCACGTGCGGCTGCTGGAGCTGCAGTTCGGCCGCGTCCTCGATGGTGATCAGGCGCTCCTTCGCGGAGATCTCCACGGAAAGGGCGTTGAGCAGCGTGGTCTTGCCGCTGCCGGTGCCGCCCGAGACGATCATCGAGATCCGCCCCTTGACCGCCATCTTCAGGAGGTCGCGCATCAGCCCCGCGGTCGAGCGGTTCTCCACCAGGCGGTCGAGGTTGAACGGCTTCTTGGAGAACTTGCGGATCGACACCACGGTGCCGTCGACCGCGATCGGCCGGATCGCCACGTTGACGCGGGAGCCGTCGGCGAGGCGGGCGTCCACCATCGGCGAGGACTCGTCGACGCGGCGGCCGACGGCGGAGACGATCTTGTTGACCACGCGGATCAGGTGGTCGTCGTCCTTGAAGCGGATCGGGGTGAGCTCGAGGAGGCCCCGGCGCTCCACATAGACCTGGTGCGGCGTGTTGATCAGGATGTCCGAGACCGTGTCGTCCTTGAGCAGCGGCTCGATCGGCCCGAGGCCGAGCATCTCGTCGGTGGTGCTGACCACCAGCTCGTCGATCTCGGCGGCATTCAGCGGCGAGTTGACGTCGCGGATGTACTGGCGCACCAGTGGACGGATGCGCTCCTCGAGATCGGAACGCTCGACCTGGTCGATCACGCCGAGGTTGAGGCGGTCGAGCAGGTAGCGGTGCAGCTTGACGCGCAGGTCGACGAGCATCATGTCCGCGGCGGGCGCCGCGGCCTCGTCGAGGGCGGCGTCGCCGCGGTTCACCTGCGGAATTGGCTGGGCCTCGGCCCGGGTGGGATAGAACCGACCGAACATCGTGTTCCTCCTTGGGGATCACATTAAAGAAACAATAATCAAAAACGCCCTATCTGACCACGATCAGCGCGCCTAAACTTACGCGTTGGTAAAGATCGATCACGTCGGTGTTGGTCATCCGGAAACATCCCGATGAACTTTCTGTCCCGATCGTCTCCGGATCGTTGGTCCCGTGGATCCGATAGAGCGTGTCGCGTCCCCCGTCGTGGAGATAGATCGCCCGGGCGCCGAGCGGGTTGAACGGCCCCGGCGGCACCTCGTCGGGAAGCTCGGGCTGGCGGACCTTCATCTCCGCCGGCGGCCGCCAGAAGGGCCACTCCGCCTTTGCGCCGACCCTGGCCGTCCCCGTCCAGCCGAAGCCCTCGCGGCCGACGCCGATCCGGTAGCGCAGGGCGCGGCCACCGCCGAGGACGAGGTCGAGGGTCTTCTCCGTCGAGGAGATCAGGATCGTGCCGGGCGCGTGGTCGGTATCGAGTGCGATCTCGCTGCGGTAGCTCGGTCCCAGCGTCCGCGGGACGGCTTCCGGCGCGGCCGCCGAGGCCCGGGCTCCGCCGGCGAGCGTTGCGACAGCGAACAATCCTGCCGCGGCGAGGAGGCCGCGGCGCGACGGTCGGCGCTGGTCGGATTTGGTCATGCCTTCTCCCTCGCCAGCATCTTCGCGATCGGCGCGGCCGCCTTCTTGACGAAGGCCGACCTTGGACCGGCGTCCGGGGCCGCGATGCCGCGGTTGATGGCGTCCTGCAGGGTGGACCAGTCGTCCGGCACGTAGTGCACGGACGCCCCCTCGAAGGTCTTCACCAGGTCCTTGTGCCCGATCGCCCGGGAAAACAGCTTCGAGCGGTGGCGGTTGACGACCACGGCGACCCCGCCCGCGCCGGTGCGGCGCGGCCGGATGCCCTCGAGAACCAGCTGCGCCTGCCGCACGGACGGGATCGTCAGCTCCGTCACCAGCATCACGCCGTCCGCCGCCTCGAGGATGCGGTCCCGCCAGGGGGTGTAGTGGAAGGGGATGTCTATCACCGTGTTGCGGAACTGGAACGCCAGCACGTCCATCATCCTGAGCACGAACTCCTCGCCGTTGCGGGCATAGGAGAGGTCGGGCCGGGCGAAGGAGAAGACGGCAAAGCGGTCGCGGTAGTCGCGGCGCACGAGGTCCATGAACTCCGCGTCGACGCGCTGGGGATTGTCCACGAAGCTGGCGAGTTCGACGTCGTTCTGGACATCGAGATAGATGCCGCAGGAGCCCTTGGTGAAGTCGAGGTCGACGAGCGCACAGCGGTCGGGCGCGCTGCCCATCTGCCGGGCGATGGTGTGGGCCGCCACGATCGACAGGCTGGTGCCCCCTGCCCCGCCGACGCAGGACATCACCGCGAAGACCTTGTTGCCGCCGGCGACCTTGACCCGGAGCATCGGCGTGACGGCGTCGACGATCTGGCGAAGTTCGAGCGGCTTCTGCAGCCAGTCGGTGCTGCCGAGCCGAACCAGCTGGCGGGCGAGATCGTGCGGCAACTGGCCCGAGAGCACCACCATCGGCGCCTTGCCGAGGTCCTGGCGGAGGCTGAACAGCCGCTCGTCCCTCAACGCCGCTCCGTCGTCGATGTCCATCACGATGGCGTCCACCGCCCCGCGGTCGAACTTGCCGTCGAGGAAGGCGGCCATGTCGACCGCCTTCGGCTCGATCTCCGGCACCGCCGAGAGCGCGCGCACCAGCGACTGGAGCCACGTCCTGTCGGCGGAGACGGCGAGAACCGTCTGCTTGGATTTCCTGGCAGGTCGCGTCTCGGCCATGCGCTCGATCAGCCTTCCGTTGCTGGCGCCTCGGCAAGGCAGTGCCGTCCGGCGCCGGAGCGCCGCCGAGGCGGATGCTCAGAATAAATGCCGCTGTCCGGAGCCCTCAGGGGCTCGCCGCGGGTGCAGGCGCCGCCGTCCCGGCCGGGACGAGGATGAGGCGGCGACGCTGCGCCGCGTCCACCCACTGCCCGTCGGATGCGATCGCCGTGTTGTGCGAATCCCGGTTCCAGGGGTCGACGACATGGGAGGCCCGGTTGAACGCCTGGGCGTCGCCGGCCCCGAAGGTCACGGTGTCGCGGTTGTTGAGGTAGTCGGCGCAGCCTCCGAGGACGACCGGCGCGGCGAGAGCGAGGGCAAGGGACAGGATCTTCATTTCGGCTCTCACTTCTTCACCGCGACGACGTCGGCAGCCGGCAGTTCGAGGATGTGGCCGTAGGGGCCCGCGATGCCGGCGCCGGTCTCGAAGTTGTTGATCATGTCGTCGCTGATCTCGAGCATGCCGAGCAGGAAGAATTCCGCATCGTTTGCCGTGCGCGAGCCGTCCAGCGGCGTGCGGAGCACCTGGTTCGGTCCGGTCGGCCGGACAATGTGCGGCGTCACGATGACGACGAGGTCCGTCTCCCGCTTCTGGAACTCGGAGGAGCGGAACAGCGCGCCGAGCACCGGCACCTGGCCGAGCCAGGGCACCTGGTTCTGGACCTTGGCGTTCGTGGACTGCAGGAGGCCCGACACCGCGAAGCTCTGCCCGTCGCGGAGTTCCACCGAGGTGTTGGTCCGGCGGGTGGCGAAGCCCGGAACCGGCACCCCGTTGACGACGACCGCGTTGGAGAAGTCCACCTCGCTGACCTCGGCGACGAGGTTCACGTTGACCAGGCTGTCGTCCAGCACCACCGGCGTGAAGTTGAGCACGACGCCGAATTCCTTGAACTCGACGTCCACGTCGCCCTCGCCCGTTACCTGCGGCACCGGCACCTCGCCGCCGGCGAGGAAGCCGGCGGTCTGGCCGGAGAGGGCCACGAGGTTCGGCTCGGCGAGGCGGCGGACCGCGCCCTTGGTCTCGAGCGCGCGGATGACGAGGTCCACCGACAGGCCGGACTGGTCGATGATCTCGGTGATCAGGCTGCTGAAGGGGTTGACGTAACCTATGCTTGCAGCGGCCGCCACGTCGCCGATGTTGAAGTTGGTGTCGTTGCCGCGGCCGGCGAACCCCACCCCGAGCTCGCGGCCGCTGTCACGGCTCGCCTCGAGGAAACGCACTTCGAGCATCACCTGTTGCGAATCCGTCACACGGATCGCGTTCATCACCCCGTCGCCGCCGTACTGGCGGGCGACGTCGAGGATCTGCGACAGGGCGGCCCCGTCCGGCACCTGGCCGGAGAGGCGGATCTGGCCGTTGACAAGGTCGACGGCGACGTTGGAGCGCGGCGCGATGCTGGTGATCGCCCGGCGCAGCTCGGTGACGTCGATCTCGACGACCACGTCGATCACGCCGATCAGCTGCTTGGCCTCGTCGTAGACCGAGATGTTGGTCCGGCCGACCTCGTTGCCCTGGATATAGAGCGAGGTGTTGGAGAGCGGGAGCGCGTCGGCGATCTCCGGACGGCCCACCACCAGGTTGGCGAAAGGCGTGTCCGTCTCGACGGTTACCGTCGTGTAGGGCGCTACCCTGACCGTCGAGGCCCTGCCCTGGACCAGCTGGATCAGCTCCTCCTGAGCCGCCGCCGGCGTGGCCGCGACCACCACCGGGAGGGCCACGAGAGCCGCCATGGCCACGGCGAGAGCGCCGCATCCCAGCGTCGCAAGACGCGACGGCCGCGGCGGACGATTGTCCGCCGGGCCGCCGGTCAGATGCGCGCAGTTCATCCCCCGCATCTCGATCATGAAGTCGTCCCCTTACTCGGCCTCTACCGGATACTCAGTGCGCTGGGCGTTACGGTAGACGTTGATCACCGCCATGCTGGACGGGCTCGGCTGCACCTTCGCATTCAATTCTTGCTTTATTCCTTCAATCCGGTTCCCGAGGGAAGAGCCCACGTCGGTGACGAGCGCCTCGATCTCCCGGAACCGGTCCTCGTCGGCCACGGCCGAAGCCGGCACGATGTCCTGCGAGGAGGTGGCTGTCAGGTCCGCAAGACTGACCCGGCGGGTCTCCTCGATATCCGGCGATGCAACCTGACGTAGCGCAAGCGACAGTTGGCCCACGGCCTGCGCCAGCGTCAAGCGCTGAGCCATCTCCGTGTTGACCTCGAGTGTCACGGTGCGGGCGACGGAAGGCTGCTCGCTTCGCTCGTCGGCCAGTTGGTCTATGGCGATCACCTTGACGCCCTGCAGCAGCACGTCGACGAAAGTGTTCTCGTTCTCCGCCCGGATCAGCAGGATGTCCACGCGGTCGCCCGGCAGGACGAAGCCGGCGACGCCGTTGACGTCGTTGACCCGGATCGCCATCGCCTTCATCCCGTCCTCGAGGGTGGCGGACAGCGTGGCGCGCTGGCCGGCGCCCGTGATCTTGCCAGTGAGAACCGGCTCCGCGGCCTCGATCGGCTGCAGGACGAAGCGATCGCCCTCGGCGATCATTTCCTCGATGGTAGTGAAGCTGCCCGCCGGCCGCTGGCCGACCGGCCAGGGGATCTCGCGGAGAACAGTGGGGGTCAGGCGCTGGCCGAACCGGAGCGCCTCGGAAGCGACCACGAGCGTCTCGGCGACCTCGTCACCCTTCCCCTGCTCCGCCAGCATCTGGCGCTGGTTCTCGAGATATGCCCTCGTCATCATCACCGCGCCGAGGCCCAGGACAATGGCAGCCAGGGTTATGATAATCGTGCTGAAACGCATGGTGGTCACTCCCGCAATCCGGGAAGGAAAAGAGGCGGCAAGGGCGGAGATCCGCCCTTGCCGTTGCCGCGAGGACTACGTCGGATCAGGTCGGCGCGTTGAGGTTGGTTCCAATCCAAGTCGACCAGTCGTTGAAGGTGTTCGCAAGCGTGTTGCCGAACAGGATGGTGGCGGCAACGGCAGCCGCGGTGATCAGGCCGATCAGGACCAGGTACTCGGTGAGGGCCGCACCCTCCTCGTCCTTGACGAAGGCGACGGCGAACTTGGAAAGCATCTTCATGGCTAATATCCTTTTCACTGGCCGCTGATGGAAACTCTTGGAGTCAAGGACCCAATTCCTTTTTCCCCGCCCCACCTTCGACGCCGGTGGCCCAGCGGCTACAGTCATTTAATAGAATTTTAAGATGCATTTAGTCAACCGCCAGATGCAGCCACCAGATGTAATGGTTAACGCTTAAGCCTTACGTGTCACCTCCACGCAACTGCATGGCGCTCATGGCGCCAAGCAAAACTCTGATAAACAAGGGTTTTTCGCTTTCAGGACCCCGAGACGCGCCGGCGCGCTGCATGGCCTGGAGCTCGTTAGGAGCACAGGTTCATCGACAGAACATCGCCACTTCCATCCGCGATTCGGGTCAATGCGTCCGTGTATTGACCACATTGAACGGTCACAGGAGGGCGTCCCGCGAAGCATGTCGGTCGGGTCAGCGCATGGTTAATTTCAGTGTTAACGGAGAACCACACTCGGCAGGCAAGTCCGTCTTCCTCCTCAAGCCCGTCCACAAGCGGCGGTTCAAGCGGCTGATGGCGTCCGACAAGCTGTCCGCGGACGAGAGGACGGCGCCGGTACTCTACAAAGGCAGCGGCCGGACAAAGTGGCGGACGGTGTCTCGATCATGCGGTGCCTTGCGGCGTGGGAAAGGCGCCGCGGGCGGATCGAGCCCGCTACACTGGGCGGTCGTCGCGGGGCAAGGGCGTGTTCCCGGCTTTGTCGGCACGCCCAGGTCGACGGTATGCGGGCTATCGATCGCTCGCCGAGCAGAGCGCGGTTCCGCCTTCGCCTTTTTTCTGGTCGCTTGTGCGCCGCCGGCTCCATGATCTCGCACTGTCCGGACCGGCGTCGATCACCATTGTGGCGCTCGCCCGGATCGCCGGACCTCCACGGAATGGGTGACGAGATCCGCGGCCGCCAGGCCGATGGACGGTCCGTCTCCGACGAGGTTCGTAGTTCGATCCGGGCCGTGGCCGGACGAAGACCGGCCAGCTCTTCGCCTATGCCCGCGACGACCGGCCCTGGGGCGGGCTCGACCCGCCCGGCATCGCCTATCTCTACGCGCCGGACCGCAAGGGCGAGACCATCGTCCGCCACCTCGCCGGCTTCGTCGGCACGCTGCAGGTGGACGGCTACGCGGGCTACCGCGGGCTCGCCGAGCAGAGCACCGTGCGCCTCGCCTTCTGCTGGGCGCATGTGCGCCGCCGGTTCTATGAACTCGCAGCGGCAGGACCGGCGCCGATCGCCGCGGAGGCGCTCGTCCGGATCGCCGGACTCTACCGGATCGAGGACGAGATCCGCGGCCGCCCGGCCGAGGAGCGCCGCGCCATCCGCCAGGAGAAGGCCCGGCTGCTCGTGGACGCCCTCGAGCCATGGCTGCGCGAGAAGCTTGGCCTGATCAGCCGGAAGAGCAAGCTCGCCGAGGCGATCTGCTACGCCCTCTCGCGCTGGCCGGGCCTCACTCACTTCCTCGAGGACGGACGCGTCGAGATCGACTCCAACGTCGTTGAGCGCTCGATCCGGCCGATCGCGCTCACCCGCAAGAACGCGCTCGCCGGATCCGACGGCGGCGGCGAGCACTGGGCGACCATCGCCTCGCTGGTCGAGACCTGCAAACTCAACGGCATCAACCCGCAAGCCTACCGTACCCCTCCGGTGAGGGCCGCCTTGCCGGCTGGGCGGGAACATCGGAAGTCCTAGGGATAATCCTAGGAGTAGCCCTATGACGATGCCGCGGGTG
>JAWLCO010000095.1:0-15033 GCA_041687075.1 Hyphomicrobiaceae bacterium | reverse complement strand
CGTATTCATTGCCCTGGCCGCAGGGCTGACAAGGACGACGGCAGCAGGAGATTCGTATGGGCGGGGGCGACCCGGCGAGAGGCGGCGGTCCTCGAAGGTGGACACTGCCGCCTCTCGCCAATCTATCACCTGCAGCCGGCAACGGGCGAGGTGCCCCCTTATTGCCCAGCCTGCAAACAAAATGCACTAGCCAAACGTGAGCCGATGAGATTTCTTAACGAGGACCTATGAGTTTGACGCCGGGCTCACATGAGGCATCAACGATATGCACTGAAGGCCAGTGCTGCAGTGGCCGAAAAATTTTGCGCGCGCCCAGTGTCATCGTGGATTCATACAAGGCGAACATGTCTGTCCTCGGGCGATCGGCCCGGGCAGGTCCGGCCAAGCCTTAGTGCGTTCAAAATGGAGGGAGAAAGCCAATATGTTAAAGCAATTTCTAGGCGCAAGTGTCGCCGCCTGCGCGGCGGTGCTGATGACCGGCATGCCGGCAGAGGCGCAGCGGACGCAGCTCACGGTTTACACGGCCCTCGAGAACGACCAGCTCGGTCCGTTCAAGGCGGCGATCGAGAAGGCCGTTCCGGAAGCCGAGGTCGTCTGGGTTCGTGACTCGACCGGCGTCATCACGGCCCGCTTCCTGGCCGAGAAGGACAATCCGCGTGCCGACATGGTCCTTGGCATTGGCGCGACGTCGCTCTTGATGTTCGAAAAGCTCGGCCTGCTCGAGACCTACAAACCGAAAGGTGTGGACGAGCTGAAGCCGGTTTTCCGCGACAGGAGCGAGCCCTACACCTGGACCGGCATGGACGCCTACATTGGCGTGATTTGCTTCAACACGGCCGAGGCTGGCGACATACCCGTTCCGAAGTCCTGGAAAGATCTCACCAAGCCCGAGTTCAAGGGCAAGCTCGCCATGCCGCATCCGGCCTCGTCCGGCACCGGCTATCTGACGGTCGGCGCCTGGCTGCAGACGATGGGCGAGGAGGAAGGCTGGAAGTTCATGGATGCGCTCCACGAGAACATGGCGGTTTACACGCACTCGGGCAGCGCGCCGTGCGTGCAGGCGGCCAAGGGTGAGCGCGTTGCCGGCATCGCGCTCGACATGCGCGGCGCCTCCGAAAAGTCCAAGGGCGCTCCGCTCGAGGTCATCATTCCCTCCGAGGGCGTCGGCTGGGAGATGGAAGCCAACGGCATCGTCAAGGGCACCAAGAACCTCGAGCTCGCGAAGAAGGTAGCCGACTGGGTTGCCACGAAGGAAGCCAACGAGCTCTACAGCAAGACATATGCAGTCGTTGCCTATCCCGGTGCTGGCAAGTATCCGCCCAACTATCCGGAAAATGCCGAAGAGGGCATGATCGACAACGACTTCGTCTGGATGGCGGAGAACCGCGAGCGCATTCTGAAGGAATGGACGAAGCGCTACGAGAGCAAGGCGGCTCCAAAGAACTGAAGCTGATTCAACGGGCGGCCGGCAAGACATGCGGCCGCCCGCATTTTTTCTCGTGAAGGGAGTGAGGCTGCACTATGCTGCAGACGCTCGAGCGAAATTCTTCCGCGCCGGCTGAGGATAAGCCATTGCGCCCTGTGCATCTCAGCATCCGGGATCTGACCAAGAAGTACGGCACGTTTACCGCGCTGAAATCGGTTTCGCTGGACGTTTATGCTGGCGAGCTGATCTGTTTTCTGGGGCCATCGGGTTGTGGGAAGACCACTCTTTTGCGTGCCGTGGCGGGTCTCGACCTGCACGATGAAGGCCGCATCGAGATGGGCGGGCAGGACGTTTCGCACCTGCCGCCATCAGCACGTGACTTCGGCATCGTCTTTCAGTCCTACGCCCTGTTTCCCAATCTCACCATCGCCGCCAACGTCGGCTATGGCCTCGTCAATCGCCGGATGCCGCGGGCAAAGGTCAATGCTCGCGTGAACGAGCTGCTCGAGCTCGTCGGTTTGCCGGATCAGGGCTCGAAGTATCCGGCGCAGCTTTCAGGCGGGCAGCAGCAGCGGGTGGCACTGGCCCGAGCGCTCGCCACATCGCCCTCTCTGCTCTTGCTCGATGAGCCGCTATCCGCGCTCGATGCTCGCGTGCGTGTCCGGTTGAGGGACGAAATCAAGGCCCTGCAGCGTCGCCTCGGCGTGACCACGATCCTCGTAACCCACGACCAGGAAGAGGCGCTCGCGATGGCCGACCGCATCGTGGTCATGAATCATGGCGTCATCGAGCAGGTCGGCACGCCGCCGGAGGTTTACGGCAATCCCGCTACGGCCTTCGTTGCCGACTTCATCGGGCAGATGAATTTCCTCGATGCCGAGATCGCCGGGCCGGAGCATGCCCGCGTCGGCGACGTCATGCTGCGCTCGACCAATGTGGGCGGCCGGTCCAGCGGCACGCGGGTGAAGCTTGGCCTCCGGCCGGAGGAAATGCGCGTGCGCGGTGTTGGTCCTGACTCCGAAAACGGACTTTCTGCGCGCGTAGCGCTGATCGATTACCTCGGCGCCTTCTGCCGCGCGACGCTCGAAATCGAGGCGGCGCCCGGCATTCAGCTTCTGGCGGATTTCTCGGCCAATGCGGTTCGCGATCTCGGCATCGGCGAGGGGCAGCCGCTGACGGTGGCCCTGCCGCCGGAATGCCTGCGCGTCTTCTCCCATGAGGAGGCCGTCGCCGCATGACCATGGCCGCCGTAGCAGCACCCGCCCCGGCGCGTCAGATTTCGCGTGAAGACTGGGTGATGCGGATCGGCATTTCGATCCTCTGCGTTCTGCTGGTCATTGCCATCGCGCTCCCGCTGGGCCTTCTGCTCTTCAAGAGCTTCGAGCGGGACGGGCAGTTCGTCGGTCTCGCCAACTACGTCGTCTATTTCTCGACGCCGACGCTCGTCGCGTCGATCTGGAACAGTCTGTTCATCGCCGCAACGGCGACAGCGATAACGGTGCCGCTGGCCTTTGCCTACGCCTATGCGCTGACGCGAACATGCCTGCCTCTGAAGGGCGCTTTCATGGCCGTGGCCATGCTGCCGATCTTCGCGCCCTCACTGCTGTCGGCGATCTCCTTCATCTACATCTTCGGGAACCAGGGCTTTTTGAAAGTGCTGCTGATGGGTGCCTCGGTCTATGGGCCGATCGGCATCCTGATGGCACTGGTGTTCTATTGCTTCCCGTTCGCCGTGCTGATCCTGGTGACGGCACTGTCGCTCGCTGACGGCCGGCTCTACGAAGCGGCCGCCGCGCTCGGCACCTCCGCGTGGCGCGTGTTCTGGACCGTCACGGTGCCGGGCATCAAGTACGGCCTCGTCAGCGCAAGCTTCCTTGTTTTCACACTCTCGATCACCGATTTCGGCATCGCCAAGGTGATCGGTGGCCAGTACAACGTGCTGGCGACGGATGTCTACAAGCAGGTCGTCGGACAGCAGAACTTCGAGATGGGGGCCGTGGTCGGCTTCGTCCTGCTGGTGCCGGCGGTGGTCGCCTTCATCGTCGATCGCCTGATCCAGGGCAAGCAGGTGGCCTTGCTCTCTGCCCGCGCCGTGCCGCTGGAGCCGAAGCCGGCGCGCGGGCGGGATCTGGCATTCCTCACCTATTGCTGTGTCATCGGCGCGCTCATCATTGGCGTTCTGGGCGTAGCCGTATGGGCCTCGTTCGTCACCTACTGGCCCTACAATCTTTCGCTCAGCCTCCGGAACTACAACTTCAATGAGTTCGATACGGTTGGCTGGCAGACCTACTTCAACTCCGTGAAGATGGCCTCGTTGGCCGCAATCCTCGGAACGACGATCGTCTTCGTGGGTGCCTATCTGGTCGAGAAGGGGCAGGGGTTCCGGGCCGGTCGCGCGCTGGCGCATCTGCTCGCCATGCTGCCCATGGCCGTGCCGGGGCTGGTTCTCGGGCTGGCTTACGTGTTCTTCGTCAACGCGCCCTGGAATCCGCTCAACGTGTTCTATGGGACGCTATTGGTGCTGGCGGTCAACACGATCGCCCATTTCTATACGGCCGCCCACATCACCGCAGTGACGGCGCTGAAGCAGATCGATAGCGAGTTCGAGTCGGTCTCCGCCTCGCTGAAGGTGCCGTTCTGGCGCACCTTTATCCGCGTGACGGTGCCGATCTGCATGCCGGCAATTCTGAACATCGCCGTCTACATGTTCGTCAATGCGATGACGACGGTCTCGGCGGTGATCTTCCTTTACGGGCCGTACACGAAGCTGGCCTCGGTATCGATCGTGCACATGGACGAGGCGGGCTTCACCGCAGGCGCCGCCGGAATGGCCACGCTCATCGTGCTGACGGCGCTCGGGGTCAAGCTTTTGCATTTTGCGCTCGATTGGCTTGTTTTCGGCAAGCTGCAGGCTTGGCGCAAACGGTGAGGCAGCCTATGAGTTCGCCCGGCCGGCACGTCGGCGTTTCGCAGTCCGAAAGCGACACGAATCTCACCAGCCGCCGGGCCGAGTGGCAGAGCCGGGCCCTCGACGATCGCACGCGTGCGCTGTTGGCGGAGGACGAGCGCTATTTCCTGCGCCAATCCGTTTCCACACCCTGTCTCAACGCCATCGCCAAGGCCGAGGGCATCTGGATCGAGGACGTCACCGGCCGGCGTTACATGGATTTCCACGGCAACAACGTCCATCACATCGGCTATGGGCATCCGCGCCTGAAGCGGGCGATTGTCGAGCAGATGGAAAAGCTGCCCTTCGCCCCACGCCGCTACGCCTGCGAGGAGGCCGTGGCGCTGGCCGCAAAGCTGGCCGAAATCACGCCGGGCCCGCTGTCGAAGGTGCTGTTCACGACTGGCGGCTCGGATGCCAACGAGGTCGCGATCAAGCTCGCCCGCACTGCGACGGGGCGGTTCAAGACGCTGTCGTTCTGGGACAGCTTTCACGGCGCGGGCTTCGGGGCTGCCGCATTGTCTGGCGAAGCGCTGTTCCGCTCCGGCCCCGCTGCGCCGTTGGTCGCCGGAGCATCGCACGTTGCTCCGTTTGCCTGCTACCGGTGTCCGTACGGTTATCCGGTCGAGGAGCGCGGACAGCCGAAACTCGAGTTGTGTCAGACGACGTGCGCCCGCATGGTCGACTACGTCCTTTCGCGCGAAGGTGATGTTGCCGCCGTCATCGCCGAGCCGTCTCGCGTGGTGCCCTATCTGCCGCCGCCCGGGTTCTGGAAATGCGTCCGGGAGGCCTGCGACCGTCACGGCGCATTGCTCATCTTCGACGAAATCCCGGCAGGCCTCGGCAAGACGGGCCGCATGTTCGCCTGCGAGCACGACGATGTGGTGCCGGACATTCTGGTCGTCGGAAAGGCGCTGGGCGGCGGCATTCTGCCGATTGCGTCGGTGATCGCGCGGCCGGAGCTCGACGTCGGCGAAAACTGGGCATTCGGCCATTACACGCACGAGAAGAATCCCGTTACCTGCCGCGCCGCCCTGACCACGATTAAAATCATCCAGGAGGAAAACCTGGTCGAGAACGCACGGCGCGTCGGCGAAATTGCGCTCGAACGTCTGGAAGCCATGAAGCGCAAGTTGCCCGCAATTGGCGACGTGCGCGGCCGCGGATTGCTCATCGGCATCGACCTCGTGAAGGATCGCGCCACCAAGGAGCCGGACAATGATCTGGCGGAAGCCGTGATGTACGCCGCCCTCGACCGGGGCCTGTCCTTCAAGACGACGATGGGCAACGTCCTCACCCTCACCCCGCCGCTGACGGTGACGGCCGACGAAATGCTCCGCGCGCTCGATATCATCGAGGAATCGATCCGTGCCGATGCGTGATCGGCCTCTTGCCCTTTCCTTGACGGGGAGGGCGGCGTATCGGGCCGAAATCACGATACGCGTGTCGGGTGGAGCCGCAGGGCAGGCGGCGATTGCGATTGGCCAATGAGAACTCATTCTACGTCACCGGGCGACCAACGTAGCCTCTTTTCTGGTCAACGCTTTGAGCAGTAATGTGCGCGCACGGGTACGGAATTTTTTCGGGCGAGTGGGAGGATTGGATGGCGGGTATCCTGAGTTTTGAGGATCTTGAGCAGGCGGTCGCGTCCGGCGAAATCGACACCGTCATCGTCGCCTTTACCGACATGCAGGGGCGGCTCATCGGCAAGCGCTTTCACGCAGAGTTTTTCGTCGACGGCGGTTTTGAGGAAACGCACGGCTGCGATTACCTGCTCGCCGACGACATCGATATGGAGCCGGTGCCCGGCTACGCCGCCGCAAGCTGGCAGAAAGGCTATGGCGACTTCGTCATGAAGCCGGATCTCTCGACTCTACGGCGTATTCCGTGGCTCGAAGGCACGGCGCTCGTGCTCTGCGACGTGCTCGACCATCATCACCATGACCTGCCCCACTCGCCTCGCCAGATTCTGAAGCGTCAGATCGCCCGTCTCGCCGAACGCAATATGCGGGCCTTTTTCGCCTCGGAGCTCGAGTTCTATCTTTTCGATGAGACGTTCGAATCCGCGCATCAAAAGCGCTATCAGGATCTGAAGACGGCGGGGTACTACATCGAGGATTACCACATTCTGCAGACGACCAAGGAGGAGGGCGTCATGCGCGCCATCCGCAAGGGGCTACAGAATGCCGGCATTCCGGTCGAGAACTCGAAAGGCGAGTGGGGGCCAGGCCAGGAGGAGATCAACGTCCGCTATGCTGATGCGCTCGAGATGGCGGACCAGCATGTGATCCTCAAGAACGGCATCAAAGAAATTGCCCATCTGCAGGGCAAGTCCGTGACGTTCATGGCCAAGTGGCGCTATGACCTCGCCGGCTCGTCCGCGCACGTCCATGCATCGCTGTGGGATGCGGCTGGAAAGACACCTCTGTTCCTCGACAAGGAAGCCGAGTACGGCATGTCGAAGCTGATGAGGCAGTTCGTGGCCGGGCAGTGCAAGTATGCCCGCGACATGACCTACTTTCTCGCGCCTTACATCAACTCCTACAAGCGTTTCCAGGCTGGAACATTCGCGCCGACCAAGTCGGTTTGGAGCCTGGACAATCGCACCGCAGGATTCCGTCTGTGCGGCGAGAGGAGCAAGGGCATTCGCATCGAGTGCCGCATCGGCGGCGCGGACCTCAATCCCTATCTCGCGTTTGCGGCACTGCTCGCCGCCGGACTCGCGGGCATCGACGAGAAGCTCGAGCTCGAGCCGCCGTTCTCAGGCGACGCTTATGTGAGAGATGACGTGCCGGAGGTGCCGAAAACTCTGCGCGAAGCGGTCGAATGCCTCGACAGGTCCGAATTCATGCGGGAAACCCTCGGGAGCGCAGTAGTCGATCACTACGTGCACACCGGCCGCTGGGAGCAGCACGAGTACGACCGCCGCGTGACTGATTGGGAGTTGATGCGCGGCTTCGAGCGCTACTGAATCCCTCTCCCCATTGCGACGGTGCAATGGGGAGAAGTTTTTTCCTAAGAGGCGAGCAAATCCAGTTGCTGCCTCGCGACGATCAGGCAGACTTGTCACCCCGCAGCCTGTCGACGCTCCAGGCACCGCCGCCAGCAGCGGCAAGATAAAGGAAGACGAACGAGTAGAGCGCGGCAAGCTCACCGCCGTTTAGCAAGGGAAAGAAGCCACGCGGTGCGTGGGCATAGAAGTATGCCACCGCGCACATCCCGGAGATGATGAATGCAACGGGCCTCGTGAACAGTCCGATGACGAGAAGCACGCCACCGACGAGCTCCAGCAACCCGGCGACGCCGCTCATGGACAGAGGGGAGGCGTTGTTCATCGGCCCCTCTGGGATGCTCAGGTACTTTGTCGTCCCATGCTGAAGCAGCAGGAGACCCGACATGAACCGGAGCACGCTCAGGAGTTGGGATTGATATGGAGCAAGGAACTTCATCATCGCCTCTCACAGTTCGTCTGGAGTCTCTCATTGGATTAGCAGCAGCAGGGCGCCGCCGCCCTTCGCGTCGCCCACGCCTCTAGCCGGATTCCCCGCCGCTTCAAGTCACATTCGCGCGAGTCTCTCTAAACTAACACGCTGACGGAAAAGAACATGTCCGAGATCATCTGCATCTCACCCATCGACGGCCGCGAGGTGGCGCGACGCCCCACCGCCAGTGGAGCCGAGATCGAGCGGGCGATCAACGCCGCGCGCACGGCGCGGCAGGAGTGGGTTCGCATGCCTATAAGGGAACGTGCTGCGCTGATGCTGCGGTTCCTTGAAGCCATGCGCGCCATGAACTTTGAGATTACACGCGAGCTGGCGCTGCAGATGGGTCGGCCTGTCCGCTACGGCGGCGAGCTCAACTCGTTGGCCGAGCGCGTCACCTACATGGCCGGCATTGCGGAGGAGGCGCTGGCGCCGATCGTTCCGGAGCCGAAGGCCGGTTTCAGGCGCTTCATCCGCCGCGATCCGCTGGGTCTCGTGCTTGTCATTGCGCCGTGGAACTACCCCTATCTGACGGCCGTCAACACGGTGGTGCCCGCATTGATCGCCGGCAACGCCGTTCTTCTCAAGGCGGCCTCGCAGACCATCCTCACCGGAGAGCGCTTTCAGCAGGCGTTCGACCAGGTTGGCCTGCCCAAAGGATTGTTCCAGAACCTGGTGCTGGGTCACGACGATACGGCGCGGATTCTGGGCTCCGGCGCGGTCGATCATGTGACCTTTACCGGCAGCGTTTCGGGCGGCCGCGTCATCGAGCGCGCTGCTGCTGGCACGTTCACATCCATTGCACTGGAGCTCGGCGGCAAGGACCCGGCCTACGTGCGGGCCGACGCCAAGCTCGATCACGCGATCGAAAACCTGGTGGACGGCGCGTTCTTCAACTCCGGCCAGAGCTGCTGCGGCATCGAGCGCATCTATGTCGACGAGCGTATCCACGATCAGTTCGTGGAGAGCTTCGTTGCGCTGACGCGGCAGTACGTGCTTGACGACCCGCTCGATGAGCGCACGACGCTCGGGCCCATGGCTGCTACGCGGTTCGCAGACGTCGTTCGGGCACAAACGGCCGAGGCTTTGGAGAAAGGCGCGAAGCCCCGCATCGGCCCGGCTGCCTTCCCGCGCAACACGGACGGCACACCCTGGCTGGCCCCGCAAGTGCTCACCGATGTCGACCACAGCATGCAGGTCATGAAGGAGGAGAGCTTCGGGCCGGTCATCGGCATCATGAAGGTGTCGGGTGACGACGAAGCGATCCGACTGATGAACGACTCGCCGTATGGTCTGACGGCGTCCGTTTGGACCATCGATATCGAGGCCGCAGAGGCCATTGGCAGCCAAGTCGAAACGGGCACCGTGTACATGAACCGCTGCGACTATCTCGATCCGGCACTGGCCTGGACGGGAGTCAAGGACACTGGCCGCGGTGCGGGCCTGTCGCGCATCGGCTACGAGGTGCTGACGCGGCCGAAGAGCTTTCATTTGAGGAATTCGTGAAGTGGTGAAGTCGTGAAGTTGGTGAAGTCGTGGGTGGGGTCGAGCAAATCTCAGATTCTCGATTTCACGAATTGGCGATTTCACGATTTCACGCACTGACAAACAGCAATCATCAGAAAACCGGGTTCAATCCCAATGAAACCGACTGGAAATTGGAACTATCCCACATCCGTGCGCTTCGGCGCCGGGCGAATCGCGGAGTTGGCTGATGCCGCGAAATCGGCGGGAATCGCGCGGCCGCTGCTTGTGACCGACCCGGTGCTGGCGAAGCTGCCTATCGTGACGCGCGCGCTGGAGGTGCTGGAGGCTGGCGGCGTAGCCGCGAAGCTCTTCACGGAGGTCAAGCCCAACCCCGTCGCCGCGAACGTCGAGGCGGGTGTCGTTGCGCTCAAGGCCGGCGGTCACGACGGCATCATCGCATTCGGCGGCGGTTCGGCGCTCGATGCGGGCAAGGTCATTGCCTTCATGGCCGGGCAGACCCGCCCGATGTGGGACTTCGAGGACATCGGCGATTGGTGGACGCGCGCCGATCCGAAGGGGATTCTGCCCATCGTTGCCGTGCCGACGACCGCCGGCACCGGATCGGAAGTCGGCCGCGCGGGTGTCATCACGGACGAGACGACCCACACCAAGAAAGTGATCTTCCATCCGTTGATGATGCCGAAGATCACTATCTGTGATCCGGAGCTGACGGTCGGCATGCCGAAGGCGATCACCGTCGGCACAGGCATGGATGCGCTTGCCCATTGCCTCGAGGCGTACTGCGGCCCGTTCTATCATCCGATGGCCGATGGCATCGCGGTCGAGGGCATACGGCTCGTGAAGGAGAACCTGCCGCGTGCAGCCACGAACGGGCACGATATCGACGCGCGTGCGCATATGATGTCGGCTGCGGCGATGGGTGCGACGGCGTTCCAGAAGGCGCTCGGCGCAATTCATTCGCTGTCCCATCCCGTGGGCTCGCTCTACGACACGCACCACGGCATGACGAACGCCGTCTTCATGCCCTACGTTCTGGTGTTCAACCGTCCGGCAATTGACGACAAGATCGCCCGGCTTGCTGCCTATCTCGGCCTCAAGCCGGAGTTCGGCGCATTCCTCGACTGGGTGCTGAAGCTGCGCGAGGAAACGGGCGTACCGCATACACTGGCGGGGCTGAATGTCGACGACTCCAAGTTCGACATGATGAGCCAGATGGCGCCAAAGGATCCGACGGCCGGCGGCAACCCGGTCCCGCTGGATGAAGCGTCCTGCCGCAAGCTTTACGAGAACGCACTGGCCGGGCGGGTCTGAACGTCAGGCGGCGAACGGGGCTGATGCTCGCATCAGCCCCGCACCAACCCTAAACGACTTCCGGCACGTCGCCCGCGAGAGCAACGTCGAACATCATCCCGGAAAACTCTCGCCCACCGGGGCTGGCCAGGAACATGGCGAGCGCGGCAACCTTGGGCTCAGCCCCGCTGCAATCACCGGTATCAAGAGCAGGAGCAACGGCATTGATGCGCACGGCCTGGTCGGCCCACTCCTGCGCCTCGTTCCGCGTCATGCTGGCCAACATGGCGCGCGCCAGCGAAAGCAGGGCTGTTTCTGCTCCCGTCCGAGGCGCCTGGGCCACCAGGATGTTGAGTATCAGGCCTTCGGACCAGGTCAACCGCATCCGATTTGCGGCGATACGGGAGATGAGGCGGGCCGTCTGCATCTGCCGAACGATAGTCTGCTCGACCTGCTGATCCTCACCTTCCGCGAGCGATCCCAGGTCCAGCTGGACGAGGTTGACGACGGCATCGAGACCGTTGAATGCCTTGGCAGCCGTCTGTGTGAACTTCGTCGTGGCTTCCGTGTCGGCGAGCGGGTCGGAATAGACCTGCAACTCTGCTGCCGACTGGGCCAGCATTTCGAGCACGGCGTCCACCTCCACACCAGAGGCGTCAGTGTGTAGGACGATCCGGCATCCGTTTTCGGCGAAGGCGCGGGCGACATCCACGCCAGACTGAAGATTCAATCCTGTGATGAGGATTCGCTTGCCGGCCAACTCCGGGTATGGGCCAACGCATACGCCACTTTCGAGAACGCTCGTCAACATAGGGCCTTACCTCCTCGCACCGCCGGGTCTCCCCTCGCTCGACCGGTGCCACTCCACGCCGATTCGACTAACGACTCCTAAATGACGCTCGGATTCGGGTCAGCCCGGGACCAAAGCGCGGCGCAAATCGGGCCGTGCACAATCCGCAGCTGCAATGGCATTCTCCGGCGTCGGAAGGAAGAGCTTTATGCCGTTCTCGATCGGACGCAGGACCCGGCCCGAGGACAGGCAGCAAGACGTCGCGCGGATGCTCAAGACCGCACCTCCTCCACCCGTTGCCCAGCCGCAAAATCCTCCGTGTCTGCGGTGCACCGCTAGGGCGCTGCGCCGCGCACGGGATGACGAGTACGGCCGAGTTCTGATTCGGTCATCCGAATTCTCGGCGCCGCTCCCTCAAAACGACGGCGGCGTGCAGGCGCTGACGACTTCGCATGGGGTCGGGCCGACGGCGCGGAAGCGGTGGGGGCGGCGGCTTTCGAAATAGTAGGCGTCGCCGGGACCCAGGATGCGGCGCTCCGAATCGATTGTCACCTCCAGCCGCCCGCTGATGATGATGCCGCCTTCCTCGCCTTCATGAACAAGCGGTACGCGGCCGGTATCCGCTCCGGGCTCGTAGCGCTCTTTCAGAATCTGCAACGCCCGGCCGACCAGGTTTTCGCCGACCTGCCGATAGGAAATGCCGCCCTTGCCGATCTCGGTCAGCTCCTCCGCCCGGTAGAAGGCCTGGCGCGGCCTGTCGGGCTCCAGCGCGAAGAACTCGGCAAGACCGATCGGAACGCCATCGAGGATACGCTTCAGCGCACCGATGGACGGGTTCACCTTGTTCGCCTCGATCAGCGAAATGGTCGAGTTCGTGACGCCCGCCCGCTTCGCAAGCTCCCGTTGGGACAGGTTGAAGCGCTCGCGAACGTAACGCAGCCGCCCCCCGACATCGATCGACATGGCGCCATGCCTCGTGTTTCATATGTTCAATATCTCGAAAACCTTGCCGGGTGGAGGCCATTGAATCAAGGGCCTACCATCCACGAGAAAAGGACTTGATGGGCTATGGTGATCGGCCGTCTACTCGTAAGCAGGCGGGCGTCTGCGATCGAGCCTAACTTTGGCCCGCCGGAAACGACCGTTCACCCCCGCGCAACAGTTGAGCTTTGGAGGAATTTGAGATGGCGCCGCTCGACATGAAACCCAACGAGCTCGAGTCCTACTGGCTGCCCTTTACGCCCAATCGTTCGTTCAAGAAGAAGCCGCGCCTGTTCTCCGGCGCCAAGGATCTTCATTTCTTCACGCCCGATGGCCGGAAGGTGATCGACGCCTCGTCGGGCCTGTTCTGCGTGAATGCCGGCCACGGACGCGAGCCGATCGTCAAGGCGATTCAGGAGGCCGCGGCACGTCTCGACTATGCGCCGCCGTTCCAGTACGGCCATCCGCAGGTGTTCGAGCTGTCCTCACGCCTGTCCCTGATGGCGCCGGGCGATCTCGAGTACACGCTGTTCGCGAACTCCGGGTCCGAGGCGGTCGACACGGCGCTGAAGGTGGCGCTCGCTTACCACCGCGCCCGCGGCGAGGGGAGCCGCACCCGGTTCATCGGCCGTGAGCGCGGCTATCACGGCGTCGGCTTCGGCGGCATCTCCGTCGGTGGCATGGTCGCCAACCGGAAGATGTTCGGCAACATGCTGACCGGCGTCGACCATCTGCCAACCACCTACAACCGCGCCAAGCAGGCGTTCTCGGTCGGCGAGCCGGAGTGGGGTGCCGAAACGGCAGACGAGCTGGAGCGGCTGATCGGCCTGCATGACGCTTCGACCATCGCCGCCGTGATCGTGGAGCCGGTGGCCGGCTCGACGGGCTGCCTGCCGCCGCCGAAGGGCTATCTGGAGCGCCTGCGCCAGATCACCGAGAAGCACGGCATTCTGCTGATCTTCGACGAGGTCATCACCGGCTTCGGCCGCCTCGGCTATCCGTTTGCGGCCGAGCGCTACGGCGTCGTCCCCGATATGATCACGTTCGCCAAGGGCGTGACCAACGGCGCGGTGCCAATGTCCGGCGTCATGGTGCGCAAGCCGATCTACGAGACCCACATGCAGGGTCCCGAGCACATGATCGAGCTGTTCCATGGCTACACCTACTCGGGTCATCCGCTGGCGGTCGCGGCCGGTCTCGCCACCCTCAACCTCTACAAGGATGAGGGCCTGTTCGAGAAGGCGAAGGCCAATGAGAAGGCGTTCGCGGACGCCATGATGAGCCTCAAGGGCCTGCCGAACGTGGCCGACATCCGGCCGATCGGCCTCATCTGCGGCATCGACCTCGACCCGATCCCTGGCAAGCCCGGCGTGCGCGGCTACAACGCGATCGAGAGCATGTACCACGAGCACGACCTCTACGTGCGCGTCACCATGGACACGATCTGCGTATCGCCTCCGCTCATCGCCACCGAGGGCGACTTCGCCCAGATCCGTGACAAGATCGCCACGGTGATCAAGGCCGTCGCGTAACAGCGGATCGCCGGAAATAGCTCTGAAGCGCGGGCTTCGAACAATTGCGGCGGGGGACCGTTCCCCCGCCGCGATGCTTTTCGGCCACTCATGAAACCGGCATAGCGCCATCTGGTGCAAAAGCTGGTGAGAAGCTCCCGGCCGCACATTGCAATGGCAACGCCACCGGCGGAATGCTTCCCGGCAAACGAGTCGGAGAATCAATCGTTTCGGGGCCGCCGGGCAATGACAGCAGACAACAAGCCGAATCGTCGCCACGCGGGCAGGAGAACCGGGCGCGAGGCATTTATCCTGATGGCGATCACGCTGGTTTCGGCCGCCGTCGGTCTTGGCCTCTATTTGCAGATTGGCCTGGGGCTGATGAACGCCGGCCTCATCGCGATGGCGCTCTACGTCGGGCTCGTCTGTGCGCACATTTTCGTGCGCCGCTCCGAGGCGATCCGGGAGCTGAGCCAGGAAGTGGGCAGGCTGGAGGGCGAGGTGCTGCGCCTTGCACGCGCAGGCCAGAGGCCGCCGGTGCCGGTTGGGCCGGGCCAGCAGCTGCCGTTCCCGCCTCACCCGCAGCATGCGCCAGCGGCGGCTGCTCACGGCCCGCGTCCACAGCAGCCGCCCGCCCTGAACCGTCAAGGGCAGCACGGCGCGCCTCCTCCGCCACAGATGCAGGGGCGGCCCGCGGCGCCAGGCTCGGACACGACTCGACCCCAACCGCCACGCGTGCCAGCTGCTGGACCGCATTCTGCTGGGCCGAACCAGCGTGCCGGCCAGCAACCCTCATCCGGGCCACAGGAAGGCGATCCAATCGCCCGGTTCTGGGCCGTTCGGCCCACCGACATGGCAGCCGGCCAGCCGGGCGACGATGCCGCCAAGCCGGACCAACCTCCGCGCCAGCCAGTGCGTCAGGCGGAAGGCTCGGGCGTCAGTCAAGGCGAAACTCCTGCCGCCGCGCAACCGGACTCCCGGCAGCGGCCCGAGCCCCGCGAAGCGGCTTCAGCCAAGGCGTCGGCGCCGGCTGAACCCGCCGAGCTGGATGAAGCAAATGTCGAGGGTGATGTGGAGGCCATCCAGGACATGATCCGGATGTTCTCCGAGGAGATCGC
>JAWLCO010000094.1:0-15060 GCA_041687075.1 Hyphomicrobiaceae bacterium | reverse complement strand
TCGCCAGCCTGTCCGGATCAGCGGACAGCTGCTCGATTTCGTCCGCAAGCCGTTCCGGCGATAAATCCTTCTGCTCGATGCACAAAGCTCCCCCGCTCCGGGCGAGTTGTGTTGCATTCTGCAACTGGTCGTTGTCGATCGCGTGCGGCAGCGGCACCAGGATCGAGGGGCGACCCATGACTGTCAGCTCCGCCACCGAGGATGCCCCCGCGCGCCCGATCACCAGGTGCGCCGAAGCCATCCTCTCGGGGAGATCGCGAAAAAAGCTCGCAAGTTCCATGCCGACCTCGAGAGCCGCGTACGCCTGACGCACACGGCCGAGATCTTCTTCGCGGCATTGCTGGACAATTCTGAGGCGATCGCGCGTTTCGGGCTTCAGCAGCGCCACGGCGGCCGGCAGCAGGTCCGAGAAGAACCGCGCTCCCTGGCTGCCGCCGAACACCAGCAGCCTGACTTCGCCATCTGGCACCGGGGGCGCATACGACCGCATCGACCAGTCGATCACGGCATCGCGGACAGGATTGCCGGTGAGGCGGACCTTGCGTTCCAGGCTGGCATCGAGATGGCGCACCGCCGGGAAGGACGTGGCGATCGCGGTCACACGGCTCGCCAGCATGCGATTTGCCCGACCGAGCACGGAGTTCTGCTCGTGAACGGCTGTCGGTATGCGCCGCAGCCACGCTGCCATCAGCGGTGGAAAGCTCGGATAGCCACCGAAGCCGATGACGGCGCCGGGCCTGGCGGCGCCAAGCTGGCGGTAGGCACTCAGGATGCCGCGGCCGAGCGTTGCCGCCGTCCTGGCCGTATCGAACGCGCTACGCCGCTCGCCGATCGTCGCCGCAGGCACGCGGTAGATCTGCCGCGCGGGAAAATCGCTGCCGTAGCGGTCTCCCCGCATGTCTGTCATGAGATCGACTGCGAAGCCGCGGCGGCCGAGCTCCTGAGCCAGTGCCAGCGCCGGAAAGAGATGGCCGCCGGTGCCGCCGGCTGCGAGCATGACGGATGGAGCATTCACGGCGCTGCTGGTCCCAAGCTGCTGAGGCTCTCCTCATTCTTGAGCGCCGAATGCGGCCTTCTCAAGCGCAGGGCGTCGGGCCGGCGCCGGGTGAGCGCCAGGATGATGCCCATGGTCAGGAACATCGACACGAGCGAGGACCCGCCGGCCGAGATGAACGGCAGTGTCATGCCCTTGGCTGGCAGCAGGCCCACGTTCACCGCCATGTTGATTGCAGCCTGAAGTCCGAACAGCAACGACAACCCCGCAACGGCGAGCCGCGCGAATGGATCGGTTTCCGTAAACGTCCGAAAATAGGCGCGCAAGACAATGATCGCGATCAACGCGACGAGCGCCAGGCAGGCGACCGCGCCGTACTCCTCCGCGATCACGGCGAAGATGAAGTCTGTGTGCGCGTCGGGCAGGGCGGTCTTGATGGTGCCTTCTCCGGGGCCTCGGCCGAAAAATCCGCCCTCCAGGAAGGATTGCAGCGCGCGGGCGGTCTGCGAGTATTCGTCCCCGCCGGGGCTCAGGAAGCGGTCGACGCGCAGGCGCACGTAATCCAGCGTGAGGTAGGCGCCGGCGAGACCGATGAGGCCGACGACGCCGAAGATACCCGCCCAGATCAGCGGCTGGCCCGACAACACGAACAGCGTCGCCCAGATGACGCTGATGAGGAACGTCTGACCGACATCCGGCTGCATCAGCAGCAGAGCTGCGAACACCGCATAAAGCGCCATCGCGATCGACCGCGCCGGCATGTCCACCTGCTTCTGCACCTCCGCGAACGCCCAGGCCGTCAGCACGATGAAGGCGGGTTTCGCAAATTCGGATGGCTGCAGGGAAAAGCCTCCGAAGCGCAGCCAGCGGCGTGCGCCGTTGATCTCGTCGCCTGCGATGAGCACGCCGACCATCAACACGAGCGCGCCGAGGAAGAGGATGAGAGCGAGACGCCGGATCAATCGCGGCTGCATCATGGAGACGGCCAGCATGATGATGGCGCCGAGTGCCGAGAAGGCGACGTGCCGTTCGACGAAGTGGAACGCGGGCAACCCCTTCTTGAGCGCCACCGCGGGGCTCGCCGCCAGCGAAAGCACGAGACCGCTTCCCGCCAGGAACAGAATGGCCGTAAGCAACACCCGGTCGACCGTGAACCACCACTCTGCGACGAGGCTGCGGTCTGTCCGCGAGATCCTCATGACCGCCCCGGCACGGTCACGCCCGGCAATGCGGCCACCAGCCGGCGGAACGCGTCACCGCGTTGCTCGAAGTTCCTGAACTGATCATAGGAGGCGCAGGCGGGAGAGAGCAGCACGATGGGCTCGGCGCCCGGACTTTGCGCTGCGTCGCCCGCTGCGGCCTCGACGGCAGCATCTAGCGTGCCGGAATGCTCGTAGGGCACCGCCGCCCCCAACGTGGCCGCAAACGCCTCGGCGGATTCGCCGATCAGGTAGGCCTTGGCGATGCGGGGGAAATAGTCCTTCAGCGGTGCAATCCCGCCTTCCTTGGGCCGGCCGCCAACGATCCAGAAGATGTCGCGCGGAAAGGCGGCCAGAGCCTTTTCAGTGGAGTCGGCATTGGTCGCCTTGGAGTCGTTGATAAAGAGGATGGGGCCCTTGCGGCCCACCTCTTCCATGCGATGCGGGAGGCCCGGGAAGGTGGCCAGGGCCGGGCCAAGCTGGTCTGGCTGGACACCGAGGCGCAGCGCGGTAATGCAGGCGGCGAGTGCGTTCTGCGCGTTGTGGCTGCCGCGCAATGTCCCGATGCCGTCAAGATCGGCGAAGGCGCCCATATTGCCGGCCCAGTCCGCATCGCAGATGAGCCGACTGCCGTCCGCGGACCACCCGCCGGGGACGGGGCCAAGAACGGAGAAAACGTCCAGATTGCCGCCGCGGGAAGGTCGCAGCCGATCCGCAATCGCCCGGCAGCAATCATCGTCCACGCCAACGATCGCATTGCCCGCCGCCGAGACCAGCCGCTCCTTGATGGCTGCGTAATTCTCCATCGTTCCGTGCCGGTCGAGGTGGTCCGGCGTGAGATTCAGCAGCACGCCGGCCGTCGGTGCCAGCGACGGCGAGAGGTCGATCTGGAACGACGACATCTCGATCACGTGCACGCGCCCGGGCGCCGGTTCCGGAAGGGCGAGGATCGGCGTGCCGATGTTGCCGCCCATGGCCAAGTTGCGTCCGGCAGCCTTTAGCAGGTGCGCCAGAAGCGCGGTCGTCGTCGACTTGCCGTTGGTGCCGGTGATGGCGACGAACGGCGCACCGGGGCAGTGCCGCGCCCGCTCGCGGCAGAACAGCTCGACGTCACCGATGACCCCGATGCCTGCGGCTCGAGCCTTCACAACGGTCCAGTGCGGCTCGGGATGCGTCAGCGGAACGCCGGGAGCGAGGACCAGAGCCGCGAAGCCGCTCCAGTCTGCTACGGAAAGATCGATGATCGGCACGCCTGCTGCTGCGGCAGCCTCGCGCGCATCCGGGTTGTCATCCCACGCGGCCACTTCTCCGCCGCCAGCGAGCAGCGCGAGCGCCGTGGCGCGTCCGGAAGCGCCCAGCCCGAACAGGGCAACTTTCTTGCCGGCGAATGTACTGACGCGAATCATGACCCGATTCTAGTGGATTTCGCACCTCGGCGCCCGTCAGGGCCGCTCTCACCCTGTCAGGGTTACGTGTCATGTGTGGCCGGCACTCGGCTTGCAAGGCTTTTCTTTGCCTAACGGAGCGGTCCGGCCGGCCCTCACGTGACGCGGTCATCACGATCGCCGCACTGGCGCGGACCGAATCACCACCGCGCGGGCCGCTTTTCTGCGAAAGATGCCAATCCCTCGCCCGCCTCGTCGGACTGGCGTTTGCGCGCGTGGCTGACGACGAGGGCAGCCATGACGTCTGCGTCGAATTTTCCGAAGGCGTGTTCGAGGGCGAGGGACTTGGTTTCCGCCATGGCTTCAGGTGCGTTGGCGAGAAGGGCGGTGACGATGCGCTCGCCGGTTGCCTCCAGCTCCGCGGCCGGTACAACCTCGTGAACGAGGCCGATCCGGCGTGCCTCTTCAGCAGTGAACCGCTCGCCGGTGAGGGCATATCGGCGGATCTGGCGGGCGCCGATGGCGTCGGCGAGCTGCGGAATGATGATCGCGGCCGTCAGCCCCCAGCGGACCTCGGAGATCGCGAACTTTGCGTCCTCCGCCGCGATGGCGATATCACAGGCAGCCACCAACCCCGTGCCACCACCGACGCAGAAGCCTTGGACGAGGGCGATGGTCGGGACAGGCAGGCGGTTCAGCCGGTCAACGGCCTCGGCGGTGCGACGCGAGGCGTGCTCATTCTCCCCGGGCGAGCCTGCGCGCACGGAGGTGAGCCAGTTGAGGTCCGCGCCCGCCTGGAAATGGCGGCCGTTACCGGAGATCAAGACGGCACGCAGGCCTGTCTCGGCGCCAAGCGCATCCATGGCCGCGTGCAGGCCTTCGACCATGGCGCCATCGTAGGCGTTGTTCACGTCAGGCCGATTGAGGGCCACGCGGGCGACGCCGCGCGGATCGAGACTCCAGATCACGGGATCGGACATCGTCTTCGTCCTTGGAATTGCTCAGGGCCAGACCCGGCGCGGATCTGGCCCTTCGGTCATTCGGCGGGCTTGCGCTTTATCTTGATGTTCCGCCCCAGCATATAGACCCACAGTGCGAGCGTCAGCACGCCGAGCGTCGCCGCAATCGGACGCGAGAAGAACCCGAGTAGCGAGCCATCCGCCTTGATCATCGACGTCATGAAGCTCTGCTCGAAGAGCTCGCCGAGCACCATGCCCAAGATCACCGGACCGACCGGAAATCCGTTCTCCTCCAGAATCCAGCCGAACATGCCCAACGCCAGCATGATGATGATGCCGTAGACGGAGTTCGTCATGGCGAAGGCGCCGACGATGCAGAACAGCAGGATGATGGGCAGGAGAATATTGCGCGGCGTGCGCAGCGTCTGCTTGGCGAGCTTGATCGCCGCCCAGCCGATCGGCAACATCATCAGGTTGGCCAGCACGAAGATGATGAACACCGCGTAGATGAGCTGCGGGTTCTGCAGGAACACGGACGGCCCCGGGTTCATGTTCTTCATGTAGAGCACGCCGATCACGATGGCGGTGATCGAATCTCCCGGGATGCCGAACACGAGCGCCGGTATCCAGGCCGCCGCTACCGCGGAATTGTTGGCCGAGGTGGCGTCGACAATTCCTTCGAGATGGCCTGTGCCATACTTCTCCGGTTCCTTGGAGAAGCGTTTGGAGACCGCGTAGGAGATCCAGGCGGCGATATCTGCGCCGGCACCCGGCAGCGCGCCAATTCCTGTGCCGATCAGCGAACCGCGAAAGAAATTGCGCCAGTAACGTCGCCAGACCTTCCCTAGTCCACGGAAGACATTGCCGACCTGCTGCTTGAGCACCTCGCCGGCCTGACCGATCGTGACAACTCCGCGTAACAGTTCAGAGATGGCAAACAGGCCGATCATCGCCGGGATGAAGCTGATGCCCTGCAGCATCTCGACCGATCCGAACGTGAAGCGCGGGTGCCCGGCCGCAGGGTCAATTCCAACCGTGGCAATGGCCAATCCGATCAGCAGGGAAACGAAGCCCTTCAGCGGATCCGATTGGGCGATGAAGGCCGCGCAGGTGAGGCCCAGGCCCGCCAGCCAGAAATATTCGAATGACGAGAAGTTGAGCGCGACTTCGGCCAGTATCGGTGCCGCGATGATCAGAATGGCGACGCCGAAGAGCCCCCCAACCGTCGAGAACACCAGGTTCGCGCCGAGGGCGAGATCCAGCAGTCCCCTGCGGGACATGTGATAGCTTTCGTCCGTGTAGGCGGCAGAGGCCGGCGTGCCCGGAATTCTCATCATTGCTCCGGGAATGTCGCCAGCGAAGATCGCCATGGCCGTCGCGGTCACAATGGCGCCGATCGCAGGCACCGGATCCATGAAGAACGTGACCGGTACGAGCAGGGCCGTGGCCATGGTGGCCGTGAGCCCCGGCATGGCGCCGACGAACATGCCGAACACGGCCGAAGCGAAGCAGACCCACAGGACGTAGGGATCGAGAACGAGGCCGAAGGCCTGAGTGATTGCATCCCACATGCGGCAGAGGCCTCTAAAGAATTTCGGTCAGCAGCCCGCGGGGCAGCGGCACCCGCATCATGACCGCGAAGAACCAGTACATGACCCAGGTCGCCAGCGCGGCCACCGGCACTGCCACGATGATGCGCGTCCGGAACCAGACGAACAGAAACAGCAGCATCGTAAAGGCAACGGGAATGAAGCCGATCGGCTCTGAAACCAGGATGTAGATGAGGACGAGCGCCGGAAGCATCAGAAACGACGCGAAATGCCATGGGTCGCGGGTCCAGTCCGCGAAGATAACCCAGGGCTCGCCTGCGCGACGGGCCGACAATCCGCGGAAGATGAGGATCACGCCGCACAGGATGAGGCTCGCCCCGAGAATACGCGGGAAGAGCGAGGGGCCGTACTTCTGTCCCGGGAAGTCCGGGAAGTCGAGGGTCAGATAGATCATGAAAGTGCTGATCACGATCAGCACCAGACCCGAGATCGTGTCATTCGCTCGCATGATTATGCCGGCCCCCGAGAGGATGTTGGTATCGCGGCATCGAGATGACGGCTTGCGCCGCTTCGCCCCGGGGTTCTGAAGGCTGGGCGGAAGCGAATGCAGATGGTGCTGCACCCGCCTTCCCCGCGGACTTCAGTCGATGAAATCCGCGGGGAGCGTCTGAAATACCGGTACCGCGCTATCGAGTGGCGTCAGGCTTTCTTCGCCAGTCCGGCGGCCTTCATGGCTGCCTCCATCTTGGCGTCGCTTTCGGCCATGTACTTGGCGAATCCGTCAGCGTCGCCCCAGATCATGCCGAAGCCGCGGGAGGCCATGAAGTCCTTGAATTCCTTGGATTCGTAGGCCTTCTTCAGGGACGCGGTGATCTTGGCCGAGATATCGGCGGGCAGGCCCTTCGGACCCGCAATGCCGCGCCATGCGCCGGTAGAGAAGTCGATTCCGGCGGCTTCCTTGAGGGTCGGCACATCCGGGAACGCATCGTTCCGCTGGGGGGCCATGACCGCGAGAGAGCGCGCCTTGCCGGCATCGAGCATGGCCTTGGCTTCCGGCACCGAGCAGGTGACGATGTCGATGCCGCCGGCCGCGAGGTCCTGCATTGCCGGGGCGGCGCCGTTGGACGGCACCCACGGCACGTGATCCGGCTTGAGTCCCATGGCTGTCAGCCATCCGACGAGGGCGAGATGCCAGATGCCGCCCTGTCCCGTCCCCGACGCCTTGAAGGTGCCCGCGGGCTGCGACTTGATCGCCTCCGCCAGCTCTGCAACGGTCTTGTACGGGCTGTCGGCCTTCACCTGGATGCCCGGCGGGTCCTCGTTCATGAGGGCCAGCGGCGTGTAGTCCTTCGGGCTGAGATCCGTGAGTCCCTGGTGGTGCATCATGGTGATTTCCACCGTGATCATCCCGAGGGTGTAGCCGTCCGGCTGCGCGGTTGCGATCGCCGAGTGGCCGACGACGCCCGAGCCGCCAGTCCGGTTTACCACGTTGAACGGCTGTCCGAGATCCTTCTCCAGGAGCGCCGCAACGATACGGGCCGTCGCGTCGGTTCCACCGCCCGCACCCCAGGGACAGACCACCGTCACGGGCCGCGTCGGGTAATCGGCCTGCGCCAGAGCCGGTTTTATCCCGAGTGCTGCCGCAGCGCCCGTGGCGGCGCCAGCGGCCAGGATCTGACGGCGATTGAAATGGCTCATCGTGCGTTCTCCCTAGTGAGCAATGCTACGTGGCTTGTGTATGAATTCTTCCAAAACACGGTAGCGTGACCCGGACGCCCTTTGCAAGCTGACGTATACACTGACGGCCGTGCTGGCCCGCGAGTCTCGTCCGACTACATCACTGATTCGACGCGGCTGCCATACTTGGCCGACTGGCACCGGGCATCAACAGCCTTTGTTTGGTCAAAACTTTTCCGACAAGGTATCAATGCCGCGCCACCTGGACCCTGCTAGTCTGCAGCGGTCAGATCATGAGCGAAGCCAAGTCGAGTTAGCTGATGCGGAAATCGAGATCCGAATGTGATGGCCGGACCAATCCGGGCCAGGGTGTCACGCGCCGTGGTCTGCTGCTGGGGGCAAGTGCCAGCGCGCTCGGCCTGAGCGCATCGGCCGTCAACGCACAAGCGACAGAAGCGCGCTGGTGGGAAAGCATCTTCGATCAGACGCCGAGGGCGCAAAGGCGGCGGGCGGCGAGACCTGAGCCTGAGGAACTCAACGATCTGAGGCCGGATGCCACCCCCTGGCGCAGCACGGTCATGCTGCGGCAGATGGACGAAGCCATCGCGCGCTATCAGCACATCGTGTCCGAGGGCGGATGGCATGAGATACCGACCGGCCGGACGCTTCGGCCAGGCGATGAGGACAAGCGCGTGCCGTACGTCCGCAGGCGCCTCATCATCGAAGGTGATCTGCCGCCGGCGGGCCGCTCGCACGACTACAGCTATACGTTCGATGCCCGGCTGGAAGCCGGGCTGAAGGAGTTCCAGCGCCGCTACGGCGTGCGCGTCACCGGCCGCATCGACCGGCCGACGCTGGCGCAGATGAACGTCTCCGCCTACCAGCGGCTGGAGCAGCTTCGCCTGAATCAGCGGCGCATCCGCGACCTGCTGGAGGAGAAGATCGACGGCAATCGCTACGTGCTGGTCAATGTCCCGGCCTACCAGCTCGAGGCCGTCGAGGACGAGATCGTGCGCCTCAGGCATCGGGTGATCGTCGGCAAGCCGGATCGTCAGACCCCGAGCATCAGAACGACCATCCGCGGGCTCAACTTCTTCCCCTACTGGCGTGTGCCGGACAGCGTGGCGAAGCTCGATCTGATACCCAGGCTCATTCAGGAGCCGGAGTACCTGTACGAGCAGCAGATCCGGGCCTTCGAAGGGTTCGGCGGACCGGAGGTCAACACCACCAACATCGACTGGCGCTCGGTCGATCCGGCCAAGGTGAAGTTCCGCCAGGAGCCCGGGCCGCAGAACGCGCTCGGCCTCGTTCGCATCGATATGCCGAACGAGCACATCGTCTACATGCACGATACGCCGATGAAGTCGCTCTTCAATCAGAGCGGCCGTGCGTTCAGCGCCGGTTGCGTGCGCGTGCAGGAGGTATTCCAGCTCGTCGAATGGATCGCGCGCTACGAGCCGGGCTGGGAGCGGCCGGGGCGCGTGCACGAGGTCATCGCGGCTGGCGAGGCGCTCGACGTCAAGCTGTCGAAGCCGATCCCGGTGATCTTTTCCTACGTCACCGCGTGGGCGGAAGCGGATGGCCGTGCCGAGTTCCGGCCGGACATCTACAGCCGCGACGGCTCGCGCGAGTTCGTCGGCGAGAGCGATCCCGAGGCACCGCAGCTGCCCTACGCACTGGCGCCCTGACGGGTCGTTCCGGTGCGATCAGCTCCTACTCTGGCTTGACCGCATACGGCCGGTTTCGCGAAACTGGCCGTAGCCGGCGTATGCAGCCGGTCCGGATCAGGGAGGGGAGCGCCATGTTGCCGTTAGCCGGGTATGCCGACCGTTTGTCCGTCCGCCCGGGCGAGACGATCGCATTCAAGGTCTCGAACGCAACCGGCGCACCGGTGACGACTCGACTGGTGCGTGTCATCTCTGCCGACGCGAACCCCGCTGGCCCCGGCCTTCGCGAGGAGCCGGTCGATTCGTCCGTCCGCGCCGTGCGCGAGCCTGAGCAGTACGGTTTCCAGCGCGGCTCCTATGCGCGGATCGACGGCGGCATCGCCCTGGCGGGCCTGTCGAGCCTCACCCTCGTCGCGACCGTTCAGCCGACGCACCTTGGCCGCAACTGCGCGATCCTTTCGCTGCTCGATGCCGAGGGCCGCCGCGGTGTCGGGCTGGGCATGGACGAGACGGGACGTTTCGTAGGCACCTTCGGCCTGGGCGAGACCAGCGAGCGGCTGGAGTGCCCGGCCCCGGCTCGCGATCACACCTGGTATCGCATCTGGCTGACTTATGACGCCCGGACACGGCAGGCGATCATCGGGCAGCAGGCCTTGAGGGCGGGCCGCCCCGAGGGGCCTGCCGGGACCGAGGGCGCCGAGGTGAACCTGCCGCAACCGCTCGGTGCCGGCCACATCTTCATCAGCGCCGCGGGCGACGAGAACGGCGGCCTCACCTTCAACGGCCGCATCGAGCGGCCGATGATCTTCGACCATGTGCTGAGTGCGGACGAGATTGCGGCGGCGGCAGACGGGAAGCAGGTTGCCGGGCTGGTGGCCGGCTGGGACTTTGCTCAGGAGATCTCATCCACGCGCATCGTCGACATCGGCCCGCATGGGCTGCACGGCCAGCTCGTCAACATGCCGACCCGTGCCGTTACCGGCTCGAAATGGACCGGCCGGGAGATGGCATGGCGGCACGCGCCCGAGGAATACGCGGCCATCCATTTCCATGAGGACGACATCGACGATTGCCGCTGGCCGACCGCCTACGAGTGGACCGTGCCGCAGGATCTGCGCTCCGGCACCTACGCACTGAGGCTCGAGGCGGGCGGCGAAGAGGAGAACATCCCGTTTTTCGTCGTGGTGCCGAAGGGGCGCAAGACAGCGGACATCTGCGTGCTCGTCTCGACGTTCACCTATGTCGTCTACGCCAATCACGCGCGGCCCGAGTGGCTGACCGACACGGCCTGGCGCACCGCGTGGGAGGAGCAGTCGAAGGCCTGGGGCGCCTATCCGCACAACCCGGGCGAGCACCGCGAGTATGGCCTGTCGACCTACAACTATCACACAGACGGTAGCGGCATCTGCTTCGCCAGTTGGCACCGGCCGATGCTCAACGTGCGGATCGGCTACATCACCTATCCCTACCCGGAGATCCGCGGCTCGGGGCTCCGGCACTACCCTGCCGACTCCCACCTCATCGCCTGGCTGGAGGCCAAGGGCTACAGCTACGACCTCATCACCGACTGGGAGCTGCACCACGAGGGCTACGAGCTGCTGAAGGATTACCGCGTGGTGATGACCGGCTCGCATCCGGAGTATCACACGCGTGAGATGCTGGATGCGCTCGAGGCCTACCGCGATAACGGGGGGCGCTTCTGCTATCTCGGCGGCAACGGGTTCTACTGGAAGATCGCGCTGTCGAAGGAGAAGCCGGGCCTCATCGAGATCCGCCGCGCCGAGGGCGGCATCCGCGCCTGGGCGGCCGCGGTCGGCGAGTACTACAACCAGCTCGACGGCGAGTACGGCGGCCTCTGGCGCCGCAACGGCCGTCCGCCGCAGGAGCTTTGTGGCGTCGGCTTCACCGCGCAGGGCAACTTCGTCGGCTCCTACTACCGCGTGCTGCCCGAAGCCTCCGATCCGCGCGTTTCGTGGATTCTCGAAGGCGTCACGGACGAGAAGATCGGCGACTTCGGCCTTTCAGGCCACGGCGCCGCGGGCTTCGAGCTCGACCGCACCGACAAGCGCCTCGGCACGCCGCGCCACGCCATCGTCATCGCCCGCTCCGAAAACCACCCGCCCGAGGCGCCGTGGGTGCTGGTGCCCGAGGAGCAGCTCACCCACCTGACGACGATCCCGGGCGAGCCGCCTCAGCAACTCATCCACGCCGACATGACCTTCTTCGAGACGCCAGGGGGCGGCGCGGTGTTCTCGACGGGCTCGATCACGTTCTGCGGGTGTTTGCCGGTGAACGGGTTTGAGAACAACGTGTCGAGGTTGCTGCAGAACGTGCTGAACCGGTTCCTTGATCCGGAGGCGAAGTTTGAGGTGCCGGAGGCACAAAGCTGAGTCGAACGCCTGCAAACTAAGAGCTAAGTCAATATGTCGAATGTAAGTGTGTTCGTTGGACACAGCTTCACTGATGAGGATGAGCAAGTTGTCGGCAAGTTTCTCAACCTCTTGCGTGAATTAACGGAAGCATTTCCGGGTTTTACCTGGGACCACGCGAGGCGTGCCGAGCCGAAAGATTTGACTGAGAAAGTATTAGAGAAAATGGAGGGAAAGGACGCGTTTATCGGAATATGTACCCGAAAAGAGCGCGTCCTTCGAGGAAATGCACCGTCCAGAGGCATTGGATCGTGGCATTTCGTCCGAGATAATGAATTTGAGTGGAAGACATCGGATTGGATTATACAAGAGATCGGGCTCGCCGTCGGGCGAGGCATGAAACTGATCCTTTTGATTGAAAATGGTGTCAGAAAGCCGGGCGGATTAGAAGGTAACGTCGAATACGTACAATTTGACCGAAATAATCCAGAGGCTGCCTTCCTTAAAGTAATCCAAATGATACGGGCATTGCGTCCAATGCCCCATCCTGTCACCTCGACAACTGGTGCGGTGAGTTCTCCCCCAGCTAAAGCTCGAACTGACGTCGAACAAGGGTCGGAGTGGTGGAAGAACCCGTTGCCAGAGTGGACCTATGAGAATTATCGCATCGCGATCTTGATAGCCACGTTCGACGGAGATGAGGAAGTAATTCGGAAAGTCGACGCTGCGTGCCGTGAAAATGTTTCTAATTTGGATCTTGCAGGTTGGCAAGCTTACTGCGAGTCAGTCCAAATTTGTTACGGAAAGGGCGGGAATATAAGGTCAATCAAGAAACTCGCGGACGAAAACCCGGGCAACGTAGACGTACTTGAGAGTTGGGGAAAATCTCTAGTATCATATAAGGAATATCGTACTGCGGCGACCATTTACGAGAAAGCAGCCAATATTTCCAATGACCCTCGGAAGTCGATCGATCTTTTGAAACAAGCAGCTCTCGCTTTCAGAGCTGCTAGGGAGAATGACGCTGCTACCAGAATCGCGGATCGCATTCGCGAGCGCTACGAGCCTGACCTACTCGTAGAAGTTCTAGGTGCATTACGAGATATTCATAGCAATGATAGTTGTGTGCTGGGGTTGACTGAACGGCTTCTCGAAATCGATCCCAGCAATAACGACCTCCGTTCCAGCCTGGCATACATCTATTCGGAGCGTGGAAGCGAAGATATCGCACTGTACCATTACTTGCGCATTCCGGAAAAACAACGCACAGCGTTAGCTTGGAACAATCTTGGCGTATCTTTGCAATCTTTTCAGCTGCGAGCAAAGGCGATTAAGGCTTACAAGGCTGCAAAGTCGATGGGTGAAAGCATTGCGATGAGCAACTTAGCCTTTGCGCTGATTGGGGCCGGTTTCATCGAAGAGGCGAGAAGAGAGTGTGAGGAGGCGCTAAAGGTTAAAGATTATCACGAGAATATCGATCGTGCTCTTGCCCAACTAAAGGATATTCCTGAGCAAGAGGAGTCGAAAGCGGAAGAGATCCTGCAAAGTGTAATCCCAAAGGTGGAATTTATTCGAAAGTTTGGTAATGCCATAACTCAGCGTTTAGACGTGAGCTTGGACGGGACGTGGATTCACCCTAAATGTGACCTAGAACTTAAAGTTTCTGGAGGTCAAATTTCGGCATTCGGTACGTATAAGAGGCCGTTTATCACGGGACTAGCGGCTGGGTTATTCGGACAGGCTAAAGGGGAAGAGGAAATCTCTTTAAGAATAACCGGCCGCATTTATGGCTGTGCTATGGAGTGTAACTTGTCTAAGGACGTAGTCGGTGGAAGGACGGCTTCTCCTCTACTTATAGGAGAGCAAGACGAAGTCTTGCTCATGTATCTAAGTGAATCTGCATCTGAAATTCAGGTTCTTCAGGGACCCCATAAGCGTAATCCAGAGATATTTGCTCTTCGAAGGAAGGGCGTTGCTAACTAGTTTCAACAACCTCCCCCGGCACCTCCTTCTGATACGCCCGTCCCAGCGCCAGCATCCGCGCCTCGTCAAACGGGCGCCCGACAATCTGGAACCCGTTCGGCAAGTAACCTTCCCGCGGATAGGGCAGCGTGAGCGCCGGCAGGCCGAGATAGTTCACCGGGCGCGTGTAGAGGATCACGCGGGTCAGGGCGGCCATGAGGGCGGGGCCGCCGCCGACATCCAGCTCCTCGACGGTGGGCAATGGATCGGCGAGGGTCGGCAGAATGACCATGTCGCAATTGCCGAAGGTCTCCGTCAGCACCTTGGCGAGAATGGTGCCGCGGGCGCGCAGCGCCGTCGCGTAATCCGCGCCAGGGATGAAGTGGCCGAACTCCATGCGCGCACGCACCTGCGGGCCGTAATCGGCGCCGCGCTTGCGCAGAAATGGTCCGTGCGCCGAGGCGACCTCGGGTAGCTGCAGGAGCTGGCCCAGGTGGTCGAGGGTCTTCCAGTCCTGGAAGCGCACGGCAATGCGCTTCGCGCCGGCCTTCTCCAGGATCTTGAGGGTTCCTTCGAACCGCTGCTGCACCTCGGGATGTGTCTCGCCGATCAGCCGCTCATCGACGCCGATGCGGATGCCGTCCACCGGCTGGTCGATGAGGCCGAGATAGTCCGGGACCGGACGGTGCGAGCTGAAGCCATCCCGCGGATCATGTCCTGCGATCAGCCCCAGCAGCAGCGCGAGATCGCGGACATCGCGCGCAATCGGGCCGATGCAGTCGAGCGAGGGCGACAGCGGCATGGCGCCGGCGCGCGACACGCGGCTCCAGGTCGGCTTCATGGAAACGACGTTGCAGGCGGCCGCCGGGATGCGCAGCGAGCCCGCCGTGTCGGAGCCGAGCGCGGCCGGCACGACGCCCGTCGCCACACAGATCGCTGAGCCGCTGGACGAGCCGCCCGGAATGCGGGAGGTGTCCCATGGATTGCGCGCGTGGCCGATGACGTAGTTGTGCCCCGTCGGCCCGAAAGCGAACTCAGTCATGTGCAGCGCCGCGATCTGGATGCTGCCCGCGGCCTTGAGCCGGGCAATCAGCGTGCTGTCCTCGTTGCACGGCTTATCGCGGCGGATGCGGGCCCCCCAGCTCGGGATCTTGCCGACGCGATCGAACATATCCTTGTGCGCGAGCGGCACTCCGGCAAGCGGGCCGACCCCGGCGCCCTTGGCGATGGCAGCGTCCGTCTCCTCGGCGGCGGCCAGTGCTTCTTCTGCGTCAGTGGACACGACGGCGTTACAGGTT
>JAWLCO010000093.1:0-15135 GCA_041687075.1 Hyphomicrobiaceae bacterium | reverse complement strand
CGGCCATCGCTCCCCAAGCCCTCTCCTTGAACTTGACGAGGAGGGCGGCGCGGCGCAGGTGCGCGGGCGGGGTGGGGCGACGGGCGCGGCGTCGGCATTCGGGCACCCCCACCCCCAACCCCTCCCCGCAAGGGGGAGGGGAGACGGCGGGCACTTGCTCCGCGATCTGGCGTTGTCGACAGGGCCCGCCGGCCATCGCTCCCCAAGCCCTCTCCTTGAACTTGACGGGGAGGGCGGCGCGGCGCAGGTGCGCGGGCGGGGTGGGGCGGCGAACGCAGCGTCGGATTTCGGACACCCCCACCCCCAATGCCTCTCCGCAAGGGGGAGGGGAGACGGCGGGCGTGCGGCTTGGGGCTATTGCCTCCGCCGGAGGCTGCTTGCGATGACGGCACCGGTGCTCTCCGTCCGCAATCTGAACGTCGCTTTCGCGACGCGGCGCGCCGATCTGGTGGCGCTCGAGGATGTCTCGTTCGACATCGCCGAGGGTGAGGTGCTGGGCGTGGTGGGCGAGTCCGGAGCTGGGAAGTCGGTCACGGGAGCCGCGATCATCGGGCTCATCGAACCGCCGGGCCGGATCACCTCAGGCGAGATTCGCCTCAAGGGCAAGCGCATCGATAACCTGCCGATCTCGGCGTTGCGCAAGATCCGCGGCAGGCGCATCGGCATGGTGTTCCAGGACCCGCTGACGAGCCTCAACCCGCTGTTCCGCATCGGCGAGCAGATCGTCGAGACCATGACGGTGCACCTCGACATCTCTGCCGCACGCGCCCGCGAGCGTGCGATCGAGTTGCTGGGGGAGGTTGGCATTCCGGCGCCGGAGCAGCGCATCGACGCCTACCCGCACGAGCTTTCCGGCGGCATGCGCCAGCGCGTCGTGCTGGCCATGGTCCTCTGCACCAACCCGGAGCTGATCATCGCCGACGAGCCGACAACCGCGCTCGACGTCTCGGTCCAGGCGCAGATCATCACGCTTCTGAAGAACCTGGCGAAGAGCCACGGCACGTCCGTCATACTGATCACGCACGACATGGGCGTAATTGCCGAAATGGCGGATCGCGTGGCTGTCATGTACGCTGGCCGCATCGTCGAGATCGGGCCGGTGCGCAACGTGCTGAAGCAGCCGCGGCACCCCTACACGCGAGGGCTGATGGGCTCCATCCCGACACTTGCCGGTGAAGCCGACCGCCTCGTGCAGATCACTGGCTCCATGCCGAGGCTCAACGCGCGCCCGTCCGGCTGCGCCTTCAACCCGCGCTGCCCGCGCGCTATCGACCGTTGCCGGGTCGAGCGGCCGCTGCTCGCCGGTGACGATCGCGCGCAGGTAGCCTGCTGGCTCGCCGAGCCGCAGGAGGCGATGTCATGAGCCCTGCGCCTCTTGTCGAGGTCGACCGGCTCTGGCGCGTGTTCGATATTTCGGGGCCATGGCTCAATCGCGTGGTCGAGGGCCGGCCGCGCCAGACGCTCACCGCGGTCGCCGACGTTTCCTTCGCCATCGGCCGGCGGGAGACATTCGCGCTTGTCGGCGAGTCCGGGTCCGGCAAGTCGACCATTGCCAGGATCATCGTCGGCCTGCTGCCTCCCAGCGACGGCGACGTGCGCATCGAAGCAGTTTCGATGAGCAGCGCCGAAGCGCGCGAAAGGCGAGCCGACCTGCGCCGCCGCATCCAGATGATCTTCCAGGATCCTTACGCCAGCCTCAACCCGCGCTGGCGCGTCGACCGGGTCATTGCCGAACCGCTGCGGGCGTTCGGGCTGATGCGCGATCGGCAGGAGATCGAAGGTCGCGTGGCGGAGCTGTTGGAGCTGGTCGGTCTCGATCCCGCGGACGGACGCAAATATCCGCACGAGTTCTCCGGCGGCCAGCGGCAGCGGATCGCCATCGCCCGCGCGCTTGCAGCCAATCCGGAGTTCATCGTCTGCGACGAGCCGACGTCAGCGCTCGACGTCTCCGTGCAGGCGCAGATACTCAACCTGATGCGTGACCTGCAGGACCGGTTGGGGCTGACGTATCTCTTCATCAGCCATAACCTCGCCGTCGTCCGCCATATGGCGACTCGCATTGGCGTCCTTTATCTCGGGCGGCTCGTCGAGGTGGCGCCGCCGCGCGAGCTGTTCGCCAACCCCCGTCACCCCTATACGCGCATGCTGCTCGATGCCATCCCCGATCTGGAGATGACCGGCCGCGTGCGCCGTCCGGTCGAAGGCGAAATCCCGAACCCGATCAATCCGCCCAAGGGCTGCGGCTTTCATCCCCGCTGCCCGTTCCAGGCGGAGCGCTGCCGCCGCGAGCAGCCGGAACTCGCCTCCGCCGGCGACCGTCTCGTCGCCTGTCATGGCGTCGTGGAGGGGCGAATTTAACCGCATCTGCAAGTCGTCCGGAACCTCGAGGCGGCTCCTCATGTTCGCCAGACGCCTCAATCTGTGGACAGATGAGCCATGCCTGAAGCCAATCCGGTCCGACCTGCAACACGCCGGCTTCTGCTGGCTCCCATTCTGGCGCTGATTGCGCTCGGAGTGGTGGCAGCGGATGCCGCTGCGCAACAAGAGGCCCCGCTTGAAATCCTTGCAGTGCGCGTGCGCGAGCAGGGCCATCCTTGCGAAAAGCCGATCAAGGCCGAGCGGGACGAGCGCGCATCGAAGCCCCTGAGCACCGTCTGGTTCCTCCAGTGCAGCAACGCACGATACCGCCTCGTGCTGCATCCGGACATGGGCGCTGAAATCGAGGTGCTGAACTGACGGCCGGCAATCAGGGCCGCACGCTCTCTCCCAGCCACTCGATCGCTGCCTGCACGCCGCCGCGGCCATGGGGAATGCCGAGGGCGGCAAGCGCGGTCTCCACCACGCCCAGCGTGCCCAGCACCATCGGCGCATTCACGTGGCCCATGTGGGCGATACGGAAGGCTTTGCCCGACAGTCCGCCGATGCCAACGCCGAGGACGACACCGCACTTCTCCCGCGCGTAGTCGATCAGCGGCTGCGGCCCGCCCTCGCGTTGCCAGAGCACCGTAGTAACCGAGTTCGCGCGTTCGTGCGGCGCAGCGATGTTGAAGGTGAGCGCCTGTCCCTCAGACCAGACCGACACCGCCCGCCGCACGGCTTCGGCCAGCAAACGGTGGCGCTCGAACGCTGCCTCGAAGCCTTCCGCGAAGAGCATATCGATTGCCTGGCGCAAGGCGTAGACGAGGTGCTCCGGTGGCGTACCGCAGTACTTCTGGTAATGCTCCTCGCCCTCGCGGAAGCCCCAGTCCCAGTAGGGCGTGTTGAGGTTGGCGGTCGTATGGAGCGCGAAGGCGCGTTCGCTGGCTGCGACCAGTCCAAGCCCCGGCGGCGTCATCAGCCCTTTCTGCGAGCCCGAGACGGCGACGTCGATGCCCCAGGCGTCCATCTCGAACGGCATGGTGCCGAGCGAGGCCACGGCATCGACCATGAACAGGGCCGGATGATTGGCAGCACGAATGGCCTTCGAGATTGCAGGGATGTCGTTGACGACGCCGGACGCGGTGTCGACCTGAACGACGAGGACGGCCCTGATGGTGTGCGCCTTGTCTGCCCTCAGACGTTCTTCAACCTCGTCCGGCCGCACGGCGCGGCGCCAGTCGCCCTCGAGCACCTCGACGTCGAGGCCGAGCTTCTCACCCATCTCGCCCCAGCCGAGGGCAAAACGGCCGCTTTCGAGCACCAGCACCTTGTCGCCGCGTGAAAGCACGTTGCAGAGCGCCGCCTCCCACGCGCCATGGCCGTTGGCCGCGTACATGTACGTTCGCCCGCTGGTGCGGAACACGCGCTTCAGGTCGGCGAGCAGGCTCATCGTCACGTCGATCAGACCGCCCGAGTAGATGTCGACCGCCGGCCGGTGCATGGCCCGCAGGACCTCGTCGGGAACCGTCGTCGGTCCGGGGATGCTCAGGAACTCGCGGCCCGCGGCGACACTCATGGCACTTGCTCCTTCTTGGGCGGTTCGGGCGAACGTCTTCCTGCAGCCGAGGCGGTGCGTCAAGCTGCTGGTTTCAGGCCGCCTCGTAGAATCGCACCGGCTCACCGGGAGCTGCGCCCAGCACCTCGCCGTCCCACATCACGCGGTGACCACGCACCAATGTGCCGACCGGCCAGCCTTTGACGGTTACGCCGTGGTATGGCGTCCAGCCGCAACGGCTGGCGATCATCGAGTCCTCGATTGTTTCCTGGCGCTTCAGATCGACGATGGTGAGGTCGCCGTCATAGCCGGCGGCGATGCGGCCCTTGTTGCGGATGCCGAACAGCCGCTGGGGCCCGTGGCTCGTAAGATCGACAAGGCGCTCGAGCGACAGCCGCCCGGCATTGACGTGGTCGAGCATGATCGGCACGAGCGTCTGCACGCCCGTCATGCCGGAATGGCTCTGCGGGTAGGGGTGGTCCTTCTCTTCGCGCGTGTGCGGAGCGTGGTCGGAGCCGAGAACATCGACGACGCCCGCAGACAGAGCCGCCCAGATCGCCTGCCGGTGCCGCTCGTCGCGGACAGGCGGGTTCATCTGGGTGAAGGTGCCAAGCCGTTGATAGCAGTCCGGCGCGACCAGCGTCAGGTGATGCGGCGTGACCTCGACACTCGCCCACTCCTTGTGGTCAGCCAGGAATGCCATCTCCTCGGCCGTCGAGACATGCAGGATGTGGACGCGCCGGCCGTGCTTCTCGGCGAGCCGCACGAGTCGCTGGGTGGCCGTCAGCGCCGCGATCTCGTCCCGCCACTCGGGATGCGATGAGGCATCCCCCGGGCGGCGCAACCCCGCGCGTTCCCTGAGCCGCGCTTCATCCTCGGCATGAAAGGCCGCCCGGCGGCGAATCGTGGCGATGATCCGGTCGAGCGTCGGCTCGTCCTCGACCAGCAGCTCGCCGGTGGAGGCCCCCATGAACACCTTGATGCCCGCCGAGCCTTCGAGCCGCTCCAGCTCCGGAATGTCGTCCACGTTTTCACGAGTGGCGCCGACGTAGAATGCGAAGTCGCAGAACATGCGGTGGCGGGCGCGGCGGATCTTGTCGGCCAGAGCTTCGGCGCTCGTCGTCAAGGGTCGCGTGTTGGGCATCTCGAATACGGCCGTCACCCCGCCGAGCACGGCGGCACGGCTGCCCGTTTCCAGATCCTCCTTCTGCTCGAGACCGGGCTCGCGGAAATGGACCTGCGTGTCGATCACGCCGGGAAGAACGTGGAGCCCCGTGCAGTCGATCACCTCGCCGGCGGCCTCGGCGGCGAAGCTGCCGAGTGCGGCGATGCGGCCGTTGCGGATGCCGATGTCACGCACCCCGGTCCCATCGTGATTGACGACGGTGCCGCCCTTCAGCACCAGGTCAAATGTCTCCGGCATAGCTCATGCCTCCATCCGCTTGCCTCGCCGCGAGGCGCCGCTTACGTACTTAGCTACTTCCGTACCCCGGCTGCCAGTGCTTCATTTTGTGCCCGGGTGCAAGGGATCGGGGTTTACATCATGACGAGCATGAACGTTGCACCGCTCATCGACCGGGGCGTGGTGCGCGTATCGGGCGCCGAGGCAGCCAAGCTGCTGCAGGGCCTCATCACCGCCGACCTGGACCTGCTCGAGAAGCAGCCGGCCATATTCGCCGGCCTTCTGACGCCGCAGGGCAAGATCCTGTTCGACTTCTTCGTCGTCCGGACGGAAGGAGGTTTCCTCCTCGACACGCGACGGGAGAAGGCGGCCGACCTTACCAGGCGGCTCACGTTCTACAAGCTGCGCGCCGATGTGGCCATTACCGACGCCTCGGACGAGTCTTCTGTTGCGGCGCTGTGGGGGGAAGGCGGCCCGAAGCTGGAAGCCCCGGCCATCGTCTATCCCGACCCGAGGATTGCCGGGCTGGGGTGGCGGGCCATCGCTCCGGCAGCGATGGCATGGGAAACGGCAGCGGGGGCAGCCCTTGCGGCGGAGGACGATTACCACGCGCACCGCATCGGTCTCGGAGTGCCGGAAGGCGGTCGCGATTACGTGCTGGGTGATGCCTTTCCGCACGAGGCCCTGTTCGATCAGCTCGGTGGTGTCAGCTTCGAGAAAGGCTGCTATGTCGGGCAGGAGGTGGTCTCGCGGATGGAGCACCGTTCGACAGCGCGCAAGCGCGTCGTGCCAGTGGACGGTCCGGAGCCACTGCAGTCCGGCGCCGAGGTCAAGGCAGGCGATGCGGTGATCGGATCGGTGGGCTCAGTGGCGGGTCATCGCGGGCTTGCGCTGCTGCGGCTCGACCGGGCCGGTGAAGCGCTCGGCAAGGGCCAGCCGATCACAGCGGGCGGCGTGCCTGTCGCGGTCAACCTCCCGTCCTGGGTCCGGTTCGGCATTCCCACCCGCGACGACAAGGCGAAGGTGTAACGTGGCAGCCGTCGAGCAGACCAGCACCGATCTCGGCCGTTGCACATGGGCCGGGTCCGACCCGCTCTATATCCGCTACCACGACGAGGAGTGGGGCGTGCCGAAGGCAGACAGCCTGGCGCTCTTCGAGAAGCTCGTGCTGGAGGGTTTCCAGTCCGGCCTCTCCTGGATCACAATCCTGCGCAAGCGCGACAACTTCCGCCGTGCTTTCAACGGTTTCGACCCTGGGAAGATCGCAAGGTATGGAGATACCGACGTTGCGCGCCTGATGGCCGATGCCGGTATCGTTCGCAACCGGCTCAAGATCGAGGCGACGATCGAGAATGCGCGCGCGTTTCTGAAACTGGCCGATAAGCAGTCATTCGCGTCGTTCCTGTGGAGCTTCCTGCCGGACGGCCCGATCGTGAACAGCCGGCGCGGTATGGATCAGGTGCCCGGCACGACCGAGCTCTCGGCGCGCATCTCCAAGGCGCTCAAAAGGGAAGGCTTTCGCTTTGTCGGGCCGACGACTGTCTATGCCTTCATGCAGTCGGTCGGCATGGTGAACGATCACCTGACGAGCTGCCACCGCCATTCCGCCTGCGCCGAGCTGCAACGGACTTTCACTCCGCCGCGCCCATGAGCAAGCCTCGCAGACAGACGGGAGCCGGACCGAGTTCCGCTGAAAAGCCGCGTGCGTGGCAGCGGATGCTGTCGGGACGCCGCCTCGACCTACTGGACCCATCTCCGCTCGACATCGAGATCGAGGACATTGCCCACGGGCTCGCCCGCGTGGCGCGCTGGAACGGCCAGACGGTCGGAACACACGCCTTTTCAGTTGCGCAGCATTGCCTTGTGGTCGAGGAGATCGTCACGGCGCTCAATCCAGGTTACCCGCGCCTCAACCGGCTGATGGCGCTCCTGCATGATGCGCCCGAATACGTGGTCGGCGACCTGATCAGCCCGTTCAAGGCTGCCATCGGGCTCGATTACAAGGCATTCGAAATACGCCTGCTGAGGGCCATCCACACCCGCTTCGGTCTCCCGCCGGACCCTTCCCCCGAAACGGCGGTCGCCATCAAGGAAGCCGATCGCATGGCTGCCTTCTTCGAGGCCACCCGTCTCGCCGGCTTCACCGAGGCGGAGGCTGAACGCTACTTCGGCCGGCCAGTGGGGCTGCCGCGGCGTCTGGCAGACCAGCTTGCCCGGCTTCACGCTTGGCCGACAGGTGAGGCGCAGGAGCAATTCCTTGCTCGGTTCGGCGAGCTAACGGTTTGAGACCTTGGTCGTGCGAGTTTTTGCAAAAACACGGTGCAGCGAAATAGAGCTGGCACGGATACAGGCGAAGAATTTGCTATGACCGAACTCAGGCTGATATCGGTGCGCAGAACCCATGAAAAATGGCTAATGAGGAGCTCAAGGACGAGTTCTCGCTTGCGGCAGCAACAGACCACCGCCTGAAAATTTCGTTTGAGCGCCAAAAGCGCGCTCCGGGTGAGCGGAAAACAGCATAGCCGGACCGTTCACCCCGCGGTTTGTCAAACACCCACAGAGTGTTTCGCCTGCCCTTCGCCAAGGTACGCGTCAAAACAGGCGCACACCGATCGCAGAAACACCCTGCCCTTTTCGGTGACTTTGAAGCCCTTGCCGTCAAGTTCCGGCTCAACGAGGCTGTCCTCATCGGCTTCGACCAGTGCGTCAGCCTCTTCAATCAGTGCTTCGGCATGCGCGGGAAACCGCTCTTCCAGCTCCGCAGCCGGGAACCGAAGGTCGCACATCAGCCGCTCGATGACGAAGCTGCGGGCGTGGTCCTCGTCGGTCAGCGCGCGTCCCTTTACCGTGGCAAGATCGCCAGCGAGCACGCGGCGCTGATAATCGGCCGTTGCGTGACTGTTCTGCACGTACCCTTGCGGCAGTTTCCCGATCGAAGAAGCCCCGAGCCCCAGCAGCGCATCGGCGGCATCGGTGGTGTAGCCCTGAAAGTTCCGATGCAACGGACCGCGGGCCAGCGGATCCTCCGGCCGGGCGAAGTGGTCGAGGCCAATGCGCTGGTAGCCCGTCGCGACCAGCCGGTTCGCCGCCCGGTTCGCCTGGGCGAAGCGCTCGGTGATGCCGGGCAGGGATTCGTCCGGGATGAGCCGCTGGTGCGGCAATCGCGAGGGCAGGTGCGCATAACCGAAGAGCGCGATGCGGTCCGGCGCCAGTGCGATGACCTCCTCGATGGTCCGATCCACGCTGTCGCGCGTCTGATGCGGCAAGCCATAGACGAGGTCGACGTTGATGCTGCCAACGCCGGCGGCCCGGAACATCTCGACGACCGAGCGGGTCATTTCGACCGACTGCTCACGGTTGATCGCCTTCTGCACGGCGGGATTGAAGTCCTGCACGCCGACGCTCACGCGATTGACGCCGGCCGCCGCGAACGCCGCGACCCGCTCCGGATCGATGTGGCGCGGGTCGACCTCGACGGCGAACTCCGCGTCGGGGCCACGATTGAAGGCGCCGGTGAGGGCATCCGCGAGCCGCCGGATATCGTCGGGCAGCAGGATGCTCGGAGAGCCGCCGCCCCAGTGCATGTGCACGGTGCGGCAGTCCGGCGGGATCAGGTCCGAAACGGTGGAGATTTCCTCGAGCAGTGCAGTCATGTAGTCGGCAACCGGCCGGTACTGCTGCGTGGCCTTGGTCGTACAGCCGCAGTACCAGCAGAGCCGGTCGCAGAACGGGATGTGGACATAAATCGATAGCGCCGCGCCGGGCGCAAGCTGCCGCAGCCAGTCGGCATACGTGGCGGGGCCCACCGCTGACGTGAAGTGCGGGGCGGTTGGGTAGCTCGTATAGCGCGGCAGGGGTGCCGCATACTTTTGCAGAACCTGCGGGTTCATGCCTCCTCCGATGGCCGCCAGAAACGAAAGCGAGCCGGGCCGGCGCGACGTTAGGGGCTGCCCGTGTCCCGTCGTTTGACGGAAATCAAGAGCACAGGGGGCTTCAGCGTCGCAGCAGGGGTGAACCGGAGCGCCCGAAATCTCGACTGTGATATGCCAATCCGGCGCCTCGTGAATCAAGCTGCGCTGACGTGGCGCGGTGAATGGCCTCGGAAGGGCACCTCCCTTTGGACGCCCAGGTGAGATAGATTCGAGTGAGACGAGGACATCCGATTGCGAACCGATCTCTTCGACTTCGAATTGCCCGAGGACCGGATCGCGCTCCACCCGTTGCCGGAGCGTGATGCTGCGCGCCTGCTCGTGGTGCGGCCGAATGGCGAGCCCGAGCTCGCGGACGGCGCCGTCTCGGACCTGCCGGACCTGCTGCAGCCCGGCGACGTGCTGGTGTTCAACGACACGCGGGTCATTCCGGCCGCACTCACCGGCACGCGCATCCGCGGTGCCGCAGAGGCCCGGGTGGAATTCAACCTGCACAAGCGCGTCGACGAGAGCCGCTGGCGTGCGTTCGCTCGCCCGGCCAAGCGGCTCGAGGTGGGCGATCTCATTCGCTTCGGCCACGAGGGGCGCGTGTGCCTGCTGGGCACCCTCGATGCGACCGTCGCGGCCAAGGGCGAGGGCGGCGAGGTGGAGCTCGCTTTCACCATGCACAGCGCCTATCTCGATGAGGCCATCGATGCGCTGGGGAACGCGCCGCTGCCTCCTTACATCGCCGGCCGCCGGCCCGCGACCGAGGATGATCGGACGGCCTACCAGACCGTCTTTGCGCGCCGCGAGGGCGCCGTCGCAGCGCCGACGGCCGGTCTGCACTTCACCGATCGACTGCTGGCGCGGCTCGATGAACGGGGCATCGGACGGCAGTTCGTGACGCTCCACGTCGGCGCCGGCACGTTCCTGCCGGTGAAGGTGGAGGACACGCGCGAGCACCGGATGCACGCGGAGTGGGGCGAGATCACCGCGGAAACGGCCGCAGCGCTCAATGCAGCGCGCCGCTCCGGCGGCAGGATCGTGGCCGTCGGCAGCACCGCCCTCCGGACGCTGGAGACCGCAGCCGACGAAAACGGCCAGATACGACCTTTCGCGGATGAGACGGCGCTTTTCGTCACGCCGGGTTATCGGTTCCGCGCCGTCGATATCATGATGACGAACTTCCACCTTCCGCGCTCGACACTGTTCATGCTGGTGTCGGCCTTCACTGGCCTGGACCGCATGAAGCGCGCCTATGCTCATGCGATTTCGGCCGGCTATCGATTCTATTCCTACGGCGATGCGTGCCTGCTGTTCAGGACCGAGGAGTGAGCATGGACGAAGACCTCGACGCTATGGAGCGTGACGCGCTGATCAGCGAGGTAAGGAAGCTCCGCGCCGCCATTCGCCAGCATCGGGACGCCACGGGCCACGAGCTCTGCTGGCATCATCCGGACATGTGGGCGCTGCTCCCGGAAAAGGTCGACCCGTCGATCGCCGTGCCGCCCTGGCCGAAGTTCCTGCGCGGCTGCATCCGCTACCGCGAGTCACTCGACAGGCAGGCTGCGGGCGCACCGGTTCACGATCAGGAATACGATGACTGACGCGTTCGGCTACCGGCTCATCGCGCAGGATGCCGGCGCGCGCCTCGGCGAGGTCACGACACCCCGTGGCATCATCCGCACGCCGGCGTTCATGCCGGTCGGCACTGCCGCAAGCGTGAAGGCGCTCTACCCTGAGCAGGTGCGCCAGGCGGGCGCCGATATCATTCTCGCCAACACCTATCACCTGATGCTGCGTCCCGGAGCGGAGCGCGTCGCGCGGCTCGGCGGCCTGCACGACTTCATGCGCTGGCCGCGGCCGATCCTGACGGACTCCGGCGGCTTCCAGATCATGTCACTTGCCGGTCTCCGGAAGATCACGGAGGAAGGGGTTGCCTTCCGCTCGCACGTGGACGGCGGGAAGCACATGCTGACGCCGGAGCGCGCGATCGAGATCCAGTGCCTGCTCGGCAGCGACATCCAGATGCAGCTCGACGAGTGCATTGCCTTTCCGGCAACTGCCGATGAGGCGCGGCGGGCCATGGAGCTGTCGCTGCGCTGGGCGGAACGGTGCAGGCGCGCCTTTGCGGAGAGAAGCGCTCCCGGGCAGGCGCTGTTCGGCATCGTGCAGGGCGGCGTCTATCCCGATCTGCGGCGCCGGTCAGCCGAAGAGCTCGTGGCGCTGGATTTGCCCGGCTACGCCGTCGGCGGGCTTGCGGTGGGCGAGGGGCAGGCGGCGATGCTGGAGACGCTCGAGCAGACGACGCCGCACCTGCCAACGGACAAGCCGCGGTATCTCATGGGTGTCGGCACGCCGTCCGATCTGATTGAGGGCGTCGCCCGCGGCATAGACATGTTCGACTGCGTGATGCCGACGCGCGCGGGTCGTCACGGGCTGGCATTCACCTGGAATGGCCGCGTGAACCTGCGCAACGCGCGCCACGCCGAGGACCCGCGCCCGCTGGACGAGAGGAGCAACTGTCCTGGCTCGCGCGAGTATTCGCGCGCCTACCTGCATCACCTCGTGAAGGCCGGCGAATACCTTGGCTCAATGCTGCTCACCTGGAACAACGTCTGGTTCTACCAGGAGCTGATGGCTGCCATCCGCGAAGCCATCGCCGAGGGCCGTTTCGCCCAGTTCGCTGCGCAGTATCGCGAGCGACTGAATGCGCTCGAAGCGGGAAACGCCGCTTAGCCGAAGCTCAGAACGCAAACTCCGCCACCATGGGCGCGTGGTAGGATGCGGCTGAGCGAGTGCCTTTGCCGAAGCCGACCAGTTCGTCTCCGAGCGTTTCGTTGTGCACCTCGATTTCGCGGAAGTGGCCGTAAAGCGCGCGGCTCACAAGGATGTGGTCCAGCATCTGTGGGCGGCCGTGATGGAGGACGCTCCAGCAGCGGTCTGCTGGAATGGCACGGTCGAGCAGCACGAGGGAGTGCGGGCTGAGCGCGCCATTGCCCGTGTCCTCCTCCGCGCCGATGGCGATGCGGAGCGCCGTGTCGTGGTCCTCCGCATTGAAATCGCCCGCCACCGCGATGAGCCGATGCGGGTCCGCCGTGAACAGCTCTTCCAGCAGCAGCCGCAACTCCAAGGCTTGACCCGCGCGGCGAACGGCTGAAAGGAAGTAGCCTTCCGCCCATCCACCGATGCTTTTCCAGACGAATGCGCTTAGCTTCTGGCCGGGAATGGCGGCCGCGAGCGGCGCCCTGAGGTGAAGATTCACGACGATCAGCAACTCGCCGCCGGGCAGCTCGACTTCGGTCAAAAGCAAGGGGCGGTCGAACTCGACCGGCTCGGGCTCGGTGGATTCCGGGATGGCAGTCACCAGCCGGCACTTCGGCGACGGGACCAGGTCGTGCAGGACCTCTCGCGCAGAGCGGATGGGATAACGCGATAACGTCACCACGTTGTGCACGTCGGCGACCCCGATGCCGTCGGAGCCGCTGGTCGAAAGGCGGTGGAACTCGGCGTAGGCCGTGCCTTCGAGAACATGATCGAGGGCCGCGAGGACACGCTCGGGACGATCGGGAACGTGCTGGCCGTTCACTTCCTGCAGGCACAGAATGTCGGCATCGAGCCGCGCGAGAGCCGGCCGCAGCGCCTCCGCCCGGACCTCGATCGGAATCTTCGCTTTTGGCGGCAGGTCAAGACTTTCGAGATTGAAGGTCGCCAATCGCATTCCATGCTCCGGGATCCGCCACGCGCTCCAGATCCTGACATTGCCACCGCACCCATGCCAGCCAGAACCTGAACGTCGACCCGCTGCGGCCTGTCTATAGATGGACATCAAGCGTCCGCTGGGTCTACTTCAACGCGAAGTCACCGCAAGCGGCTCGCGGGGGAGCAGACCATTGAGAGAATTCGCTTATCAATGCCCGGACAGCATCGAAGGCGCTGTCCGGCTGATGCAGGAGCCGGAAGCGCGCCCGCTCGCCGGCGGGACGGACTTGATCCCACAGATGCGCGAGGGCCGGCGCACGGTCGGGCTCGTCATCGATCTGAAGCGGGTGCCGGATCTCACGGCTATCGAAGAGCTGCCCGATGGCGGGCTGTCCATCGGTGCGGCCGCAAGTGCCACGGCGATCGCCCGGCATCCGCGTGTTTGCTCCGATTATCCGGCCATCGCCCATTCAGTACGTCTGATCGGCAGCATTCAGGTGCAGAGCCGCGCGAGCCTCGGCGGCAACATCTCCAACGCCGCCCCTTCCGCCGATGGTGTGCCGGCGCTGATCTGCTACCGGGCCAGGGCGCGAATTGCGGGGCCTGGCGGAACCCGCGAGGTCGACCTCGAGAGCCTGTTCGCAGGGCCGGGCAGAACCACGCTGCAGGCGGGAGAAATCCTGACAACTGTCGTCCTGCCGTCACCGCACCCGCGTTCGGCAGCGCATTACCTGCGCTTCACGCCGCGTCGTGAAATGGACATCGCAGTGGCTGGTTCCGGCACGTGGATCAGCCTTGATGAGCAAGGGCGCATTTCCGACGCGCGCATCGCGCTCGCATCGGTCGGGCCGACGCCGCTACGGGCAGAAACGGCCGAAAAGAAACTCATCGGCGAAGCTCCAGGTGGCGCTCTGCTGGAGGACGCCGGTCGACTCGCCGCGGCTGATGCGCGGCCGATTTCCGATACCCGCGGCAGCGCGGACTACCGCCGGACACTCGTATCTGTTCTGACCGCTCGTGCCCTTGCAGCCTGCTGCAAGTCGCTCGGCGTGGAGGTCGAAGCCCCATGAAAAAGCTCATCCAATGCACCGTGAATGGCGAGGAGCACGACGTGCTCGCCGACCCGCGTGACACCCTGCTCGATCTGCTTCGGGACAGGCTTGGCCTCACGGGCACGAAGGAAGGTTGCAGCAACGGCAATTGCGGCACCTGCACGGTGCTGGTCGACGGACTGCCGGTCAACGCCTGCCTGATGCTCGCCGTGGAAGCGCCGGGACATGAGATCGTGACGATCGAGGGCTTGTCCGAAGGATCGGCTCTCGATCCCATCCAGCAGGCGCTGGTGGAGCATGGGGGAACGCAGTGCGGCTTCTGCACGCCGGGGATCGTGATGTCTGCCAAGGCACTGCTCGATGCCAACCCGCGGCCGACCGAGGCGGAGATCCGCCACGCCATCGCCGGCAACCTGTGCCGCTGCACAGGCTACGACAAGATCGTCACAGCGATTGCCGCCGTCGCGGCTGCTACGGAGGGGGAGTGAGGTCATGACAGTATCGAGCCCCACCAAAGAACTGCGGGTTGTCGGCAAGCGCCTGCCGCGCGTCGATGCACGGGAACGCGTGACCGGCAAGGCGACCTATCCTGCGGACCTGCACCTGCGCGATCTGGCTCATGCGAAACTGCTGCGCAGCCCGCATGCCCATGCCCGGCTTCGGCGGATCGACACGAGCAAGGCTGAGGCCCTCAAAGGTGTGCTGGCGGTGGTAACAGCGGCAGACTTCGTCGACCTGCCCCTCGGCGCTGCTGTGACCATGGGCGATGGGAGCTTCGACGTCTGGGTCGTCGGCCAGGCCAATATGGCGCGCGAGAAGGTGTTCTGGGTCGGGCAGCCCGTGGCCGCCGTCGCCGCCGTCGATATCCATACTGCGGAAGAAGCGCTGGAGCTGATCGAGGTCGAGTACGAGCCGCTGCCGCCGGTGGTCGATCTCGCCGAGGCGATCAAGCCCGATGCGCCGGTGCTGCATCCGCACGTGATGACCAAGGGCGTCGAGCCCGCGCCGCGTTCTCCCAGCAACGTCTGCTCTCGCACCGTAATTGCCCGTGGCAATACCGGAACGGCCATTGCCGAGGCGGCCGCGACCGGTGAATTCAGCGTCAAGGTCGACACAGCCCATCAGGGCTATCTCGAGCCGCCTGTCGTGGTCGCG
>JAWLCO010000092.1:0-15255 GCA_041687075.1 Hyphomicrobiaceae bacterium | reverse complement strand
GCCTGGTTTAAGACCAGGCTACTGATCTTGTCGCCACGCAAGCGCCGTTTCATGCGACCGTTTGAACTCGACGGGTTCAAAATCGGAATGTTCCGACTACATATCGCGCTGGTCGATGCGATGCGCCTCAGCCGCAAAGCCGGCGGACCCAGGTTGCGTAAGCCGCGCCGTCAGCGATCGCAGCCTCGTTTGTCTCCGGCGGGCGGGCTGTGCCGGTCTCACGGGCCTCGCGCGGGCTGTAGCCGTAAGCGTGGCGGAATGCCCGGCTGAAGTGCGCCGCGCTGGCGAAGCCGTATTGCTCGGCGATCTCCGCTATGCGGCGGCGGTCGCGCGGATCCGTCAGAATGGCGTGGACGAATCTGAGCCTGCGTTTCTGGATGAAGGCGGCGACCCCGCCCATGGGTTTGCAGACGGCATAAAGCGTTGAGCGTGACAGCCCCAAGGCCTGGCCAATTCTCTGCGGAGTAAGATCTGGCTCGAGAAGGTGGCGATCGATGTAGCGCCTAACCTCCCCGATCATCGCCATCTCGAGAATGCCGCGGGCATTCTCCCCCGCATCGCGAGCGGGAGCCAGGCTAGCCGCCACCAGACTCAAGGTCGCGTTAGCGATGAGCTGGGCGTCACTCGTCTGCAGCCTCGGGAGGGCGGCGAGCTCGAGCAAATGGCTGCGCAGCAGAGCTGCCGTGCCAGTCTGAAGAACCAGACCGTGCATCGGGAACGGGGGCAACAGATCGTCGAGTGCGTCGCGCGGCAACATCAGGTTGATGTTTTCGATCTCCGTCGTAAGTGCGTCCGTGGGGCGCGCCATGTCGAGCACCATTACGCTGCCGGGCTCTGCTGCAACAGTGCGGCCACCCACGTCGCCGACCCAGCGGCCGGACTTCTGAAACCGGATGATGTAGTGGTCGAGATGATCGGCTCGTACCGAACGCGGCGAGCGCACCAGGCGTTGCGGTGTCGCGCGCGATTCCAGCAGCAGCGCCTGGCCGAGATGCCGGGTGCGTGCCCATCCATGGAAGTTGCCGGGCTCGGAATCTTCGGGTGGAAGAGCCTCGTGGGTTGGCGCCAACGCCTCGCGCCAAAGCGGGAACCGCTCGTGTGGCCCGACCAGGCCGGTATCGAGTACGCTGATTGGAACCGTTTCCGCGGTCATGCCATTCATTGAGCCAGAGTCGGGGAGCGGCAAAGTCGATCCTCCTCTGCCAGCCAGGAAAATCGACTTCTGAAATGGTCAGAGTACGGCCTTCAATCGTTATCAGCAACAGGGTTGCTGGTTGTTCAGTCCCGAAGTGATGCGGAATCATTTGCGCTGATTCCATCTCTCTCCGGGACTGAACATCAAGGCATCGCCTTCGGCACCTACGCTACAAGGGTTCGCGGGCTCGGCGCGTAGGCGCGCCGCGGCCGAAGCGGTATGGCCGGACTGCAACAGACTGCGTCAATTCCTGATACCGGACGCGTAGTCAACGCCTGGGATTCCCAGACAATCACTTTCGAGAGCACCCTGGCTAAGCTCCCGCTCCGACATTAGCGTGGGGAGCTGACTTATCATGCAGACCGAACCTGTTGCGTCGGGCCCGCGTGGCAAGAACGTGCTGCGCCGCAATCCTTGTCGCGGGCTTACGCTGGCAACGGCTCTTGCCGTGTCAACACTCTGGATGTTGGCGACCGAGGCTCGATCGCAAGTTCAGATCGACGCGCCAAACCCTGGCGACATCTCTGGTGTCACCAACCTCATCGCCGTGCATGGCCACTTCGGTGACGTCGGCACCAGCTACCTAACTGCAACGCATAACGTCGACGTCGGCGGCAACGTCGCTGTTACCGGCGACCTTACAGTCAACGGCAGCACCCGGTTCGGCAATTCCCCCACCGACAAGCATGAATTCTATGGCAATACCATTCTTGGTGCTAATTCCGGCCTAGGCCCAACAACAACCCAGATCGGCGCGCGCAACACCGACACCCTCACGGTCAAAGCAACATCGACATTCGACGCGCCGGTGACGATAAATGGTCCGCTCACGACGAACGGCCAGGCCACGTTGGGCTCGCTGCGGGTTACTGGAGACACCGGGTTAGATGGCAACCTGAGTGTCGGCGGTAATCTGAACATGGGCGGGGGCGATATCATGGATGTCGGCACCCTCGGCGCAAGCACGATCAACGCCGGCACCCTCGACGCGAACAGCATTGACACCGGTAGGCTCACAGCGTCCGAGGCCACGGTGAGCATTGGTAACATCACCACCTTGAGCACGAGCACCATCGTCAACTCGGGCAACTTCACCACCGGCACGCTCACCACGAACGGGAATGCCACGTTGGGCTCGTTGAAGGTTACTGGAAACGCCGAGTTCAATGGCAACCTGAACATGGTCGGGGGCGATATCATGAATGTCGGCACCCTCGGCGCGAACAGTATCAGCACCGCTACGTTCACGGCGAACGTTGGTCAGGTCACCACCTTGAACACGAGCACCATCGTCAACTCGGGCAACATCACCACCGACACGCTCACCACGAACGGGAAGGCAACACTGGGTTCGCTCGAGGTGGTCAACGACGCGGAGGTCAAAGGCAGCCTGACTGTCGCCAACGGGGCCACCGTCAGCAAATCCTTTACCGTCACTCCGGGCTCCACCGTCGACATGGGAGGCAACAGGGTGGAGAACGTGGGCGACCCAATCGCCCTCACCGATGCCGCTAACAAGGGCTACGTCGACGCCGGCCTGGCGCGGGCCTTCCGGGATATCGATCGCAACACGGAAGGCGTCGCGCTTGCCATGGCCATGGCCGGCACACCGACCCTGCTGCCGATGGAGAACTTCGCGCTCACGGCCAACTGGGGCCAGTTCGAGGGCGCGCATGGCCTCGCCGCTGGATTCGCAGTTCGCCTCGACCAGAACCTCCAGCTCAACGGCGGCATCGCTTACGGACCGAACGAGAACACGGTGGGCACGCGGGCGGGCGTCCGCATCGGCTGGTAGGGGCGTGTGGCGCCGGCTGGCCGCGCTCGCAGCTCCCCGTCAGCATCCGGGACGTCGAGCCGCAGGCCAGACCGCCGGGATCTCGCGCAACCGGGGCATGCAGAATGCGGCTGGACTTCAGGTCTGACGCCGCTCGGCGAGTTTTCGCATCGATCAGGCCAGAGGCAAGAATGAGAGCGCGTACTGCTTACCTGGCGGTCGTTATCCTGGCGCTCATCGGCAGTCCCGTCGCGGCGCAGTCGCCGAAGGAGGCCCGGAAGACGGCTCAGGCAGCGCCATCTGGCATCCAGGTTCCGCAGCCGGAGGTTCTCCTGGCGCTGATCCGTTCGGCAATGATTGGCCTCGATCACGCCAACCGTACTGGCAACTACTCCGTGCTGCGCGAACTCGGCGGACCGGTCTTGCAGCAGCACTCATCTGCGCAGCTGAGCGACGCGTTCGCAAGTCTGCGCGCTAGCAGAATCGACCTGCTGCCGGCGGCGATCCTAAGGCCGCAGCTTGCCGAACAGCCGGCGATCTCGCCACAGGGGCTGCTCCAACTCTCCGGATTTTTTCCGACCCAGCCGAACCGCATCCAGTTCCGCATAGTCTACCAGCCGGTCAACGGCCAGTGGAAGCTCGCCGGAATGAACGTCGGCCTGTCTGCCGCTCCGGCAGCCGCGGCTAACGTCGAGCCGGCAACGCCAGCCAGGAAGACTGCGAAGCCCAGACCCGCCAAGGCGGCGCCGGCTGCCGCCGCCGCGAAGACGAAATAAGAGACGCTGCGCGGCGTCGAGACGATCGGCGCGCAGTTCACGCTCAACCTGGCTGCATTCAACCTTGCCAAACTGCCAAAGCTGCTCGCCGCCTGACGGGCGGGCACAAGCCCCGGCAACGACCATGGCGGCTATACAGCACCGACGCCGACAGGAACCAGGGATTGCCGGTGTAGAATGGTCGCGTCTCGAAACGCCCCCGCCGGCTTGACGATGTGTGACGCAGGATTACTTGATTCCTACGTCAGCTCCCGTCTCACGAAATCCCTGAACCGGGCGGATGGTGCGGTCGGTGGGACGTCCTCGGGCGTGATGATAAACAGCTCTTTCTCGAGCGGATCGCCAGCCACCTGGATCGCAGAAAGGGTACCGCTGCGCACCTCATCGTGAACCGACGACTCGAACACCAGAGAGATGCCAAGACCCGCTTTCACGGCCTCTTTCACGGCGGCCGTGCTCCCGAGATTCATTGAAACCCGGATTCCATCAGCGCGCGCGCCGAAAACACGACGCAACAGTCGCCCCGTGCCGCTGCCTGTCTCGCCACCAACCATTTCAGTATCGAGAAGCAAGTCTTTCGGGATCGACTTTTTCCGGGCCCAGGCGTGATCCGGCGGAACGATGACGACAAGGCGCTCGCGGCGCCATAGCTCGGCTTTCAGGCCCGGACGGTCATCCCACCATTCCATGACAGCCAGATCGACTTCGCCCGTCTCCACGCGCATGGCGATTTCAGGGTTCGGCCCGATCGTCAGCTCCGTATGGATGTCACTTCTGGTGCTGCCGAACTTCTTGAGGAGAGCCGGCATCAGGTATGTGCCGATATTTCCACTGGCCCCGATTGCAAGCGAGTATTTGCCGACGGAGGCGACGGCGCGCGCCTCTGCGTGCAGCAAGCGGCGGGCGTGCGGCAGGAATGCCTTCCCCGCCGGGGTGGCGATCGCACCGCGGCGATTGCGTACGATCAACTGCACGCCGAGCCCGGCTTCGAGCTTGCGCACGAGCTGCGTCACTGTTGGCTGGGCACAGTCCAATCGACGGGCAGCTTCCTGGAAACCACCGGTTTCGATGACCGCGACGAAGGCGCGGACCTGTGTAAGCTGAAGGCTCATCGCGTGGGCTCCGCGCCCATGACCACAGTGTTGACGGCGCCGCGCGGCCGGCGCCCATCCAAACAGTCGAGAATATTCGCGGCCGCTTCGGCGACGATCTGCTTGCGGACTTCCGCCACCGCGGAGCCGATATGCGGGGTGAGGACGGTGCGTCGGGTGTCTGCCAGCAGACGCGATGGAATGGTGCGGGGCCTCGCCGGGCGCGCTATGTCCTCGAGTGCGAAAGCGTCCGCGGCATAACCCGCCAGATGTTCAGCGTCGAGGGCATCCGCGACGGCCTCCTCGTCGACCAGCGATCCACGGGCCGGATTGATCAGAAGGCAGCCGGGTTTGATCTGGGCCAGAAACCGGCGGTCGACGATTTGAGCTGTGCTGGGCGTCAGGGAAAGCGCCAGCATGATGATGTCGCTCGCTGATCGAATGTGCTGCAGCGAAGCGTAGGCGGCATCGAGCTCCTGCTCGCGCTCTCGCGGCAATGGCCGTTCGTCGTAATAGATCACGCGGCAGCCGAATCCGCGCAGCCGTGTGGCAATCGCCTGCCCAAGCGCACCCATGCCGAGCAAGCCGACAGTGGCGCCCTGAAGCCCTGTTCCATAGAGCACTGGCCGCCAGCCGCGAAACTCGCCTGTGCGCACAAGTCGATCGCCTTCGATCAGGTTGCGTGAGAGTGCGAGCAGAAGGCCAATGGCCAAGTCGGCCGTGGGCGCAGTCAGCAGGTCCGGCACCACCGTCAGCCAAACGTCATGGCGGGTGCAGGCTTCGGCGTCGAAATTGTCACAACCCTTCAGGGCACCGGCAATGACGCGCAATGCGGGGCAGCTTTCCAGCAGCTCGTGGTCGACGGCATCGGTCATGAAGGCGATCCAACCGAATGCGTCGGCGGCATGCGCGATGAGCTGCGCCCGCGTCCACGGTTCGGGTGACGGGTTGATGACGACCTCGGCACGCAGGGAGAGCGGGTGCAAGACCTCCGCATCAACCGTGCTCGACACGATGACCTTGGGGCGATTGTGCTTCATGCCACAAGATAGCAATTTGTGATTGACTCTGCAATAGCATCACGAAATGCTATTTAAGTTACGGCAGATCGAACCTGCTGATCCCGGACCCGGAGACCCAACAACGCATGTCGGCCGAAATGCTTCGATCCCGGGATGCATCAGGCTGGCTGTTATGGCTCTGCTTCAGCAGGGCGGCCGTCTCGACCGCTTTCATGATGTACGCCGGCGCACTGCCGGAGCTCATGGGCGCATGGAGCATGACGGCCGCGCAGGCGGGCTTCATACAGACTGCGTTCAACGTGGGCTATGCGGTTTCGCTCGTGCTCACTGGCTGGCTGTCCGACCGGCTCGGCGCCCGTCGGGTGTTCCTCTGGTCGAGCGCATGTACAGCCGTGGTCGGCCTATTGGTTGCCGCCTTCGCCCGCTCGTTCGAGAGCGGGGCAGTGCTCTTTGCATTGTTCGGGCTCTGCCAGGGCGGGACCTATACGCCGTCGATCATGCTCATCGCGCAGGGCGTACCTTCTGAGCGCCGCGGATTCGCCATAGGACTGCTCCTGGCCGGCGCTTCGCTCGGCTATGGCAGCTCCATCGCCGTTTCCTCCGCGATCAGCTCAGCTGTCGATTACCAACTCGCTTTCGCGATTTGCGGATGCGCCCCCGTTATCGCCCTCGTTGCCGGCTGGCTCGGCGCGCGCGAGCGTCCCAACCTGGTTGCCCGCCTCCAACCCAGCGGGCCCGCACATTTCGTGGAGCCGCCGCGGCGCACCTCGGCTTACCTGACGCTTGGCTATACGGCGCATTGCTGGGAGTTGCTCGGCATGTGGGCCTGGATGCCGGCGTTTCTCGTAACGGCGCTCGCCGGAGCATCAACGTCCGGCGCTCTGGCCCAAGGCGTATGGATCGGCGTCACGCTTCATCTGTCCGGGTGCATCGCGGCGCTGACCATGGGTCACGCATCGGATCGCTTCGGGCGGCGACCGGTGCTGATCATTCTTGCCCTGATCGGCGCGGCTTTCTCGCTGCTGATCGGCTGGCTCGAAACCGCACCCGCGGTGGTGCTGCTCGCCATCACCGCCCTTTACGGATTTGCCGTGCTCGGCGACTCGCCGGTGCTGTCGACCGCGATCAGCGAGGCCGTGCCGCCAAGCGTGCTCGGGACCGCACTGGCAATTCGTTCCATCCTCGGCTTCGGCGTTGGCGGACTAGCACCGCTGGCGTTTGGAGCCGTGCGCGATGCTGCACCGGCCGGGATGGGCTGGATCCTTGCTTTTGCGTGCCTGGGCGCGGGCGGACTTCTCGCAGCTCTCTTCGCGCTGCTGCTGCCCGGGTTCCGGACCCGGCCGGCGATGTTGGTCCAATCGAAACTCGGAGAGGAAACATGAGTCTGATCATCACCGGGGCGAGCCGTGGAATCGGCGCGGCGACCGCGCGCCTTGCCGCCCGCCGCGGCCATGACGTCTGCATCAATTATGCACGCGACGAAGCCGCCGCCATGGCGGTGCTCGCCGCGATCAAGGCGGACGGAGGCCGCGCCATAGCCGTATGCGCCGATGTCAGCTCCGAAGCAGATGTCAAGCGTCTGTTCGACACCGCTGAGGCACAGCTCGGCCCGCTGCGAGGTTTGATCAATAATGCCGGAATAACAGGCCCGATCGGGCGCTTCTCCGAGGTGGAGACTGCCACGCTGGAGAAGGTTTTCGCCGTCAATGTTCTCGGCACGATGCTGTGCGCGAGAGAAGCCGCTTGCCGATTTCAGGCAGCCGGTCGCGGCGTGATCGTCAACCTGTCCTCCGTCGCTGCCACGACGGGCGCGCCGGGTGAATATGTTCATTATGCCGCTTCGAAGGCGGCAATCGACGCTTTCACTCTTGGCCTCGCCCGCGAACTGGCTGGAAGCAACATTCGCGTCAACGCCGTCGCACCTGGGTCTACACTGACGGATATTCATGCGGCGGCCGGCGAGCCGGACCGGCCGGCCCGCGTCAGACCCCGTATTCCCATGCAGAGACTGGCCGAGCCTGAAGAGATCGCGGAAGCCGTGCTTTGGCTACTCTCGGATTCGGCGTCTTACGCAACAGGCGCCATCTTGCGCGTATCGGGCGGGTTCTGAATGGCAATTGTCGGAATGGTCGGATAGGCCAGAATTGCCCAGGGAACTCCACTCCAGTGATCCAGCCTGGGATATGACACGCTGCTGACGCACCACGTCTCTGACCCACAACGCAAGTCCAGTACGGGGGGCCACACCGCTCATCAGTCAATCTTGCTCGAAAGCCGAACACTAAGCGGGATGAGGCCACTTTTGCGGAAAAAGGCGAGAGCCGGATCATTGAATGACCAAGTGTCCAAAGCCAGCAGCGAAATGCCTAAAGAGCGCCCCTTCACCTTGCATGCGTCCAGCAAGGAACCGCCAATGCCCTTTCGCTGCGATCCTGGCCGCACGCTCATATGGTGCACGTAGATCATTTCGTGGGTGAATAGCCGAAGCGTTTCCGGCCTGCGAATGATTTCAGCAAGGATGTAGCCGACAGGCGCGTCGTGATCCCTGGCGAGATAGGCGAAGTAGTTGGGATTCTGCAGGAGCACTGCCAGCTCCTGCGTGAAGGACTTGTCGTCCACGGGTTGTTTGAAGCGCCAGGGATAAGCATCGGCATGAAGTCTCTGAACATCAGAGCTCAGTGCGGCGATGGCCGCCGCGTCTGCAGGCGAAGCCTCTTCGATGTGCACTGGCATTGGCGACCTTAACCGGTGATCAACCGCCAAGTTGTTACAGCACTGGCGCGCAGTCTCGCAACGTCTCCAGTTGGCCTGCGTCTACGGCCGGATCCCCACTCGACAGCCGGTCTCAACAAGTTCGCGCCCGCGTCAGTGTACGCTCCGTCTTGGCAATACCCCCCTGCCCGCCTCGAGGATTAGGTGGAGCTTGCCAAGCTGATTGAAACCGGAGATGCTGCCGGCAACTCATCTATGGAGTCACAGTGCCTCGTGCATCCAAACTCGGCGACGCACTGAAGCGGCGTCGCCTGGAACGAAACCTGACCCTTGAGCAGCTCGCCGCCAAGAGCGGTGTCAGCCGTGCCGCCATCTCGAAAATCGAGCGGGGCGATAGTGGGGCTTCGACGCCTGTGCTCGGGAAGCTGGCGGAAGCACTGGACCTGAGCATTTCCCAGCTCGTAGGCGGCCCGCGTAGTGAGCCGGTGCTTCATATTCCACGCGAAAAGCAGCCCGTATTCGTTGAAGAGGCGACCGGGTTCGAGCGCCGGTCTTTGTCGCCGATGTATCTCGGGCGCGGCATCGATTTCGTCCTGAACCGTCTACCGGCGAAAGCCAAGACTGGTCCGTTCCCCTCGCATCGTCAGGGCGTCGAGGAGCATCTCTATGTCACGAAGGGACGTCTCAAGATCACTCTCGCCGGTGGCGAGCATGTTCTGGAAGCCGGCGACTTCCTGTTCTATCGCGGGGATCTCGACCACACCTTCGAGAACCTCGCAAATACCGTCTGTGAATACTTCATCGTCATCGACAGCACGCGATTGCGTTAGGCGAAAGTGCGAGCACCGGCCCAAACGCTCCGCTTGACTCATTCCCGCAATTCTCGATATGTAGAAATAATTCTTGACATGGAGAACCTGTCGTGCGCATTCTCGTTCTCGGCGCCGGAGGCATCGGCGGGTTCTTCGGTGGCCACCTCGCCAGGTCGGGAGCGGATGCCACATTTCTCGTTCGCGAGCGCCGGGCCGCACAGCTTCGTCAGTCTGGGCTCGTTATCGACAGTCCACTCGGCAGTTTCGCGACACCCGTGAAGGTCGCCACGCAACCGAGCCAAGTGGAAAGGCCGGACGTCGTCGTATTGGCCTGCAAGGCTTACGACCTTGCCGACGCGATGGACACAATTGAACCCGCGCTCGCGCCAGACACGGTGATCCTGCCACTGCTGAACGGGCTGGCTCACCTTGACCAGCTGTCGAGCCGTTTCCCGAACAATCCGGTCTGGGGCGGGCTCGCCCATCTCGGCGTGACAATGGCTGACGATGGCACCATTCGTCACTTGAACAACCTGAGCATCATCCAGTTCGGCCCCCGTGCTGGCGCCGCCGATACGCGCGCCGCGCAATTCGCTTCGTTGTTCGCTGGAACGCCAGTGCAAGCCTCTGCGCGTTCGCGGATCGAGCAGGACATGTGGGACAAGTTCGTGTTCCTCGCCACGCTCGCGGGAATGACCTGCCTGATGCGTGCGAACGTCGGCGCGATCGTTGCCATGGAGACTGGCGTGCGGCTGACGCTCCAGCTTCTCGACGAATGCAGTGCCGTGGCTGGCGCCAGCGGGTTCCGACCATCGGACGGGCAACTCGCAACCTATCGATCCCAGCTGACACAAACTGCATCTCAATCGAAAGCCTCGATGTTGCGCGACATTGAGCGAGGTGCCCGAACCGAAGGTGAGCACATCCTTGGCGACATGCTTGCTCGCGCACAACAATGCGGGGTTGATGCGCAATTACTCCAGATCGCAGCGACCCACGTTCGCGCTTACGAAGCCACGCGGGTCAACACATCACAATGACTTCGACGAGGGACATGATGAGCGAGCGAACGATGTTTCGACAGATCACCGTCATCAGCCAGGACGTCTTCAGTGAAGGAGGCCGCGAGCTGACGACACCATGCAAGCGCGTCGCCGCATGCGGCGTGCTCCACAATCCCTACGCCGGCAAAGCGCCCATCGATGACTTCACTGGCTTGGTCGAGCTCTCCGTAGAAGCCGGAAAGGTGCTCACCGCGCGCGCAATTGAAGCGCTCGGGCCATTGAAGCCGCGCGGCTACGGCAAGGCCGTCGTTGTTGGAACCGCCGGCGATCTCGAGCATGGTGCGAGCATGATCCATGTGCGCATCGGGCTCGCAATGCGTCAGGGTGCCGGCGGCGGGCCGGCGTTGATCCCAGGCAACAGCAAGGTCGGCGGCCCTGGCACGCAGATCGATGTCATCTTCGGCGGACTGGAGGATGCCTGGGACTACGACGCCATGGACACGATGACGGTCTCTGTCGCCGACGCGCCGCGCCAGGATGAGGTGCTTTTGATCGTCGCATTTCTCGGTGGCACGCGCCCGAACGCTCGCATCAAGGGCGCATCATCGGCACAAGTAGCCGAGGTCGTCCGCCAGATGAGAGGCACGCGATGATGATGTCGCGTTAGGCTCACGGGGCTGCTTTTTCCGTCAGCCTGCTCTTGGCGCCAGTGGTCAGGTGCAGCGACCGGCGTATGAGACTTCCGTTGCGGCCAGCCAGATTCCTGCCGCCACAGCGACCAAGCCGACGATCACATTCCAGCCGATTGGCTCCTGGAGGACAACAGCGCCAAAAATCGACGCGCTGATCGGATTGACTGTGACGGATATGGCGACGCGTGTCGGGGTGGTGCGGCTCAGCGCGAAGGCCCAGAGATAGAACACCAAAGCGCCTCCGAACAAACCGAGATACGCAATCGCACTCCATTGCTTGGCGGTGAGGCCGCCTATTCCCTCGAACCCGCCCCAGAAATAGCTTATCGCGATCATGCAGACGGTACCGACGCCCATTGCGGCGATCGTAAAGGGAATCGGCCCGGACCGTTGAATAAAGGGACGGGACCATACGTTGTAAAAGGCCATGCAAAGCGCAGCGGCGACCATCAGACAATCGCCGATCCATGCACCGTCCGGGGCCGTCGCAAGACCCGAGATCAATGCTAAGGCCACGCCGGACACCGCGATACTCACGCCCAGCGCTTTTCGTCCGGTCAGAGCTTCCTGACCCAGCGCGGTACCTACGAGCAGCGTCAGGAGTGGCAGCGTCGAAAGGGCGAGTGCTCCCCTGGCTGCTGTCGTGAATACGAGCGATGCATTGAACAACACCGGGAAAACGCAGAAGAACAGGATGCCCAAACCCGCGACTCCGATCCAGTCAGAACGATCGGGCCAGCGCCTGCTGCGGAACAGATTGAAAGGCAGGAGCAGCAGGAATCCGATACCGAATCTCAAGCTGCCGATTGTCAGCGGATCCAGCGCGTCAGCGATGTACCGCGTCGCTCCAACCGCTGCTCCCCCCATGCCGCTTGAGAGGACAGCAGCTAGTACGCCGATGATTTCCCCCACTCCAAGGCTCCAGTGATCTGTTTGAGCACACGTTACGGAGCTGAGATGAAAACGAGAAACGAGTTTATGTGATCGCCCTGATCACTCGCCGTGATGGATCTACGCTCCCCGAAGCGCGCGTCCGCTCAGATGAAAAGGCTCGACGCAATTGCTGTCATTGAGCCCCACCGATCGTTGCTGCCAGATGGTCGGCAAGCAGCCTGGCCGGACGCGTGAGCGCGAGAGCGCGGTGCAAGCGAATGTCGGCCTCCGGCAATGCCGGCATGCCATTCTCTTCGCCCAGACGACGCAGTTTCGACGGGAACGTGCCGGACTTGACGACGGTCATGGCCAAGCCCTGATCTGCGACGGATTCCACCGCACCGAGACTGTGGCTGACGAACGCCAGCCGCCAACGCCGCCGCGACCGATCGAGCGCCTCCATGGCCCACTGTCGAAAGAGACATCCTTTCGGATAGAGCGCGACCGGCAGTGGATCGAGCATCTCGACCTCATGCGCTGCGCTTGCAGCCCATACGGCCTGTTCGCGCCGGAGCAGTTCTCCGTCACCGCTACCGCGCGGATGCATTGCGATCACCAGATCGTACGCGTCACCTACGCGATCGACCATCGTTGAGGTAAGCCCGGTCTCCATTTCCACGTGCACCCGGGGATAGGCGCTCGCAAAGCTGGCCAGTAGAGGCGGCACGACCTGTGTCCCGTAGTCCTCCATGACGCCAAGACGCACGTATCCCTCGATCTTGTGCTCCCGGATCCGGCCGACAGCCTCCTCGTTGAGGATTAGAATGCGCCGTGCGTAGCCGATCAGACACTCTCCCGCGAGGCTGAGGCTCACACGGTTCTTGTCTCGACTGAAGAGCTCGACTCCGAGCCGATCTTCAAGGCGCTTGATTTGCATGCTTACGGCCGACTGGGTTCGATTGAGGGCCGCGGCGGCACGCGTGAACGAGCGATGCTCGGCGATGGAAAGAAACGCCCTAAGAAGTTCTGGATCGAGTCCCGGGTATCCCATCACGATCTCTGATAAGGTGGATCAATCGAATTCGATATCGCGATTGATAGCCGCAGCATACAATTACGGCAATTCATGAAGCGCGGTCATCCGCATCGGTTTTCGATCGAGGGCACTCTAGCAGGGTAGAGTATCCATGAGTTCTGCGCGCGCTGCCGGTGCTTCGAGCAGACCTACCGCCACCGCCGGCCAAATTCCACCAGCGGCGGCGACCTGGATGCATTGGCGACGTGAAGCAGAGCGAACCACGTTCGACCCAGCAGCACGAACATATTCGGGCACCCGACCGCGGTGCCGCGGATAAATGGGTCATGTCAAGGCTGCCCGCCTCATATTATCCCGGCATTATCGACATGTGACATAGGCCCGGACGAGTTCACACCGCCCTCAGCAAGGGCACCCTCGCGATTGAAGAAAACCAGGCGTCCGCCCCCACTGCGGTGAACGGAGTAGTACCTCGTTCCAGTTGCAGTCCCAAAATTTTCGATGGAAACATCATAGTTGCCCGAAGCGTACATTCCGGCGTAACCAAATATGCCGGCGTCCGGACCTATCTTCAAGGTGTCCGGCCTTGGAGAAAAAAGATGCCAGGGTAATCAGAGGTCACGCTTCCATTGACGGTGAGCTTCCACCCATTTTCAATTTTCGAGGCGGCTCAAGCGCCCGCTGCCAATCTCGCTGGTCTGTGACAGCTGTGCGTTTCGGCCTGCGATTTTCGCCAGCTTGCGCGAGCACGGGCTGGAATGGCGGGCCTTGTTCGAGAACGGCAACATCGAGGCAACCTTAACCACCGTAAGAATCGATCTGGCCGTCACGGCCATGCTTGCCGCCACAGTCCCGCCCGACCTGAGTATACTCCCGCCTGGGTCAAGCCTCCCTGATCTGCCGAGCTTTGCCATCACTCTGCATTTTCGGCCATCGGGCGCGAACGCCATTACGCAGGAACTGATCAGCCATCTCCGTGGGGTACTCCCACGTCGGCTGCGGGACGTCGGCTGAGCTCGTTGGGCAGTGACGCGCTTGGCAACGCGGGACCGTGGGGTAATCCGTCTTGGCAACAACCGTCATGAGACTTACGGAAGGTGCAGTCGACCGAGGGCCGGCTGGGCCGCAGTCCAAACTCGTGATCAGGCAGCCCAGCGCACGCGCTTACCGCACGACGCGTTGAATGACGGGAACCAACGCGAGCGCGAGGCTGAATTTCAGGATCTCACCCGAAATGAATGGGATGAGGCCATACGCAATGCTCCTCTCAGGACCATAGAGTATGGCGAGCCACGCGATGCCAGGGACATAAATCAGAACCTCACCGAGCAGGATGACGACGAGGGCTGTCGGAAACCGAGCCATCGCGCCGCGTTCAGCGAGCACTCCAACGACGATCGCCGCCAGGAGAAAGCCAAAAAGATAGCCGCCCGTCGGCCCGGCCATATAAGCAAGGCCCGCTCCGCTCTGGAAAACGGGAAGTCCAAATGCCCCTTCGACGAGGTAGGTGAGAACGGTCATTCCCCCCAAGCGGCTGCCATAGGCAACGCCGATTGCCAGCACGACGAACGTCTGCATAGATAGCTTCACCGGCCAGAATGGCACTTGCACATGCGCCGACAAAGCGAGAAGCGCGTTGCCAAGCAGAACGAGCGTAACAACCCGGAGCCACTCGTTGGTGGCGCCCCGCGGCCAGAGGCGTGCGGCGATCGTTGCCGTCGAAGCCAGAGAATTCATAATCAATTTTTCCCCACTAATCGTTGTAACGCCCTCAGATCGCATCATGAGCCGCCAACACCGCGAGACCCAACTCCCTGACGTCCTCTCGCATAACGCGTACTTTTGGGGAGATCAAGTGAGCACCGCTTGATGAGGGAATGGAGTTGCCTTGATGCAGATAATCACAAAACGTGATGAGCCTTCAGCGGTTCAGGTCGCCGGTCGCGGCACGGTTCCCCGGTGGTCGGACGCGCTGGAAGGCAATGCGCAGGAGTCTCTCACCAGCGATCTCATGAAACTGATTGAGCAGTTCAATCGCTCAGGTGACAACACGATGGTCGTGCCGAGCACATATCTCGAGATCGTGATCACCCGGCAGTGATCCAATCAATGGACATCGCCGAATAAGTCAACGCACTGGAATGCCGGCCGGCTCAAGCGCGTATGTCACGCGCCAGTTGCCCGGCATATTCCTTGAAGTCCACTTCCAGCGTATAGCGCGCCGCCGGAATGCACCCGCGCGCGCTCAGCGCCCCGCGAAACGAGGCA
>JAWLCO010000091.1:0-15290 GCA_041687075.1 Hyphomicrobiaceae bacterium | reverse complement strand
AAGTCGATCTGACCCAGGTGCGCCTCCATCGAGCGCGCCAGGGCGTCGATGTAGACCGGGTCGTCATGCCAGTCCGGCGCCACGCGCACGTAGGGCTGCCAACGCATTTTCATGAGTGCGCGGAAGGCCTGGTCGGCGGCCGTGGCGGTGGTCGCAGCGGCATACTGCGGATAGAGGGGCACCAGCAGAATGCGGTCGCAGCCCTGCTCCTGCAACGCCTTGATGCGGCTCTCAGTTGTGGGGTTCGCGTAACGCATCGCCCAGTCGACGACGATGCGCGGATTGTCGAGGCTTGCGGCTAGTTTCTCCGCCTGGTTCCGCGTGATCGTTTTCAGCGGCCCCTCGTCCTTCTCCTTGTTCCAGATCGTGTCGTAGTCGCGGCCCTTGGGTCCAGGGCGCTTGGTCAGAATGATCAGATTCAGAATCGGCCACCAGATGAGCCGCGGCGTCTCGATCACACGGCGGTCCGACAGGAACTCCTTCAGGTAGCGCCGCATGGACCAGTAGTCCGTGGCGTCGGGCGTGCCGAGGTTGAGCAGCAGAACGCCGATGCGGCCGTGTCGCACCGAAGAGTGGCTGGCAGCGCGCACTGCGGCGTCCGGCTGTTTCGCGGTGATCGTGGTCGCTTGGGGTAGTTCATTCATCGGCGCAGGGCCTCCAGGAAGCCGATAACGGCGCACACTGGGGTTCTTTTCGGCCAATCCGCGCTACGATGCCAGCCCGCCTCATGACGCAGGTAAAGGTCGCCTCTTGCCTCGGCGGCGCGATGGGCCGTTTGCTCTGGGCGAGGATGCAGACGCTACCCTTGCTGAACGTCCTTGTGCTGCCGGCGTGCCCCTTCGGCCCATTCGAGCCAGGTGCGAACTCGTGCCTCGGGATCCCGGTGGGTAAAGAAGTCCGTGATGACGGCGGCGGACTGGGCGCCCGCTTCGATGACGCTCGACGCCCGATCCGGCGTAATGCCGCCGATGGCGACCAGCGGGAGAGAGCCGATCCGCGCCTTCCACTCGCGGATTCGGCCGAGGCCCTGGGGAGCCCATTTCATCACCTTGAGCTTCGTTTCCCAGATTGGGCCCAGGGCCACGTAGTCGGGCTCGGCTGCAAGGGCGGTATCGAGTTCCTCGAAGCTGTGCGTGGATATACCGATCTTGATCTCACGGGCCTTCAGCGTCGGCACATCGGCTTCCGTCAGATCTTCCTGGCCGAGGTGGACATAGTCTGCGCCTGCCGCCAGCGCTTCCTTCCAGTGATCGTTCACGATGAGCTGGCAGTCATGGCGGATGCAGACCTCCAGGCTCTCGAGGATTTGCCTGCGGATTTCGTCTGAGCTGGCATTCTTGATGCGCAGCTGTACCGTGCGGACGCCAAGCGGCACGATGCGCTTGAGCCAATCCAGGTCCGGCACGATCGGATAGAAGGCGTCGAGCTCCTTGGCTGCTGTCGCGGTTGCCTGCGCGGTTGTCATGGCTTTCCCCCGAAGTCGAAGAATGGCGTGCCAGCGACCGGGGTCGACGGCTCGGCCATATCACGCATCTCCATCAACCCCGCCTCGAATGCCGTCCGGCCGGCTTCGATCGCAGCCGCGAAAGCCTTTGCCATCCGCGCCGGATCGCCGGCCTTTGCGACGGCCGTGTTGAGCAGCACTGCATCGTAACCCATCTCCATCGCCTCGCTCGCGTGCGAGGGGGCGCCGATGCCGGCGTCGATGATCAGCGGCACGCCGGGGAAGTAGTTGCGCAGCGTCTTCAGCGCGTACCTGTTGTTGAGTCCGCGGCCGGTGCCGATAGGCGCGCCCCACGGCATCAGCACCTCGCAGCCGACGGCCATCAGCCGCTCGGCGGCGCCGAGATCCTCGGTGGTGTAGGGGAAGACCTTGAACCCGTCCTCGGTGAGAACGCGCGCTGCCTCGACGAGCCCGAACAGGTCCGGCTGCAATGTGTCGTCATTGGCGATCACTTCAAGCTTGACCCAGTCGGTGTCGAACAGCTCGCGTGCCATCTGCGCCGTGGCGATGGCTTCCTTCGGCGTCCGGCAGCCGGCGGTGTTGGGCAGCACGCGCACGCCGAGCTCGCGGATCAGCGTCCAGAACCGCTGGCCGGCCTTGCCACCCGCCGACTCGCGCCGCACGGAAACCGTCACGATCTCCGCGCGCGATGCCTTGACGGCGTCCGCGAGCACCTGCGGCGAGGGATATTGTGCGGTGCCCAGCAACAGACGCGAGCCGACACTTGTCCCATAGAGCGTCAGCGGCGCCGCCGAGCGTGTCTGTTGGATATCAATCGCGTTCATGTCTCTTCAGCCGCCCTGGCGCGGCGATACGATCTCGATCCTGTCGCCCTCCGCGAGCTGCCGTTCAGCCCGCGCACGCTCGGGAACGAAATCCCCATTCACTGCGGTCGCAACCCGCGTATCGGCAAAGCCGGCCTCGGCGACCAGCTCCGCCAATGTGCGCGCCTCTGTGGTAAGGGGCTCGCCATTGACCACGACGGTGAGGCGCGCGCCAGCCTTGGACTGCAAATCCATCATTGCCACGAATTCTGCTCCGATACGCGAGACATCGCCCCGGAGGCAGGCGATTGCAAGGGCACTCATCGCATAGAAGAGCGGCGAGCGAGGAAGTGCAAGTCTGCGGGAAGGCGCGAGCCTATTGAGTCAGATGCTGTTCCGGCTGATGTTGATGGCTTCACATGAATAACGGGGGAACGGCCATGAGCCTCGACCGCTTCAGCCTTGAAGGCCGATGCGCGCTTGTTACGGGATCAAGCCAGGGTATCGGATATGCCATCGCGAACGGGCTTGCCGGGGCGGGTGCGACCGTCGTGCTCAACGGACGTGATCCGGCGAAGCTGGAAAGGGCGCTCGAGGCCCTCAAATCTGCCGGTCACACGGCGCATGCTCGCGCCTTCGACGTCACCGATTCGGCTGCCGCCGCCGTTGCCGTCGACGCCATCGAGCGGGAGATCGCGCCGATCGACGTCCTGGTGAACAACGCCGGCGTGACCCGGCGCATGCCGACGGAAGACGTACCCGATGACACCTGGCACGAGATCATCCGCACCAATCTCGACAGCGTCTTCTTCATGTCCCGCGCCGCCGGGCGACACATGATCGGGCGCAAGCGCGGCTCGATCATCAATATCTGCTCCGTCATGAGCGAGCTGGGCCGCCCCACCACCGTCCCCTACACTGCCTCGAAGGGCGGGGTGAAGATGATGACAAAAGGTCTTGCCGCCGACTGGGGCAAGCACGGTGTCCGCGTCAACGGCATCGGCCCCGGGTACTTCAAGACGCCACTCAACGAGGCCCTGATCAAGGATGAGGCCTTCTCCGGCTGGGTCGCAGCCCGCACACCTCTGGGCCGCTGGGGTGAGCTGGACGAACTCGTTGGCGCCGCCGTCTTCCTCGCTTCAGATGCCGCGAGCTTCGTGACGGGACACATCCTCTACGTCGACGGCGGTATGACTGCGGTGGTTTGAGGCAAGCGATTTCTGCGAGCTCCCACTCATCAGCCCCGGATCGGGTGGACAGAAGCGAGAGAATCACGACGATCGGTCGTCAGATCACGATCGACGCTTTTTTTATGATTGCTGGGGCCGCATGAAGATTTCGACGATCCTCGATCACATCGACAGCGGACATATGGCGCTGCCCGAATTCCAGCGCGGCTACGTCTGGAACCGCGACCAGGTTCGGGGCCTGTTCGATTCTCTTTACCGCAGGCACCCCGTAGGAGGCCTGCTCGTGTGGGCAACCGAGTCGCGCTCCGCCATTCATCGCGGCAACGGTCCGCTGGCAGCGGGGGTGGTCAAGCTGCTACTGGATGGGCAACAAAGGATGACCTCGCTTTACGGCGTGGTCAGGGGAAAGGCTCCCAAGTTTTTCGATGGGAACGCGCAGGCATTCACCGATCTGCAGTTCCATCTCGAAACTGAGACATTTTCTTTCTACCAGCCTCTCAAGATGCAAGACGATCCGCTTTGGATCGACGTCACGGCTTTGATGCAGGCGGGAACGGCTGGTCTGGGCACCTTCGTCGCGAGGCTTTCGGGTGACCCCAGGTACTCACCGAATATTGGCCAGTATGTTGGCCGCTTGAGCCAGTTGCTCGGCATCGTCGACATTGATCTTCACGTCGAAGAAGTCACCGGCGCGGACAAAACGCTGGACGTGGTCGTCGATATCTTCAACCGCGTCAACAGTGGAGGCACCAAGCTCTCCAAGGGAGATCTTGCACTCGCGAAAATCTGCGCGGAGTGGCCGTCCGCGCGCGACGAGATGAAAGCGAAACTCAATGAGTGGGCAGCCGCTGGTTACCAGTTCAACCTTGATTGGCTCCTGCGCTCCGTGAACACCGTTCTCACGGGGGAGGCGAAGTTCAGCCATTTGCACGACAAGAGCGCGCCGGACATTCAGGATGGATTGGCCAGGGCTTCCAAATACATCGATGGGAGTTTGAACCTCATTGCCGGAAGGCTGGGCTTAGACCACGACCGTGTGTTCTTTGGAAGGTTTGGCGTGCCCGTAATGGTTCGCTACCTCGATCAGAAACGGGGTGAGCTCGGCGCCCGGGAGCGGGACAAACTGCTGTTCTGGTTCGTGCAGGCAGGGATGTGGGGCCGATTCTCGGGATCGACAGAAACGTTCATCGACCAGGACCTTGCCGCCCTCGAGGGCCCCAAGGGCGGCCTCGATGCTCTCATCGAGCAGCTTCGGCTTTGGCATGGCGGCCTGAGAGTTGAGCCGGGGCACTTCACCGGCTGGAGCCTCGGCGCCAGGTTCTATCCGGTCCTCTACATGCTCACCCGGATGGGTGAAGCGAGGGACTGGGGAACCGGCCTTCCGTTGAAGGCGAATCTTCTTGGCAGAATGAGCCGGCTCGAGGTGCACCACATCTTTCCAAAGGCGCAGCTCTATAGGTTGAAGCACAGGCGCGCGGACGTTAATGCGTTGGCAAACTTCTGCTTCCTGACCAAAGATAGCAATTTGAGCATAAGTGATCGTCCACCAGAAGAGTATTTTCCCAAAATCGAAGAAACCCATCCAGGGGCATTGGCCTCACAGTGGATTCCCATGGACCGCGAACTTTGGAAGCTCGAGCGGTACTTGGATTTTCTGGAAGCGCGTAAGGCTCTACTTGCCGCCGAGACAAATCGGCGGCTGGAAGATTTGCTCCACGGCGAGGTTTCTTGGCTCACGGGGCCCTCGCCTGAGATCGGCAGGCCAACGCTTCCTGTTGTGGGAGGGATTACAAGCGAGGCAGAAGAGGCAGAGCTGGAGTCTCTCAACGATTGGGTCGCAAGCCAGGGGTTGCCCCGAGGTGAGTTGGGGTACGACTATGCTGATCCCAATACGGGCGCCCAGATGGCCGTCTTCGATCTGGCTTGGCCGGACGGCATACAGCCCGGCCTGACCAGTCCGGTGGCCGTGCTTCTCAATGAAACATCGGATGTTCTTGCACTTGCCAGCTCTGCAGGTTTTCGCTGCTTCACGTCCACCGAGGAGTTCACGAGATACGTCTGTAGCGAGATTCTCAAGGCAGAGGCGGCTTGAATTGATCGCCACTCCGCGGGAACCAAGGCGAACAGAACTGATCGTCTCAGCCGTTCTTTAACCAGAATTCTGCCGATAGTGCGCGGGCATGGCCATGGCGCGGGGCCTCAGGCTGGCTGATCGGTTTGGTGGGAGCCCAGATGTTCCAGCAGTTGATGACCTCGCGGCGGTTTGCGCCGATCTTCTGGTGTCAGCTCTTTTCCGCGCTCAACGACAATTTCCTCAAGAATGCCCTTGTCATTCTTATTCTTTATCACACCGCAACCGGACAGACCGGTGCCCTTGTCACGCTTGCCGGTGGTGTTCTCGTCGCACCGTTTCTGATCTTGTCAGGGATTGGGGGAGAGCTTGCGGATAAGTACGACAAGGCCATCGTTGCGCGTAAACTGAAGCTGGCGGAAGTACCGATTGCAGTCGTGGCGGCTGCGGGATTCCTGCTGCACTCCATTCCGCTTCTGTTCCTGGCGCTGACCTTGTTCGGCGTCATGGCGGCACTGTTCGGGCCAATCAAGTACGGCATCCTGCCGGATCACCTCGCCACCCGGGAGCTGCCGGCCGGCAATGCGCTCGTCGAGGGCGCCACGTTTGTCGCCATTCTGGCCGGCACGTTGGCAGGCGGGCTTGCTGCTGCGGACCAAGGCAATGCGGGCCTCGTTGCCGCCATTATCCTCGCGATGGCGGTGCTGGCGCTCGTTTTTGCGCAACTCATTCCGCCGACGGGGAACGCGGCATCCGATCTGCGCATCACGATCAATCCGATCCGTTCCACGATGGCGCTGCTTGGCGATCTCAAGGCGGATCACCGGTTGTGGACCGGCGGCCTGATCGTGTCCTGGTTCTGGCTTGTGGGCGTGATCGCGCTGGCGCTGCTACCCACACTGACCAAGGAGCAGATCGGCGGCACGGCCGAGGTCGTGACCCTTGGCCTGATCGTCTTCACGCTCGGCATTGCTGCGGGGTCTGTCACCGCGGCACACGCCAGCCGTTTGCGGCCCAACCTTGCCCTCGTGCCGATCGGTGCCCTGCTTATGGGCATCTTCAGCCTGGATCTGGCCTGGGTCGCGGCCGGCATCACGCCCGGTGCCGCGCTGATGAGCCCAAGCGACGTGCTCGGCACGGGCTCCGGTCTGCGGCTGACATTCGACCTGTTCGCGCTCGCAGCCGCGGGCGGGCTCTTCATCGTCCCCTCCTTCGCCGCCGTGCAGGCGTGGGCCCCGGTCGACAAGCGCGCGCGGGTCGTAGCGGCCGTGAACGTCCTCAACGCAGCGTTCATGACGGCCGCCAGTCTGGGCGTGTCGGCTCTGCAGTACGCCGGGACGACGGCTCCAGAAATTTTTGCCGGACTGGGAATTGCGAATCTGCTGGTGGTCGGGCTGGTCCTGCGGGCCTGGGGCAAGCAGGGCGTGCAGGACATCGCGGGGTTCGTATTCCGGCTCTGCTATGGCCTGGACGTGAGAGGCCTGGAGCACGTTCCGCCCGCGGGGGAGCGCGTGATCATTGCACCCAATCACGTGAGCCTGATGGACGGGCCGGTGATGCACGCCATCCTGCCGAGCCACGCCGCGTTCGCCGTGGATACGACCATTTCGCAAGCATGGTGGGTGAAGCCGTTCCTGAAGCTGATCAACGCCCATACCATGGACCCGACACGCCCGATGGCGACGCGAACGCTCGTCAACCTGGTGAAGCAGGGCGAGACGCTGGTCATCTTTCCGGAAGGCCGGGTATCGGTGACGGGCGGACTCATGAAGGTCTACGATGGTGCCGCCATGATTGCCGACAAGGCCGACGCCTGGGTCGTGCCGGTGCGGATCGATGGCCTCGAGCGCAGCGCGCCGTGGAGTTATCTGCGGCCCTCCCAGATCAGGAAAGCCTTGTTTCCGAGGGTGCGGGTGACGATCCAGCCGCCCCGGAAGCTCGAAGTCCCGGCCGATCTCAGGGGCAAGGCCCGCCGCCAGGCGGCCAGCGCCGCATTGCAGGACCTGATGATCGAAACGTCAGTGGCGACGACGCGGATCGACGTGACGCTGTTCCAGGCGCTCGCCGAAGCGAGGATGGCGCGGGATACGGGCAAGCCGATCGTATCCGATGCCCTCGGCACGAAGCTGTCGTACGGCAAGCTGATCCTTTCCGCCCAGGTGCTCGGTCGCAAGCTCGAACCGATGGCTCCGCCCGGTGCCGCCGTTGGCGTGATGCTCCCCAATTCGGCCGGTGTCGCAGTGACGTTCTTCGCCCTGCAGAGCATCGGCCGCGTACCGGCGATGATCAATCAGACGGCTGGGCCGCAGAACGTGCTCGCAGCCTGCCGGGCGGCCAATGTCGAGGTGGTGCTGACCTCGCGCGTTTTTGTCGAGAAGGCGCGGCTGGGCGATCTGGTCGAGCGGCTTTCACTCAGCGTGAAGGTGGTGTTCCTCGAGGATGTGCGCGCGAAAATCACGATCGCGGACAAGCTTGCAGGCCTGCTGCTGGGAAGCAGACCGCAGGTTGCCCGCGATTGTCACGATCCGGCAGTCATTCTGTTCACATCGGGTTCGGAAGGCACGCCGAAGGGCGTCGTCCTTTCGCATCGGAACATTCTCGCCAACGTCGCACAATCGTTGACCCGGATCGTCGCCAACGGTGAGGACACCGTTTTCAACGCGCTGCCGGTCTTTCATTCGTTTGGTCTGACGGCGGGGCTCATCATGCCGCTGATGGCCGGGGCACCGGTGTTTCTCTACCCTTCGCCACTGCACTACAGGATCGTTCCGGAGCTCGTTTACCAGACCAACGCGACCATCCTGTTCGGGACGGATACGTTTCTCAATGGCTACGCGCGCGTTGCTCACCCTTACGACCTGCAATCCGTGCGCCTGGTTCTCGCGGGCGCCGAAGCTGTGAAGCAGCGGACGCGCGATCTCTACATGGAGAAGTTCGGCGTTCGGATTCTGGAGGGGTATGGCGTCACCGAGACCGCGCCGGTGCTTGCCAGCAATACACCCATGACGAACAAGGCCGGCACCGTCGGCCGCCTGTCGCCGCTGATGGAGGTTCACCTTGAGCCGGTGCCCGGAATTGAGGATGGCGGGCGGCTGTACGTGCGCGGGCCCAATGTGATGCTTGGCTATTATCGCGTCGAGAACCCGGGTGTGCTGGAGCCGCTAGAGGATGGCTGGCACGACACAGGCGATATCGTTTCCATCGATCCGCAGGGCTACATCACCCTGAAAGGGCGGGCGAAGCGGTTCGCGAAAGTCGGTGGGGAAATGGTGTCGCTTGCCGCCGTCGAGGCACTGGCAGTGGAGCTGTGGCCGGCGGCCGTTTCCGTGGTGGCCGCCTTGCCGGATGTCCGCAAAGGCGAGCGTCTCGTCTTGCTGACAACGCAGTCGGATGCTACGCGCGATACATTTCTGCGCCACGCCCGAGCCAAGGGCGCCTCGGAGCTGATGGTGCCTGCGGCCGTGCTCAGCGTGCCGAAACTGCCCTTGCTCGGTTCAGGAAAACCCGACTTCGTTGCAGTCCAGAAGCTGGCCGAGGAACTGACCAGCTCAGCCGGACCGAGTGGCGTCGCCGCTTGAGGCGATCCGTGCGAGCGCACCTTATTCCTTCCGCATGATTCTCTCGTCGAGACTATCGCTTTCGAGGTAGTTTGCGACCGCGGTGGCCATCACGGGGGCAAACAGATAGCCATGGCGATAGGCACCGTTGACCAGAATGCGCCGGCCCCGCACGATGGCCCGTGGAATGTTGTCCGGAAAGGAAGGCCGGACACCGGCGCCCAGCTCCTCGACGGTGGCCTCCGCAAAGCCCGGGTGCAGCGCATAGGCGAGCCCAAGCAACTCGAGAGCGGATCGCACCGTAACGGGGGCGCCATCCTCGCGCTCGATCAGCGTCGCGCCAACCATGTAGAGGCCATCGCCCCACGGCACGACGTAAAGCGGCTGACGCGGGTGCAGGAGCCGGACGGGTCGGCTGAGCGTCACCTCCGGTGCACGCAGCACGGCCATTTCTCCGCGAACACCTCTCAAGTCTGGCAGGTCGGCTCGGGCCGCCAGGCCGCGGCAGTCTATCACGACACCGCCGTTTGCGGCCGCCATCCAGACGGGCTCGGGCACCGGCTCCCCGAAGCGGACCGTAGCACCCATGCGGCGCAGATCCGAGACGAGGAACGGCAGCGCGGCACGTGGTGCGAGGTGGCACTCGTCCTCGTAGAGCAGTCCACGCCCGAAGCGCCCCACGAGATCCGGCTCGAGCGTCGACAGCTCATCAGCACCAATTTCGCGATGCCCCTGGGTCAGACGCGCGAAGCGGATGAGCTCGCTGCGATCCCGGCTACCCGCTACCACCAGTGTGCCTCGGCACGTCACGCCCGGGTAGGCTTCCCGCCACAGTGAAACGCCGGTGCGGCCAAGTTCCTGGATCAGGGGTTCGGCCGATTCCGCTTCGCAGTATGGTGCGAGCATGGCGCCGGCATAGCGGCTCGCGGCGCCGACAGCCGATTCTTCGGAGGCCTCGCGCAGCGTGACGGCATGTCCCCGGCGCGCAAGCTCGAAGGCTTGCCACAGGCCGAAAATCCCTGCCCCGACCACCGTCACGTCGAGCTTGCTCACAGCATCACCATCGAAAATCCCGTCCGGATCAGGTTTAGCATCACGCGGCGGGCCCTGACCAAGCCCGTGGCGAACGCGCCGCATCAGCCGCCGAGCGCAATCCCCTCCCGGCGCGGATCGGCGCCGCCTTCGAGGCCATCTTTGCGCACGACGATGATATGCAATCCTGACGTCAGCAGATCGGGCGCAATGGAATGGCCGAACGGCTTTAGACGCATGGCGTGCCACAGCGAAGGCGTCGATAACCAGGGTCGCACGAGAGCCTGCCAGTCTGTGGCGGGATCGTATTCGATCTCGAACGCTCCCCCTCGGCTGCCGAAGTTGACGAGCGCCGCTGCGGCCTGCGCATCGAGGTCCCAGTCGATGAGAGCGACCAATGCCTTGACGACGTAGAGGATGATGCGGCTGCCGCCCGGCGATCCCAGAACGGCCTTCAGGCGGCCGGCCTCGTCAAAAACGATGGTCGGCGCCATTGAGCTGCGCGGGCGCTTGCCCGGCGCCACGGCGTTGGCGATTGGCCGGCCTTCGGCATCCGTGGGTCGGAAAGAGAAGTCGGTCAGCTCATTGTTGAGCAGGAATCCTGCCGCAAGCACACGCGAACCGAAGGCGGACTCGATTGTGGTGGTCATGGCAACGGCGTTGCCCGCCTGGTCCACGATCGAGATGTGGCTCGTGCCGACGCTTTCCAGCGTGGCGTCAATCCCGAAGGCCTGGCGGCGAACGCCAGGCGGGATGCCCGGCGCAGGTTTCTGCATTGCCCCGTCAGGGTCGATGAGCTTGCGGCGCTCGGCGAGGTAAGAGGGATCGAGCAGTGTCTCTGGCACCGTAACGAAATCGGAATCGGCCAGATAGCGATTGCGGTCGGCGTATGCGAGCTTCTCCGCCTCTGCGATCAGGTGCATGGCCTGCGGGTTCAGCGCAGCTTCGGGGCCGCGGCCGAGATCGAAGGGCTCGAGCAGCTTCAGCGTCTGCGCGACGGTGATGCCGCCCGAAGAGGGCGGACCCATTCCACAGACGCGGTGTCGGCGGTAGGTGATGCAGACGGGCGGGCGCTGCTTGCTCGCATAAGTTGCGAGGTCGGCCAGCGTGATGTCTCCGGGATGATTGGGCGCACGTGCCGCTGCATCGACGATGGCTTGGGCGACAGGCCCGGTATAGAAGGCATTCGAGCCTTCTTCGGCTATCCGTCGCAAGCTGTCGGCAAACGCCGGGTTCTTGAGGATGAACCCGACAGGCCGCGCGCTTCCACTCTCGTCAAAAAAGTACCGGCGCGCAGCGGGGTCGAAGTTGCCCGCACCCATCCACGTGAGCAGCAGGTTGAGGCGGGGCGAAACCGGGAAGCCGTTCTCGGCGAGCTCGATCGCCTGCTGGAACAGGCGCGCCCATGGCAGCTTGCCGTGCCGCCGGTGCGCTTCTTCCAGCATGTGCACAAGCCCCGGGACGCCGATGCTCAGCCCCGAGTGCACGGCCTGGTCAAAGGGGAGTGGCCGCCCGTCACGCAGGAAGCGGTCGGGCTGCGCAGCGGCAGGAGCAGTTTCACGGCCGTCATAAGTCGTGAGCTCGTTTACGGCCGCATCCCAGTGCAGGAGAAAAGCACCGCCGCCTATGCCGGAGGACTGCGGCTCCACCAGGTTCAGCACGAGCTGCACGGCAATTGCGGCATCGACCGCACTGCCGCCCTCCTGCAGCACGCGTGTGCCCGCCTCGACAGCGAGCGGGTTGGCGGCCGAGACCATATAGGAGCGCGCGCGGGCAAGCTGTTTGTCTGCGTGGCCTGTCGCTGCCTCCGGCGCGATCCGCGCGCGCTGGGCGGTTGCTTCGGCGGACTGGCTGACCACGCCGCCAGCGGCGATCATTACGGTCAGAATTGCGATTCCCAGGCGCCGGATCGCTGTACGCGCGATGGCAATTGGCGGTGTCATGATCAATTCGCGCTCCTTACGGCACCTTCCGGAAGGCAACGTTACAGCACCGGTTCATGCGTTCTGCAATTCGGAGGGTCTAACATCGGAATGGAGATCTTTGCATTTCAATGAAAATCGCGCGACTTGGGCAGGATGGCGTCCAGCCGTTTCGGGATGGCGCGCTCCTCCCGCGGATGGCGGGCGAAGCGGGGGTGGCCCGTGTTCCGTGCAGAGCCCGGATCGGGCCGCTTCACCTCGTCGGCATTGGCGACGGCGGGCTTGAAATCTTCGCCCCATTCGGAAAGCTGGACGAGCCAGCTGCTCTTGTCCTCGAGTGAGGTGGAGACGACGTGGATGATGTTCTCGTGCCGCTGGATCCGTCCGCGCACGAGGATCAGCCGCGCCCCCATGATCACCTTGCGGAAGCGCTCGAGCATCTTCGGCCAGATGACGATATTGGCAATGCCCGTCTCGTCCTCGATGGTCATGAACACCACACCCTGTCCGGAGCCCGGCCTCTGGCGCACGAGCACGACACCCGCCACGCTCACCCACTGGCCATCCTTGAGGTTGCGCAGCGCGTCACAGGGGAGGACGCGCCCGGCCGCAAATGCTGGGCGAAGGAGGCTTACGGGGTGCGCCTTGAGCGACAGCCGCAGCGTCTGGTAGTCATTCACCACATGCTCCGACAGGGGCATTTCCGGCAGATCGACCTTGGGCTCCAGGCCAGCTTCGCGTGCTTCGCCCCAGGCGAACAGCGGCAGCGGCCGGGCTGCCGTCAATGCCCGGACCTCCCATAGCGCCTGACGTCGATCGAGACCGACGGAGCGGAAGGCATCGGCCGCTGCGAGCTTCTCGATCGTGGCCAGCCGCACCCCGGCCCGGGCCCACAGGTCGTGGACATCCCGGAAGTGCTGCTGACCCTCGGCTTCCCGGTCCACTCCCTCTCCTCGCCGGAAAGAGGCTTGAGGTGAGAGGGATCCCGCATCAGCTGCTGGCGGGCGTTCCCTCACCCCCGACCCCTCCCCGCCAGGGGGAGGGGAGGTGATGGCATTTACTCCGCGTGCCTCGAGGATCTTTCGCGCGTCATCTTCGATGAGACCGTCGACTTGGCGCAGACCGAGCCGCAGGGCGAGGGGCGGCACCTTCTCGGCAGGCATCCGGCCACGGGGAGGGGGGTTGGTTGCGGCCCCGTCACCACAAGAGACAGCGGGCTCCAGCGTGCAGTCCCAGTCCGAATGGTTGATGTCGACGGGGCGGACCTCGACGCCGTGCTCGCGGGCATCGCGGACGATCTGGGCGGGCGCGTAAAAGCCCATCGGCTGTGAGTTGAGCAGGGCCGCGGCGAACGCCGCCGGGTAGTGGCACTTTATCCAGGACGACACGTAAACGAGGTGGGCGAAGCTGGCGGCGTGGCTTTCCGGAAAGCCGTATTCGCCGAAGCCCTTGATCTGGCTGAAGCAGCGCGTCGCGAACTCCGGATCGTACCCGCGCGCCACCATGCGGCTTACCATCTTGTGCTCCAGCTTGCCGATGGTGCCGGCGCGGCGGAACGTGGCCATCGCCTTGCGCAGCTCGTTGACCTCCGCATCCGAGAACTTCGCCGCTTCCATGGCAATGCGCATGGCCTGCTCCTGGAACAGCGGCACGCCCTTGGTTTTGCCGAGGATCTGGCGTAGCTCGTCGGGCGGCCCGTGCTCGGGAGCTGGTGAGGGGTAGGTCTCTGGTTCGATGCCATCGCGGCGCCTGAGATAAGGGTGCACCATGTCGCCCTGGATCGGCCCCGGGCGGACGATCGCCACCTCGATGACGAGGTCGTAGAAGGTGCGCGGCTTGAGACGCGGCAGCATGTTCATCTGCGCCCGGCTTTCGACCTGGAACACGCCGATCGAATCCGCGCGGCAGAGCATGTCGTAGACCGCCGGGTCCTCGCGCGGGATGTTGGCGAGCGTCAGGTGTTCGCCGTAGTGGGTCTCGATGAGGTCGAAGGCGCGATGAATGCAGGTCAGCATGCCGAGGGCGAGCACGTCGACCTTGAGCAGGCCGAGCGCGGCAATATCGTCCTTGTCCCACTCGATGACGGTGCGGTCCTCCATCGCCGCATTGCCGATCGGCACGACTTCCGACAGCAGCGATCGGGTGAGCACGAACCCGCCGACGTGTTGGGAGAGGTGGCGCGGAAAGCCGATCAGCTCGTCGGCGAGCGAGAGCACTTCGGCGAGTAATGGATCGCCGGGATCGAGTCCCGCCTCGCGCACGTGGCTCTCCGGAACAGTTCCGCCGGATATGCCCCAGACCATGCCGGCCAGCGCTGCGACCGTGTCCTCCGACAGGCCCATGGCCTTGCCCACCTCCCGCACGGCCGAGCGCGCACGGTAGGAAATGACCGTGGCGGCAAGCCCGGCGCGCTCGCGGCCATAGCGGGCATAAATGTACTGGATCACTTCTTCGCGCCGCTCGTGCTCGAAATCGACGTCAATGTCGGGCGGCTCCTTGCGCTCGGGCGAGACGAAGCGTTCGAAGAGAACGTCGATCTCGATGGGGTTCACCGCCGTGATTCCGAGGCAGTAGCAGACGGCCGAGTTCGCCGCCGAGCCGCGGCCCTGGGCCAGGATGTTCTGTGCTCGCGCAAACTTGACGATATCGTAGACGGTCAGGAAGTAGGGCGCGTAATTGAGCTGGGCGATGAGCTCGAGCTCGCGGCGGATGAGGACGGCAACTTTCTCCGGGATTCCCTCCGGATAGCGCCAGTGGGCACCCTCCCAGGTCAGTTCCTCGAGGTGGGATTGGGGCGTTTTGCCGGGCGGCACTGGCTCGTCGGGGTATTCGTAGACGAGCTCGTCGAGCGAGAAGCGGCAGGCATCGGCGATTTCTATCGTGCGGGCGAGTGCCGCTTCATGGCCGGCGAACAGCCGCGCCATTTCGGACGGGCTCTTCAGGTGGCGCTCGGCATTGGGGGCGAGTTTGAGGCCCGCCTCGCGGATCGTCGTGCCTTCGCGGATGCAGGTGAGCACGTCCTGCAACGGCCGGCGCTGCGGCGTGTGATAAAGGACGTCGTTGGTCGCGATGAGCGGCGTTCCTGCGCGCTCGGCGAGTTGCGCGAGGGCGGCAATTCGCGCTCGATCTTCGCCCTGATAGAGATGCGTCTCAGCGAGATAGACGGGAGCCGGCGAGAGCGCCGCTTTGATGCGCCTGAGCTCGGCCTCGAAGCTTTTCTCCCCTCCTCCTGGCGGGGAGGGGGCGGGGG
>JAWLCO010000090.1:0-15728 GCA_041687075.1 Hyphomicrobiaceae bacterium | reverse complement strand
CGCACCCGCCGCCAAAGCCTCCTCTTGAGGCAGAACCTTGTAAAGGCCGTTGTCGACGACGATTGCCGCCCCTTCGGCCCGCAGAAAGGCCTCGAATATATCGAGCACGGCTTCACGGGAGACCGGCCTGCTCGTCTGAATCGTGACTTTCGCGTCGACTTTGTCGCTCACCAGGTAATTGACGCGGAGGATATCGCCGAGAACCGTTTTGGCTGCTTCAGGGACGCTGGCGCCAACGAGGTTCAGGCTGACGCCGTCGCGTACGGCAGGATCGGCCGGATTTCGCCGCTGTTGGGGATAGTCGGTGAACTTGCCAGAGCCCGTTATAATCTGATTGCCGCTGGGTTCATCCCATTCCCAGCCGGAACGGTCTCCGGAGCTGCCGAAAGATTTCGCAGATTGGGGTTTCGATGGTGGAGGAAGATCGAGTTGGGCAGGAACGAGTGAGCAGCCGGCGATGAAATAAGTAAGGGTTGCGCAAAGAACGATGTATCCCCGCGCGCATGGTCTTGAAATCTTACGAATGCATGTCACGCAAACTCCCCCCTGCCGGCATCCACGCCAAGGCTCCGCAGCTCTTGGGCGCTCAATGTATGTGCACGATTCGTTACAAATAGCACAGTGCACGGAATTAAAGCATAGGAATCATCGGGTTCCGGACTTCTGAAGTCCGGAACAGTGTCCGCCGGGTATCAGTAGAGAGGGGCGTCCAAAGAGCGCCTGTCCTTTTAACCTCCGTAGCGCACCTTCAACGGATCGGACGAAAGATGACGACAATCGAAATCAATTCCGAACGCCTGTGGTCCACGCTGATGGCTTCCGCGGAGATCGGGCGCACCGAACGGGGTGGATTGCGACGCCTGACCTTGTCGGACGAAGACAAGGCCATGCGTGACCTTTTCGCGAGCTGGGCGAAGCAGGGCGGATATGCACTGACCATCGACCAGCTCGGCAACATGTTCGTGCGGCGGGAAGGTCGCGACCCTTCGCTGCCGCCGGTTCTCATTGGCAGCCATCTCGACACTCAGGCAAAGGGCGGCCGTTTCGACGGGATCCTGGGCGTGCTGGCGGGGCTGGAGATTCTGCGCACGCTCGATGACGCCAACATTCAAACCGGCCGCGCCATTGAAGTCGTGAACTGGACCAATGAGGAGGGCGCGCGCTTCCAGCCGCCGATGATGTGCTCGCTCGTGTTCTCAGGCGCGGAAAGCATCGCCTGGGCTCACGACCGCCGCGACAAGAATGGGCTGCGTTTCGGGGACGAGCTGGCGCGGATCGGCTATCTGGGAAAGTCGCCGGTGGGTGGACGGGCGCTCGACAGCTATTTCGAGCTGCACATCGAGCAGGGCCCCAAGCTGGAAGAGGCCGGAATCCCCCTCGGCGTCGTCACGGGCGGCTATCAGATGATCGGCATGCGCATCCTGGTGCGCGGCGAGACCGCCCACGTCGGCCCGACACCGATGCATCACCGCCGCAATGCGCTCGTCGGTGCGGCGCATCTCGCGGTGGCGGTCGATGACATCGGCTGGCGCTATGCGCCCGAGGACGGCAAGACGACAGTTGCCCGGCTCGACCTTGCGCCCAATCTGCCGGGCATCCTTTCCGACGAGGCGCAGCTCTATATCGACTTCCGGCATCCCTCGCCGGTCCGGCTGACCGATATGGAGCGGGAGGTGAAGGCGGCCGTTTCCGAAAGCGCGCGCCGCTCCCGAACGGACATGGAAATCGCCGAGCAGTGGGGCTTTGGCGGGCTGGAGTTCGATGCAGGCCTCGCAGAGCTGATCAGGGAGACGGCGCGGGAGCTAGGCGTGCCATCCATGGATATCCGCTCCCAGGCGGGGCACGACGCCTATCACGTCGCAAGCGTCTGCCCGACGGTCATGATCTTCACGCCCTGCAAGGGAGGGGTGACCCACAACGAGAGCGAGGACATCGACTTCGAGCAGACCATTCCCGGGGTCAACGTGCTTCTCAATGCCGTTCTGGCGCGCGCCAGGAGCTGACGAGCATCGGCCCGTGCGGCGACAGCTCCGTTTCGGGTGGCGAATTCGGCCGCGGCCAATGACGGACTTGACGCGACGCACGCTTTTATGGTCCTTCTCTCGCGACGCATTGTCGGCGGGCCTCGTCCTGTCGCTTGTTCCATCGAGAATCGAACAGAGGACCTGCGTGGCCTTGGGCCCGAGGGCCACGGACGTGCCATGAAAGTCAAGAACTCGCTGAAATCGCTGCGGTCGCGCCACCGTGACAATCGTGTGGTCCGGCGGAAGGGCCGCGTCTTCATCATCAACAAGTCGCAGCGGCGCTACAAGGCTCGCCAGGGCTGATCAAGCGCAGCAGTAACCCGCAATGGGCTTTGACGAGCGGCAAGGCCCACCCTATCTTGCGGGCATGCGCAACTCGCTCGCCAACACGCTGATCGCAACCGCCGCAAGCGCCTGCTTGCTGGCGGGTTTTGCCGTTCTTCCGTCAGTATCCATGGCTCAGGCGCCGGATGGGCCCGGGACGACGCCGGGGCTGCCGGAATTCTCGCTTCCCGAGGATGAGCCCGAAGGGGATGCGACGGAGATCCCTGAGCTACGGCAGACCATTCCGGACAGTGCCGTCGAGCGGGCGAAGATGCTCGACAATCTCTATGCTCTCCTGGCTACCGCCGAGAACGAGCAGGCTGCCGAGAGGACCTCGAAAGCCATTCTTCGGCTCTGGGCCAACTCTGGCAGCGATACGGTAGCCGTGCTCATGGGCCGCGCTGCCAAGGCCATGCAGGAAAAGAAGAGGGAGCTGGCGCTGCGTATGCTGGACGCGGTGGTCGAGCAGGCTCCGGACTACGCCGAAGGCTGGAGCCAACGGGGACACATCCTCTACCTGCAAGGCGAAACCCATCGCGCCCTGGGCGATCTCCGCCGCGCGCTGGCCCTCGATCCCAATCACTTCCGGGCACTGAGCGCGCTCGGCCATATTCTTCGCGAGTATGGCGCAACGGAAGGTGCGTTGGCCGCCTATCGGAAGCTTCTGGAGGTGCACCCGTTTGCCGACGGTGCCCAGAAAGCCGTCCAGGAGCTCGAGCGCGAAGTCCACGGCCAGGGGATTTGATGGGGCTGCGCTTCTGCAGCGTCAAAGCCCCTCTGCCATCGGTGCACCTTCTTCGTCGAGATACGCCATCCGCACCATGTTGGTCGTGCCGGGTGTGCCGAGCGGCACGCCGGCGGTGATGATGACGCCTTCGCCTGGCGAGGCGAACTGGTCTTCGAAGGCGATCTTGCAAGCCTTCCTCACCATGTCGGCGAGGTTCGCCGGGTCGCTCGTCAGCACCGAGTGGATGCCCCAGACAAGCGCCAGCTTGCGGCCAGTGGCGAGCACCGGGGTGAGGCCGATGACCGGCAATCCCGGGCGCTCGCGGGCGACGCGCAGAGCTGTCGAGCCAGTCGCCGTGTAGCAGATGATGGCGGCGAGCTTCAGGGTCCTCGCGATCTTGTGGACGGCGGCCGCAATCGCATCGGCGCCGGTTGGCTGCGGTACGGTGGCCGTAGAATGCACGAGGTCGTCGTAACCGGGATCGTTCTCGACCTGGATCGCGATGCGGTTCATCATCTGCACCGCCTCGATGGGGAACTGGCCGACCGCCGATTCCGCCGACAGCATGATCGCATCGGCCCCGTCGAACACAGCCGTGGCGACGTCAGAGACCTCGGCCCGGGTCGGCACGGGCGAGGAGATCATGCTCTCCAGCATCTGCGTTGCGACCACGACGGGCTTGCCGGCGGCGCGTGCCTTGCGCGTGATCTCCTTCTGCAGCCCCGGCACGCGCTCGATCGGCATCTCGACGCCAAGATCACCGCGGGCCACCATCAGGCCATCGCCATTGGCGATGATCTCGTCGAGGTCGGAGATGGCGGACGGCTTCTCGATCTTGGCCATGATCGAGGCGGCCTGCCCGATCAGCCGCCGGGCAAGCACCATATCCTCCCCGCGCTGGACGAACGAGAGCGCGATCCAGTCCACGCCGAGGCGCAGCGCGTAATCGAGATCGGCGCGGTCCTTCTCCGTGATCGGGTTGATGGGCAGCACGCTGTCGGGTGTCGCGATGCCCTTGCGACTCGCCAGCGCTCCGCCGACCAGCACCTCGGCCGTGATCTCGCGCACGCTGCGGTCGAGCACGCGCATCCGGAGCTTGCCGTCGTCGAGCAGCAGCGTATGACCGGGCTCGACCGCTTCGAAGATCTGTGGGTGGGGCAGGAACACACGCTCGGCCGAGCCGACGCCCTCGTTCGTGTCGAAGCGGAACTGTGCGCCTTCGCTGACGAAAGTGCGGCCACCTTCGATTTCACCGATCCGGAACTTCGGACCCTGCAGGTCGCAGAGGATGCCGATCGGCCGCCGATACTTCACCTCGGCATTGCGCACCGCGCCGTGCAGCTTGCGCGCGACCTCGTGCGTCGTGTGGCTCATGTTGATACGGAACACGTCGACGCCGGCTTCGAACAGGCGCTCCAGCATCTCCGGATCCGACGATGCAGGCCCGAGTGTTGCGACGATCTTGACCCTGCGATTACGCCTCATTTGGCCTGTGCTCCCGCGTCCTCGGGGTCGGAAAGGCGGATTGTCCAGTCCTTGGCATCACCCGTGTCCACCTCGAAGAAGCCCGTGCGCCTGTAACCTCTACGCTGGCAATCCTTCACATCCCGTATCGCGAAAGACTTGTCGTGCGTGCACATGTAATTCGTGCCGGCCCATTCGCCACCGCGATCGTAGTCGACAGCGTAGACATATATGAAGCGGCTCGGAACGGCTCCCTTGAGAAGCGTCTCGCAGGTCTGGGCACCGATGTTCCACCACCCTTCCGTGGCCCAGCCCTTGGCGTCCTGGTACCCGATGGCGATGCCGACACGGCTGTTCGAGCCATTGCACAGCTTCAGATCCGCGTAAGCCGATTGCGCCACGGATAAAGCCAACAGGCACACGGTTGTTCCAACGAGAATTCTGCACGCGCACGTTGGTGCACGCGAAGCAGTCCGCAGTGAGGAGTTGACCGGTCTGCCTGTACTCATTCCGGAACCGAAGGTTGCTGGCATGTAAACGTCGGGATCCTTGATCAGGGATCGATCAGGATGGCGCGGAAATCATTGACATTTGTCTGGGTCGGGCCGCAGTGGACGAGGTCTCCCAGCGCCCGAAAGTACGTGGTCGAATCGTTGTTGGCCAGGAAGTTGGCCGCTTTGAGATTGCGGGCGGCCGCGTGAGCTTCAGAATTGGGAAGGACAAGAGCGCCTGCCGGGTCCTCCGGATTGCCGCCGCCGCCGTCTGTGCCGTCCGTGTCTGCGGCCAGCGCGGCGATCCCTTGTGCGCCTTCGAGCGCAATCACGAGGCCGAGGGCATACTCCTGGTTCGGCCCGCCGGACCCGCTGCCACGCACCGTGACGGTGAGCTCGCCGCCAGAAAGGATCGCGACGCGTTCACCTCTGGCCAGCGCTGCACGCGCAAGCTCCGCATGTTCCCGGGCCACGTCACGCGCTTCGCCTTCGAGAGCATCCCCGAGGATTTCGACACGGTAGCCATTGCGGCGTGCAATCTCTGCGGCTGCCTCCAGCGACGCCTTGGGAGCTGCGATGAGCTGGAACTCGGAGGCCGCCAGAACGGCGGACCCTGGCTTGGCCGTCTCGTTGGCCGCGTCCTTTAGTGCAGAGGCAATCTCGGATGCAGGAGCGATGCCGAACCGGCGGAGCACGGCTTCCGCGTCAGCGAGCGTGGTCGGATCACCGACGGTCGGTCCGGACCCGATCGTCGCCGGCTCGTCTCCGGGCACATCTGAAATGGCGAGGGTGAGCACGCGCGCCGGATGCGCCGCAGCGGCCAGCTTGCCGCCCTTGATGCGAGAGAGGTGCTTGCGCACGCAGTTGAGGTCGTGAATCCGGGCGCCGGACTTCAGCAACTGCCTGGTCAGCGCCTGCTTGGCGTCGAAGCTGATCCCTTCCGCCGGTGCTGCCCACAGAGCCGACGCGCCGCCGGAGAGCAGGACCAGGACGACGTCATCCGGTCCGGCCTTTTTGGCGGTAGCGAGTGCCCGCTCAGCGGCTGCGATGCTGGCGGCATCTGGAACCGGATGACCGGCTTCGATGACCTCGATCAGCTCCGTGGGAAGGCCATAGCCATGCCGCGTCGTCACGAACCCGGAGATGCGGTCGAGCTGGTTGCGATCCCGGTAGAACTGCTCCGCTGCGACCGCCATTGCAGCTGAAGCCTTGCCTGCCCCGAGAATGATGATGCGGCCGTTGGGCGGGGGCTCCGGAAGATGCTGCGGCAAACAGCGTGCCGGATGTGCCCGCTGCACGGCCGCGTCGTACATTTCGAGCAAGGTCCGGCGCTGTTCTTCGGTGCTCTGCTTCTGCCCTTCGGTCACCGCAACCCCGCTCTTCGCAGACCCCATGAAAATCGGGACAGCGCTCATCTGCGGGATTGGCATTGCGGCGTCAAGGCTCGATGATCTCGCGCTTGCGATGGACAGCTGCAGCAGACAGGCCGATGACGAAGCAAGAACAATGGATTGAGCCGACTTCCACCGAAACGTTCGCAGTTCTGCGCGGACGAGCGGACGCAGGTCTGTTGCTGCTGTGCGACCACGCAGGCAACGCGTTCCCGCCGGAGTACGGCACTCTGGGGCTGCCTGAGAGCCAGCTCAAGCGGCATATCGCGTACGACATCGGGGCCGCAGAGGTTACGCGCCGGCTCTCGGAGGCGCTCGGCGCGCCGGCCGTCATGACGCGCTACTCGCGGCTGCTGATCGACCCCAATCGCGGCGAGGACGACCCTACGCTGATCATGCGCCTGTCGGACGGTGCCATCGTGCCCGGCAATCGCGTGATGACCGAAGCGGAACGCGAGAAGCGCATCCGGCTTTACTATCGTCCCTACCATGACGCGATCGATCATGTGCTCGACCGCTGCATCGCCACCGGCGTGATCCCGGCCATTCTTTCCGTCCACAGCTTTACCGAGAGCTGGAAGGGAACCTCGCGCCCCTGGCACGCCGGCGTTCTCTGGGGCGAGGATGACCGCCTGGCCGCGCCGCTGTTCGAGGCATTGGGTGCCGAGAATGATCTCATCGTCGGCGCCAACGAGCCCTATGCCGGGCAGCTCGAGGGCGACACCCTCTGGAAGCACGGGACGCAGCGCGGGCTCGCCCACGCCATCATCGAGATCCGGCAGGACTTGATCCGGGACGAGAAGGGGCAGGCGGCCTGGGCGGAACGGCTGGTGCGGATCATGCGAGCCCTGCTAGCAAGGCCGGATCTGCAACTCAACGTCGACCCGTCACCAGGGGCGCGAGGCTGCTGACACCGCAGAACCGAAACCCTATCTCTCATGAAAGAGATTGCACGAGGATCAAATGCAAATCGACGACAAGACCAGGACTGAGCTTGAGGCAGCCGCCTTCCGCCGCCTCGTTTCGCACCTGCGCCAGCGCACGGACGTGCAGAACATCGACATGATGAACCTCGCCGGCTTCTGCCGCAACTGCCTGGCGAACTGGTATCAGGACGCCGCCAACGCCGCGGGGCAGGCGATGAGCAAGGACGAGGCGCGCGAGATCATCTACGGCATGCCCTACAAGGAGTGGCAGGCGAAATACCAGAAAGAGGCAACGCCGGAGCAGAAGGCGGCCTTTGAGAAGGCCAAGCCGCACAGCCACTGAAAGCGCCCAGTCATGCCGCGTGAGTTGCGGGGATAAGTCCTCCGGCGGCAGCGGCTTTGCCTTGCTGGCGCCCTGCTTCAGGGATTAGCCATGGGCAGCGATCTGCGCAGCCGTGGCGCGGCGCATCCTGCTCAGGGCGAACCAGACTGGCGCCCTGTTGCGGCACAACGGGGGTGATCAGATGACTACGCTGCAAGCCTCGGCGCAGCAGCAGCTGCGCCAGTTCGTCGAGCAGCTCGAGCGGCTCGAGGAAGAGAAAAAGGCCATTGCGGACGATATTCGGGACAAGTTCGCAGAAGCCAAGGCGCTGGGCTTCGACGTGAAGGCTCTGCGTCAGGTGCTGAAACTGCGCAAGAAGAGCAAGACCGACCGTCAAGAGGAAGAGGCCGTTCTCGAGACCTATCTTCACGCGCTCGGTATGCTCGACATGGAGCCTGAGGCTTCGTCGATGATGGCTGCGGAATAGGCTCAAGCCGCGCTGCTGATGTTCGTGCGGCGAAGACGCCGCTGATCGGGCTGCGGCCGAACGCAGGAAATCAGCCCTGCCGTTATCAGGAGCCCAGTGGCTCGCCGCATGTCAGTGGAGAGTGGGCCCCGGCGACGGGCGCCGGGATGACTGCGGCTAGAAATGCCGAACCCAAGAACACCCGGTCACCCCGGCTCCATGTCCGGGGTCCATTGTTCAGCTCAGCAAAACCTTCCCGATCGAGCTTCATCCCGTGCGAGGGAGACCGAGCCGGCCATGCTCTGATCGAGCGTGGATGTCAGGCCTCAGCCGCTCGTCAGCTTCGGCAGCTTGAAGTTCTGCCAGGCCCGGCTGAGCCATGAGCCGGTGTCTTCGCGCGGTGCGAGGCCGTCGGACTGGAGCAGCGCGTAAGCGTCCTTGTACCAGGGTGAGGACGGGAAGTTGTGGCCGAGCACGGCAGCGGCGGTCTGTGCCTCCTGCTTGATGCCGAGTGCCATGTAAGCTTCCACCAGCCGCATCAGCGCTTCTTCCACGTGTGCCGTGGTCTGGTAGTCCGTAACGACCGTCTTGAAGCGGTTGATGGCGGCCATGTAGTTCTTCCGCTTCAGGTAGTAGCGGCCGACTTCCATCTCGTGTGCGGCGATCGAGTCCTCGGCGATGCGCATGCGGTTGTCGGCATCGCGCGCATAGGGGCTGTCGGGATAGCGCGCCTTCAGCGTCTTCAACTCGGCGAGCGCCCTGCGGGCGTTGGTCTGGTCGCGGTTCGGGCCGACCATCTCGTCGAAGTAGGAGGAGATGATGATGTGGTGAGCGAGCGCCGCCTCCTTGGTGCCCGGATGCATTGTGGTATAGCGGCGAGCCGTGGCGATCGCTTCCTGTGTCTTGCCCGCGCGATGGTAGGCGTAGGCGGCCATCACCATCGCGCGCCGCGCTTCCTGTGAGTAAGGATGGTCGCGATCGAGATCCTCGAACTTCTTGGCTGCGGCTTCGTACTTGCCGCGGCTCATCAGCTGATCTGCCTCCGCATACATCTTCTCCGGCGGATCAGGATCGAGCATTTTCGCGGCGTCATTCGACGATGCGCATGCGCTCAGGGCGACGCAAAGCGAAAGCAGTGCGGATATCAGGCCGATCCGCCGCCTTCCGTTTCTCTCGTCTGCCAACACTTTCGCCCCCACTTCATCGTTCCGATGCCTGGGCATTGCGCATGCGCGTGCCACGATGGCCGTCAGGTCGCGTCCAAAGAGTAGCCCTGCAACCTGCTCTTAGTAAGCGATTCGAAGCGCATCGCGTGGCAGGCCGCTGATGGAAACGCCGTTATCCCCCTTCTTTAGAGCGGCCATTTGTGGTCGCGATGGGGCAGATCAAGTGTTCCGGCGAAAGCATTCGCCGGAAAGTAAACACGTCGGGAGAAGAGCAGCGAGGCTGCACGAAGCGAGTGTTGCGAACGACGTGTGGCGCCCGTCACTCGCCGGCTGCCACGGCCATCGCTGCCGGAAGGCGAACGAACGGCTCGCGCACCCGCGGCGCCTGCACCAGCGTCCACGCCGAAGCGTCAGCGAACAGGGCCTGCAGAACGTTGGCATTCAGGCGGTGACCGCCCCGCACGGAACGGTAAGCGCCGAGCAGCGGATAGCCCGCCAGAGCCAGATCACCGACGGCATCCAGCATCTTGTGGCGGACGAACTCCATCGGGCAGCGCAGCCCTTCGCGATTGAGGATACGGTCCTCGCCAATGGCGATCGTATTGTCCAGCGACGCACCGAGAGCCAGCCCTGCCTTCCAGAGCTTCTCGACGTCGTGCATGAAGCCGAAGGTGCGGGCGATGGACAGCTCGTGACGGAAGACGCCCGGATTGATGTCGAACGCAAGCCGCTGCTGACCGATGATGGGCGTGTCGAAGTTGATCTCGATATCGAGGTGGAAGCCCGAATGCGGCGTCAGCTCGCCCCAGCACTCGCCCTCCTCGACACGGATCGGCTTCAGCACCTTGATGTACTTCCGGGGCTCGGGCAGCTCGCGGATACCGGCCTGATCGATCGCATTCACGAACGGCGCGGAGCTGCCGTCCATGATCGGCACTTCCTTGCTGTCGATCTCGATATAGCAGTTGTCGACCGACAGACCACGGAGGGCCGCAAGCAGATGCTCGACCGTGCCGACGCTTACACCGGCATCATCTCCGATGACCGTGCAGAGCGTGAGGTTTTTTACGTAGCCAACTTCTGCCGGTATTTCCGCAATAATTCGGTCACGTTTATTTACTAGGAATTTTATGCCTGTATTCGGCCCCGCAGGATGCAGCGTAACGGAGACTGGCGCTCCGCTGTGTACCCCCTTGCCTTGAAGCTCGATTTCACGGGCAATCGTCGTCTGTCGCGCGCCGATGAATCGCTTCGACATGTCTGCGCCGTCCCTCGATCCCTAGGCAGGTGCACCGGCGCAAGCCGTCACATCCGCCTTCCCCCGTTCGTTCGCTGACCTGTCCGGTGCTACGCGGTCGTTTATTGACTGAGACCTGGGACCAGCAGTGGGCGAACGATTTGATGCGCCGACGATAACGTGGTGTCCCGTCTGGGGACAAATCACGCTTTCTTACATACTGTTACCGCAAAGCTGCAGGCACGGATCGTGTCATGCGGTAACTCATTGGTAAGTTTACTGACGCTTGCGGTCCCTATGGAAAAACATAGGGATTTCAGGGCCTTGCACTCTCTGGCGCTCATCCCTCATAGGCTCTTCGGGCGTTGGCTGGCCGGATGCAGCCGCCTGATCCTGCGTGAAGCTGTCGAGCGGCGGCCGTGGATTTTGTGTATTCCCGTTACCATGTTGCCCGGACCGTTGCTCCGTGCGCCGCCCAAGCCCGGTGATTCGCTGGAACAGGCCCGGCTTCCTTGGCGCATCCTCCGGATCTGGCGCGTATCCACGCGGGTTGTGGTGCGTGGACGGGCCAGCCTCGTACCACTGAGCCTTGGCGCGATACTCCCGCTGCCCGACAGCGGGGAAGTCCTCTACGGTGGGCATGCGCCTGCGTGGCCGCTTCACCTCGACCGGAGGTCCGGGTGTGAATGGTTCTGGCAGGCGCTGGCCGTGTGATCCGCCCGGTCGCGATACCGGGGGCGGCGCCGCGGCGCCGGCTCCCAAAGGCGGCAATCCTTCCTCGATCACGACGTCGCCCGGACCGCGCCACACCTCGCGCGACTTGGGCGAATTGGCTGCGGTAGTCGTGTCCTCCTGGATGACCTTCGTAAGGACATCCATGAAGTTGTCCGTGCCCTGCGCCTCCGCGGAGGGCTGTCTGGCCCCGGCCGGGTCAAGACGCTGGGGCTCCGGTTGAGGGGCCGGCTGCTGCGGGATGGGAGGCGGGCGGTTCGATTGACGATGGCCCGGAGCCGCCGCCGACCTGGGCTCATCCGCCATCCCCGAAGCGACGATGGACACGCGAACGCGATCGCCGAGGCTCTCATCGAAGGTCGCGCCGACGATGATGTTCGCTTCCGGATCGACTTCCTGGCGCACGCGGCTCGCAGCCTCGTCGACCTCGAACAGCGTGAGATCGCGGCCACCGATGATCGACAGCAGCAGACCCTTGGCGCCGCGCAGGGAGATGTCGTCGAGCAGCGGATTGGAGATCGCTTCCTCCGCTGCCATGATCGCGCGCTGATCGCCGGTCGCCTCGCCGGTGCCCATCATGGCCGTGCCCATGCCGCTCATGATCGTGCGCACGTCGGCGAAGTCGAGGTTGATGAGGCCTTCCTTGACGATCAGGTCGACGATACAGGCGATGCCCGAATAGAGCACCTGGTCCGCAAGCACGAAGGCTTCGGCGAACGTCGTCTTCTCGTTGGCGACCCGGAACAGGTTCTGGTTCGGGATGACGATCAGCGTGTCGACGCTTTTGCGCAGCTCGGCGATACCCGCGTCGGCGATGCGCATGCGCCGCGAGCCTTCGAAGTGGAAGGGCTTCGTCACCACGCCGACAGTGAGAATGTCGAGCTCTTTTGCAATGCGAGCGATGACGGTGGCCGCGCCCGTGCCGGTGCCGCCGCCCATGCCGGCTGCGATGAACACCATGTGCGATCCGGAGATCTGCGCACGGATTTCATCCACAGCTTCCTCTGCCGCAGCTTCTCCGATCTCGGGTTTGGAGCCGGCACCCAGCCCTTCCGTGAGATTGACGCCGAGCTGAATGCGATGCTCCGCGCTCGACGCGGCCAGCGCCTGTGCATCGGTGTTCGCGACGATGAAGGTCACGCCGCTGAGCCCGGACGCGATCATGTTGTTGACCGCGTTTCCACCGGCCCCGCCGACGCCGATCACGGCGATCCGTGGCTTGAGATCAGTCACTTTGGGAAGCTGCAACTTGATGCTCATGATGCTCCCATGCAGCCCCGGGGAGGCGTGCGAGAGGGGCTTTGCTGCATGTCCTCGTACTGAATCTGCCTCATGATCGCCGCCTCGTTTCTCACGCCGTATCCGTCCATCAGAAGCTTTGCCGCAGCCATTGGCCCATCCGGCCGAAGTAGCCCTCCTGCGTCCCGTGATATTCCGGGAAGGAGGACCAGCAGAACTGCGAGACCTCGGCAGCCGCGGCCAGCCCGATGACCGTTGCAAAGGCAGGGCTGCAGGAGCTGGCGGGCATGCCGCCGATGGGCTGCGGCCGAGACACACGCACCGGGCGACCCAGCGTATTGGCCGCAAATTCTCCGATGCCAATCAGCTGGCTCGTCCCCCCGGTCAGCACGACACGCTCCCCCGCGTAACCCGTCACCTTGCTGCGCTGCAGCCGTTCGCGCACGAGTGCCAGAAGCCCCTCCATCCGCGGTTGCAGGATGCTGCGCAGCCGCGCTTTCGTCGTATGGTGCAGCGTCGGCTCCTCCTCCCCCGCCAGAGGATATGTGATCACCTCGTGTTCATCTGATCTTGCTGCGACCAGTGTCCCATAAAGCGCCTTGATTCGCTCGGCTTCTGCAAGGGGGGTCCTGAGCTCGCGGGCAATATCGTAGGTCATATGATTGCCGCCGACCGGAACGGAATCGGCGAACAGGAACCGGCCATCGGCGAACACGGAGATCGATGTCATCCCGCCGCCGATGTCGAGGCAGGTGATGCCGAGGCGCCGTTCCTCCTCGCTCGTGACGGCGAGCGCGCTGGCCAGCGGGGAGGGGATCGCCCGACCGAGGGTCAGGTAGCACCGCTCGATCAGAAGCACGAGATTGCGCAGCGGCGCGTCGTCAGCCGTGATCGCGTGCAAATCTGCGGAAAGCCGCTGGCCGGCCATGCCTTTGGGATCCCGGATGCCGGGGACCCCGTCGATGCGCCAGCCGAGGCGATCGAGGTAAAGCAGCAGGCGGCCATCCCTTTCGGCGTACGCGCGCCCGGCCGCCTTGAGCCGGCGCATGTCGCTCTCGCGCACGTATCCGCTTTCGATGTCGGCGTGGGCCGCGAAATGACTGGAGCGCATGCGCCCGCAGGCGGCGCCGACGAACACCTCCTCGAGACGAACGCCCGCCATGCGCTCCGCCTGCGCCACCGCGGCACGGACGGCCTGCTCGGCCTCGTCGAGGTCGACGATGACGCCTGCCTTCACCCCGCGGGAGCGCTGATGGCCGATGCCTGCAATCCGGTAACCGTCGGCTCCGCTCACGCCCATTCTGTACCCGCGATCCGGCACGGCGATCAGGCAGCAGATCTTGCTCGTGCCGATGTCGATCAGTCCAAGGACGTCGCCAGATGATGTGGAAAAAGGCATCAGATCATCTCCTGGGTCGCGTCATCCTGAGGGCTGCGTGGGGTGGCTGGACGCGGTCTTCTTCTCCTCCTCCTGCTTTGGGCGGATGATGATGCGGCCGGGCGAGCGAAGGTCGACGGCAGCGTACCGGCGGCCATCGAGCAGATGCCGTGCGGCCGGATTGATCGTCAGCCGCGAAAGGGCCTCCGCTTCCCGGCCGGCCGGCAAATGGATTTCCAGCCCGCTCTCGAGGCGCAGGGTCCAGCGCCGGTCCGCGACGCGCACGGCCTCGTGCAGGCGGGCGCCAAGATCCCGGTACTGCGCGAGCAGCGCGTGGATTGTCGCGGCTTCGAGAGCCGCACCTTTTCCCGCAACGCGTGGCAATCCGGCCTGCATGCTGGCCGGGGCGGGGCCGAGTACGCGTCCAGTGATGTCGATCAGCAGGTTTCGATCACCGCGACGCCAGACTGCAAACGCCTCGCGCTCCACCACCTCGACGCTGATGCTGTCGGGAAAGATCCGCGTGATGGCTGCCGTCTTGATCCAGGGCAGATCCTCGATCCGCTCACGCGCGGCCGCGCCATCGAACCGCAGCAGCGAGCGCGCTTGCGTGAGGTCGAGCGCGTCGAAGATGTCTCTGTCCGACGTCATCCGGTGACCGGTGAGGAATACCTGGCGCACACCGAGCCCGGCGATCTCGGCAAGCCGGTCCGCCTCTTCCAGAACGGGTCGCGCCTGCCGTGCATTGGCGCCCCATTGCGTCAGTGCGGAAAAAATGACCGCACCTGCGATCGCCGTGGTCCATGCCGTCAGTCGAAGCGTCGTCCGTTTCGGGCGGTTCCGTTTCGGGACGAGCGCCGGGCCGCCGTTCAGGCCGTGGCGTGGGGCAACGCGGGGCCGTGGGGTCCGCCAGAGCATCGGAGCTGGTGCAGATTGGTGCAACGCGGACTCTCCGTTCGCGACGAATGCCGTGAAGTCGAGCCGGCCCCCCAACCGGCGCTCCATACGCCAAGTTCGTCGGAACAGGTTAATTTTCGGTTGAGCGGTGTCCGCTATCCCGTTGAGGTATCAACGGTTGCCGGAAGCATCCTCGACCAGCCAGGCAACCAGCTGCTGGAAGCTCATGCCTGCATGCTCGGCCATTTCCGGCACAAGCGAGGTGCCGGTCATGCCTGGCTGCGTGTTGATTTCGAGGAAGGCAAGCTGGCCTGTGGCCGGGTCGTACCGGAAGTCGGAGCGCGAAACCCCGCGGCATCCGAGTGCCTGATGAACCGTCAACGCGTGGCGCTGCACGGCCTGATAGATGTCAGCGGGAATCCCGGCAGGCAGGATGTGCCGCGAGCCGCCCGGTGCATACTTGGCTTCGTAATCGTAGAATGTGAGCCGCTCGGCCGGCACGATGTCGATGATGTCGGTTACGCGATCGCCGATCACGGCGCAGGTCAGCTCGCGTCCGGCAATGAAGCGCTCGACCATGATCTCGTCCTCGATCGCCGGGACGGATGCAATGGATTCTGGCGGCCTGTTGGCGCCCTCGCCGACGATCACCACGCCGACGCTGGAGCCCTCGCAAATGGGCTTGGCGACGTAGGGCGGCTCCATGGCGTGCGTTCGCACCGCTTCGGACCGGTTCACGATGCGATGCTCCGACGTCGGCACGCCGAGCCCGGCGACGATGCGCTTCGTCTGCTCCTTGTTGATCGCGAGAGCGGATGCGCGAACGCCAGAGTGCGTGTAGGGGATGCCGAGGACTTCGAGCAGCCCCTGGATGCAGCCGTCCTCGCCCCAGCGGCCGTGGAGAGCGTTGAAGCAGACGTCGGGCGCCACCTCCTTGAGGCGAC
>JAWLCO010000089.1:0-15988 GCA_041687075.1 Hyphomicrobiaceae bacterium | reverse complement strand
GCGATGATGTGCGACTTCATCATTGCCGCCGACACGGCCAAATTCGGTCAGCCCGAGATCAAGCTCGGCGTCATGCCGGGGGCCGGCGGAACGCAACGTCTCGCGCGCTTCATCGGCAAGGCGAAAGCCATGGATCTCTGCCTCACCGGCCGCATGATGGACGCCGCCGAAGCCGAGCGCTGCGGTCTCGTCAGCCGGATCGTTCCCGCTGCCGACCTCGTCGAGGAGGCGGTAAAGGCGGCTTCCACCATCGCCGACATGTCCCTGCCCGCCGTGATGATGACCAAGGAAAGCGTCAACCGCTCGTTCGAAACGACGCTGGCGGAAGGCATCCGGTTCGAGCGGCGCGTCTTCCACGCCATGTTCGCCACGGAGGATCAGAAGGAAGGCATGGCCGCCTTCGTCGAAAAGCGGAAACCGGACTTCAAGAACAGGTAGACCGCGGAAGCAGAAGTCAACGGCACGAAAGCTTACGCTGAGTGATGACGGCCATTGCGGATAGCACCGTGATGGCCACCCCACCTGCGAGGAAGATCTGGTTGGCCGCCCAGTCGGAGCGGAAGGTCATCAGTTTGCCGGTGGCGAGCAGGTAGATGACACCGCCTCCCGCAGCCACGCCCTGCACGATCGTGAGCTGCAGGCCGCGCAGCAGCAGCATTTGCCGGCTCGCCGGTTGCTCGGCCCGCGCGATGGCAGCTCCAAACACCCAGGTGAAGAGCGCGATCAGGGCCATGCCGGACCCGTATTGCCACGCGTGCTGCCACCTCAGGCCGCCAAGCGTATAGACAGCGGCCATCGCCGCCGCGCCCCAAACCCAGACGAGCGCCATCAGCTTCGCATTGCGCTGTGCCGCTATAGGCGCCGCTTCCGGAGTAATCCGGACGGGCTCCAGCCTCCACAGCGGCTGATTGAGGCCCAACCCGATGGCCAGTGCCAGCACGGCGAATGCGCCGGCCGCAGTCCCCGTTGCCCAGGACAGATCGCGTCCAGCACCGGCAATCATGGCGACTACGCTGGCGAACAACGCCAGGACCAGCCAGGGCAGTACCCTCTGCAGCGACATCGTTCATCCCACTGGGTTGGCGCGGGTCGCTCGTAAGAGCGAGCATCCGGCGCGACGACTCAGGCGTGCTTGTTGTGCCGCAGCGCATACGCGCTGATCACGGCGATCCCGAGGGCTCCGAAGAAAAAGACGTTGTTCGCAGCCCAGTCGGTGAAACGCAATGTCATGAATCGCACCATCTTTCCGTCGATGATGAGCCCCAGCATCGTGATCACCATGCCAACAAGCTGGACGATGGCCAGATACCGCGCGATCCGCAGCATCGTCTCGTCCTCCTTGCCAACGAGTGCGTCCTTCTTCAGCGCATTGGCGAAGTAGAGCGACAACCCCGCTGCCACGGCGAACGCCAGCACGAAGTGCCACCACTCGTTCCAGACAAGCACGCCGGTGCCGTAAGTGGCAATGAGCGCCAGCGTCCCCCAGCCCCAAATCACACCCATATACCAGGCATTGCTGCTGGCGATCTCGGAAGCCGATGCGGCCTTGGCGAGGAGTACCCGGCACTGGCGGACGGCAAAGCCGGCCACGATCAGTGCGGTCGCCGCGGCGATCCCAGCGTGGACATACGCCATGCGCACGTCATCGGCACGGGCATCGGCCGTGATGACCAGAAGGACCAGGCTCAGGGCGGCGGCAATCAGCGGGATAACTGTCGGCACGTGTTCCCCCGTTCGATTTCTGTTGGCGACGGTCAGCTCTTATTCTGTCAGCCCCTGATACTCCCGGTACCAGGCGACGAACCGCTCTACCCCGATCTCGATCGGCGTGCCGGGGCGGAAGCCCACATCCTGTACCAGATGGTCGATGTTCGCAGCCGTCCGCGGGACATCGCCGGGCTGGAGCGGCAGATAAGTCTTGAGTGCGGTGCGGCCGAGCGCGCGCTCGAGGCAGGCAATGAGGTCCATCAGCTCGACCGGGTTGTTGTTGCCGATGTTGTAGAGCCGGTAAGGCGCCGAAGACGTCGCCGGGTCGGGATGGTCACCGCTCCAGGCCGGGTCGGGCTCGGCCGGCCGGTCGAGCGTGCGCACGACGCCCTCGACGATGTCATCGATGTACGTGAAATCACGCGCATGCTGGCCGTTGTTGTAGATCTCGATCGGCTCGCCGGCGAGAATCGCCCGGGTGAACTTGAACAGCGCCATGTCCGGCCGACCCCATGGGCCATAAACGGTGAAGAAGCGCAACCCCGTCACGGGTAGCTTGTAGAGATGTGCGTACGTGTGCGCCATCAGCTCGCATGACTTCTTTGTCGCGGCATAGAGGCTCAGCGGGTGGTCGACATTGTCTTCGACCGAGAACGGCATGCGCGTGTTGGCCCCGTAGACCGAGCTGGTGGACGCGAGCACGAGGTGCTCGACCTGGTGCGCACGGCAGCCTTCGAGCACGTGGAGGGTGCCCACGACGTTCGAGTCCACATAAACGTGAGGGTTTTCCAGGGAATAGCGGACCCCGGCCTGGGCAGCGAGATGGACGACACGCTCGGGGCGGTGCTCGGAAAAGACCTGCGCCACGCCATCGCGGTCCGCAAGATCGACACGGGTGAACTGAAATTTCGGATGGCGCCGGAGCCGCTCGAGCCGCGCCTCCTTCAGCCGAACATCATAATAATCGCTGAGATTGTCGAGCCCGACGACAATGTCGCCCCGCGCGAGAAGCGACTCGGCCGTATGATAGCCGATGAACCCTGCTGCGCCGGTCACCAGTATCCGCATGCCGCTCCCCGCTCCTGGCTTGAACGTGACTGAGGCGGCCGGCCTGGGAACGCTCGTGCAGTTGGCCGCTCGGCGGCCACTATAGGTTGCGCGGCCGGCATTGACGAGTTGGCAAGCGGCTTAGGGCGCCTTTCTCCTGTGAGCCGTTGACCCTCGCCCGAAGCAGCGTTATAGGCACTTGCGATCGTGCCGCCCGGAACCCCTCGGTCCCGGGCGGTTTGGCGTATTCTGCTGTCAGAGCCGGCATCGGATGCGGCACGCATAGCTCAAGCTCCGGCCCTGGCACCCAGTACCAAAGAGGATTGAAGCTCATGGCGAATACGAGGTCGGCCAAGAAGGCCGTACGCAAGACGGCCCGCCGCACCGAAGTCAACAAGGCGCGCCGGACGAGAATGAGGACGGAAGTGCGCAAGGTCGAGGAAGCCATTGCTGCCGGGCAGAAGGAAGCCGCGGCCGAGGCGCTCCGCGCGGCAGAGCCGATTCTCGCACGCACGGCGCAGAAAGGCGTGATTCACAAGAACACGGCGAGCCGGAAGATCTCGCGTCTCGCGGCCCGCGTACAGGCTATGCCCGGCTAAAACGGGACTCCTTGCCCTTACCCGACGCTTGTGACGGTTTTGCAACACGAGGCGCGCCGTCGGGATAGACTGAGTCTCGTGAGCAACAGCTGAAAAGCGCTTCAAGAATCGAGGATTCTCGACACCTTCGCCGCCAGGCTTCGACAGGTTTCCCCCCATTGCGGGACTCCGGGTTTCAAAACAAAACGATGTTCAATCGGCGCTCCCTCAGGGGCGCCGTTTTGTTTTGGACAGTCCTGCGGCAGGACCTGAATCTTCTTGTGGACTCAATACGGTTCTCCACGAGTCTTCCCGCATCACACCCGTTTTTCCAAAACGCTGGGGATAGCGATCAGGCGTCGGACGCTGTTCGGCGCGACGTCTGAGCGATCTTGTCTCGCGCTCGCTCGTGTGGTTAATACGAGATCCATTCGGTCGGCAGACGGCGGCCAAAATGTGTTTCAAGTCTTGCGTAAGCACTGCGCCATGATGGAGCAGTTTTCGGCACTCCGGCGCGCCTGAATAGGATGGAATTTTACTTCTGTGTGCCTGCGTAATTCCGGGCGAAAGCTTGGCTGTGCGTTGCGTCCCCGTCCGTTGCTTCCGTTGGCGTACTGAACGGACGGCACGGCTAGCGTTGCGTGCATGAGTGGAGGTTAAAGTGGGTCCTGGGCAGGCCATCCACATTGTGGATGTTGACGTCCGAGAGGTGTGGAAGCGGCTGAAGGAGGAACCGGCGGCGGTCCTCATCGATGTGCGCACCAAGGCGGAATGGGCGTATGTCGGGCTGCCGGATCTGTCCTCTATCGGCAAGCGGCCGATCCTCATCGAGTGGCAGACATTTCCCGAGAATCGGGTCGACCCCGGTTTCGTGGAGCGCCTGTCGGACATGCTCGAGGTGGCCGGCGTCAACAAGCAGGCAGAGCTATTTTTCATCTGCAGGTCGGGTGCGCGCAGTAAGAGGGCTGCGCAGGCCATGACAGCGGCAGGATATGCGGCCTGCCGCAATGTCGCGGACGGTTTCGAGGGGCCACTCGATGCCGACCGCCACCGAGGCCAGACGGCCGGCTGGAAGGCCGCCGGTCTCCCCTGGGCGCAGGGATAGCGCCACCGAAATCAAAGAAGCGTTGGCGGGTCGACCGTGGCGGCGGTCGTGCGCACGACGCCATTGAACAGAGGGTCAAACAGAAGCAGCGGGTGTACTCATGAACAGCATGGAACCGACGAGACCTGCCGCGCGCATCGCGAGCAGCAGGAGCGAGCCACAGCCGAGGGCCGAGACCCGTGCCCTTTCGCCCGCCGGACCGGCGGCACCGTCGGGCACACAGGAGCCTCGTGGGCACAAGGCCCGCAAGATGCTTCGTGCCCAGCTCGGCGAGGACGTCTACACGAGCTGGTTTCACTCGATGGAGTTCGAGCACTACGACGGCAAGACCGTGCGGGTGACGGTCCCCGTCAAGTTTCTGAAAAACTGGATTCAGTCGCACTACTCCGAGGCGCTGCTGAAGTGCTGCGCCGCAGAGTTCGAGGGCGTCGAGCGGGTCGAGGTGGCGCTTCGGCAGCCGAGCCCCGTTCGCAGCGCAGTGTCCGAGCCGGCGGCGGACTCGGACAGCCGCACGGCCAGCGGCAATCATGGTTCGGCACAGGCCGTGAACTGGCAGGCGCCGCGTCCGGTCGTGCCGACCATCGCGACCCGGACGCAGGTCGGCGGCTTCGAAGGATCACCGCTCGATCCGCGCTATACGTTCGACAGCTTCGCGATCGGCCCCTCGAACCGCATGGCGCACGCTGGCGCCACGCAGGTCGCGGAGACCGTGCTGAGCGACAGCCGCGGATTCAACCCGCTGTTCATCCACTCGGCGGTCGGGCTCGGCAAGACGCACCTGCTGCACGCCATTGCGTGGTCGGTGCGGCGCCGCGTGCCGCAGGCGCAAGTGCTCTATCTGACGGCGGAACGCTTCCGCTATCAGTTCGTCGAGGCGCTGAAGAGCCAGGATCCGCTCTCGTTCAAGGAGAAGTTCCGCTCGATCCATATGCTGCTGATCGACGACCTGGAGTTCCTGCACGGTCAGCAGACGGAGCAGGAGTTCGATCACATCATCAACTCCCTGCTCGATGGTGGGCGGCAGGTGGTGGTGGCCTCGGCTCGCGCGCCGAACCATATCGAGAAGCTCAATGAGCGCATGCGCTCTCGCCTCCAGCGCGGGCTGGTGACCGAGATCGGGGCACCGGACTCCGAGCTCCGGTTGCGCATCCTCGAAAAGCGCGTGGAGGAGAAGCGGCAGCTCGACCCATCCTTCGAGATCCACCGCGATATCCTGGAGCTGCTGGCCGACAGGCTGCACGAGAGTGGCCGGGAGCTCGAAGGGGCCATCACGCGGCTTCACGCAACTTGGCAGTACATGCGCACGCCCATCACGATCGACATCGCGGAAACGGTCATCCGCGATCTCGTCCACGGCATCGAGCCGCGGCGCATCAAGATCGAGGACATCCTGAAGGTGGTTTCCCGCCACTTCGGCGTGTCGAAAGGGGACATTCTCTCCCAGCGGCGGCATCGCTCCGTGGTTTGGCCGCGGCAGGTCGGCATGTACCTCGCCAAGCAGCTCACCTCGCGCTCGCTGCCGGAGATCGGCCGGCGGTTCGGCAATCGCGACCACACCACCGTGCTGCACGCGATCCGCAAGATCGAGGGCGAGCTCGGCGGCAACCCGCGCCTGCGGGATGAGCTCGACGAGCTGAAAAAGATGCTGAACTCCTGACGTTTGGGCTCGGGGCCCGAGCCTCAACGTCGAACCCACGGAGGAGCGGTGTTTCCCCCCGAGCCGCTCCTCCGTGCAACATCCCCCTGCCCGACAGCAGCAAAACGGGTGCGCCCCTATCGGCGGGGCCTTGCCAACGCCCGTGACTCTGTTTCAAGTTGCTGCTACGCGCCGAATCCTTCCAGATTGGCTATTGCGTATCGCAGCGATCCGGGTTGCGATTCGACGTTCTTTGTCCCACCAGAGGGCCAATCATTTAGGCACACTCCCGAAAGGCACGATGCCATGCGGCTAGTGATCGAACGAAGCGAGCTCCTGCGGGCACTTGGCCACGTCACCAGTGTCGTCGAGCGGCGCACAACAATCCCGATCCTGTCGAACGTCCTGCTCAGGGCATCCGGGAGCCAACTCGAGTTCAAGGCGACAGACCTCGAGCGCGAGGTGATCGAGCAGGCGCCGGCGGAGGTTTCGACGCCGGGCGCCGTGACGGTTCCGGCGCATATGCTGCATGACATCGTGCGCAAGCTGCCCGATGGAGCTGAGGTCGAGATGGTGCGCGACCCAGAGCGCGACCGCCTCGCGCTGACCTCGGGCCAGTCCCGCTTCGCCCTGCAGACGCTGCCCGCCGAGGACTTTCCGGACCTCGCCGCCGGCGAGATGAGCCATGAGTTCAGGATTGCGGCCGCCGATCTCAAGAAGCTGCTCGACAAGACGCGCTTCGCCATCTCCACGGAGGAGACGCGGTATTATCTCAACGGCATTTATCTGCATACGGCAGGCGACAGTGAGCCGACGCTGCGTGCTGTTGCGACAGACGGCCACCGGCTCGCTCAGGTCGAGCTGCCGCGCCCCGCTGGCGCCGACGGCATGCCGGGCGTGATCATTCCTCGGAAGACCGTGCACGAGTTGCACCGGCTGCTGGAGGATTCGGAGGTCGAGGTTCAGGTCGGCGTTTCGACCACCAAGGTGCGTTTCGAGGTCGGCACGGTGACGGTGACGTCGAAGCTGATCGACGGAACGTTTCCCGATTACGGGCGTGTCATTCCGCAGAACAACGACAAGGTTCTGACGGTCTCGAACAGCCAGTTCATGGCAGCCGTGGACCGCGTTTCCACCATTGCCAGCGAGCGTGGGCGGGCTGTGAAGCTGAACCTCAGCGATGACAGGATGGTGCTTTCCGTCAACAACCCCGAAGGCGGCAGCGCGACCGAGGAGTTGGGCGTAAGCTACGGCTCGGCTCCGCTCGAGATCGGGTTCAACGCCCGCTATCTGCTCGACATCGCAGGCCAGCTGGAGAGTGATTCGGCGGTGTTCAGGCTGGCTGATCCAGGCTCGCCGACGCTGGTGCGGGATGGCGAGGACGAGAGTGCCCTCTACGTGCTGATGCCGATGCGCGTTTGAGGCGGCAGGCTGGCCGCTGGCGAGGAGTTCCGAATTGAATGCCGGGCCGAAGCCGCAAAGCGCGCCTGCAGGACCGCTGACTGAACCACGGCGGTCGATCTGGGTCGAGCGCCTCACGCTCACGAACTTCCGCAACTATGCAGGCGCCCGGCTGGAGCTGACGCCTGATCCGGTCGTCCTGCTCGGCGCCAACGGGGCGGGCAAGACGAATCTCCTCGAAGCCGTGTCCCTGCTTGCCCCTGGCCAGGGTCTTCGTCGCGCCCCCTTTTCGCAGCTTGCCCGCATCGGCGGGGCGGGCGATTGGGCGGTTGCCGCGCGCGTGCACGCGCCGCGCGGAACGGTGGACATCGGCACCGGCCGTCTCCCGGGCCAAGATGGCGACACAGCCTCCCGGACGGGCCGCCTCGTCCGCATCGACGGCGCCACCCAATCCGGCTCCGGCGTGCTGGCAGACTGGGTCGAGATGGTCTGGCTGACGCCGGCCATGGATGGGCTCTTCACCGGCCCTGCCAGCGAGCGTCGCGCTTTCCTCGATCGGCTTACGCTCTGCTTCGACCCCGGCTACCGGACGCGCGCAGGCCAGTTCGAGCGGGCCATGCGCCAGCGCAACCGCCTGCTACAGGACGGCGTTTCCGAGGATGCGCTGTTTGCCGGCCTCGAGCTGATCATGGCCGAGACAGGCGTTGCCACGGCGGCAGCCCGCGCCCAGGCTGCTGCGGCCCTTGAAGCGACAATCGCCATCCGGCGCGAGCGCAACCCCGATTCGCCGTTTCCCTGGTCCCGGGTTGCCCTCGAGGGCTGGATCGAGGAACGGCTTGCGACCCAGCCGGCCGTCGAGGTCGAGGATGCCTACGTGCGCGCCCTCCGCGCCAGCCGGGAGCGTGACCGGGCAGCCGGTCGCACGCTCATCGGGCCCCATCGCACGGATATGCTCGTCGAGCACGGCCCGAAGGGCATGCCGGCGGAATTGTGCTCGACCGGCGAGCAGAAGGCGCTGCTGATCGGTCTCGTTCTCGCTCATGCCGCGCTGCTGACCGAAAGGCGCGAAGGCGCGGCACCCATCCTCCTGCTCGACGAAATCGCGGCGCACCTCGACGTCGCACGGCGTGCAGCCCTGTTCGACGAGCTGCTCCGGATCGGGTCTCAGGCCTGGATGACGGGGACGGATCGGCCGGCCTTTTCCGCGCTCGAAGGCCGCGCCCGTTTCCTCAATGTGGAGGACGGGCGCATACTCGGCCCCGCCTGATTTGGCAAGCAGTCTGTGCTCCGCTGACGCAGTTTTGCCAAATAGCTGAAAATGCTTGCAATTTTCCTGTCGATCCCCATCTCTAAAGGGCACGATTCCGGGCCTCAAGCGGCCTGATCCGTGCTATAAGAAACGCCTCGATAATACTTCCCCACAGGACCAGTCTTCGATGAGTGCTCAGCCGGCCAGGAAACACAACGGCGCCGAACACTACGGTGCGGAAAACATTAAGGTTTTGCGCGGCCTTGACGCCGTCCGCAAGCGCCCTGGCATGTACATTGGAGACACCGACGATGGCTCGGGCCTCCACCACATGGTCTACGAGGTCGTCGACAACGCCATCGACGAGGCGCTGGCCGGTTTCGCCTCGGAAGTACAGGTCATCCTGAACGCCGACGGTTCGTGCACGGTCACCGATAACGGCCGCGGCATTCCTGTCGGCATTCACCCGGAGGAAGGCATTTCGGCCGCCGAGGTCGTGATGACCCAGCTCCATGCCGGCGGCAAGTTCGGCGCAGGCGGCGACGAAAATCCGTACAAGGTTTCCGGCGGCCTGCACGGCGTCGGCGTGTCCGTCGTCAACGCGCTCTCTGCCTGGCTCGAGCTCACCATCTGGCGCGACGGCAAGGAGCATTTCGTTCGATTCGTCAAGGGCGTGGCGGAAGCGCCGCTGCATGTCGTCGGCGATTCTCAAGGGCAGACCGGCACCAAGGTCACGTTCCTGCCGAGCCTCGAGACATTCCACAACGTTACCGAGTTCAGCTACGAAACGCTCGAGCATCGGCTGCGCGAGCTGGCCTTCCTGAACTCGGGCGTGCGCGTGGTGCTGATCGACGATCGCCATGCCGACCGCAAGCAGGTGGTGCTGCAGTACGAAGGTGGCCTCGGCGAGTTCGTCCGCTATGTCGACCGCGCCAAGCATCCGCTGGTCGACGCGCCCATCATGATCGGTGCCGACCGAGACGGCGTGGGTGTCGAGGCCGCGCTGTGGTGGAACGACAGCTACCACGAGAACGTCCTCTGCTTCACCAACAACATCCCGCAGCGGGACGGCGGCACGCACCTCGCCGGCTTCCGCGGAGCGCTCACACGCGTCATCAACAAGTACGCTGAAGAGACTGGAATTGCGAAGAAAGAACGGGTCTCCCTGACCGGTGATGATGCGCGGGAGGGGCTGACCTGCGTGCTGTCCGTCAAGGTGCCGGACCCCAAGTTCTCCAGTCAGACCAAGGACAAGCTGGTCTCCTCCGAAGTGCGGCCGGTGGTCGAAAGTGTCGTCACCGACCAGCTTGCGGTGTGGTTCGAGGAGCACCCGAAAGAGGGCAAGGCCATCATCACGAAGGTGGTCGAGGCTGCTGCTGCGCGCGAGGCCGCACGCAAGGCGCGTGAGCTGACGCGCCGGAAGGGCGCGCTCGACATGGCCAACCTGCCCGGCAAGCTCGCCGAATGCCAGGACCGCAACCCGGCCAACACGGAGCTCTTCATCGTCGAGGGTGATTCGGCCGGTGGCTCCGCCAAACAGGCGCGCAACCGCGAGTTCCAGGCCGTTCTGCCCATCCGCGGCAAGATCCTGAACGTCGAACGGGCGCGCATGGACAAGATGCTGTCCAGCCAGGAGATCGGCACGCTGATCACGGCGCTCGGCACCGGCATCGGTCGCGGCGATGAGGGCGGCTTCGATATTTCGAAGCTGCGCTACCACAAGATCATCATCATGACGGACGCCGACGTCGACGGCGCCCACATCCGCACGCTGCTGCTGACGTTCTTTTACCGTCAGATGCCGGAGCTGATCGAGAAGGGGCACCTCTATATCGCCCAGCCGCCGCTTTACAAGGTGACGAAGGGCCGGTCGGAAGCCTACCTCAAGGACCAGAACAGCCTCGAAGACTACCTGATCGACAGCGGTCTGACCGATGCCGTCCTGCAGCTTGGTCGTGGTGAAATCCGCGCTGGCCAGGACCTTCGCGAAATCGTCGTGCAGGCTCGTGCGGTGCAGCGCGTGCTCGATGGTCTCCATTCGCGCTATTCGCGCTTCGTCGTCGAGCAAGCGGCCATCGCCGGCGCGCTCGATGCGGCGCTGCTCAATGACAGGGCCGCGGCGGAAGCCAAGGCGAATGCCGTCGCCGAGCTGCTCGACAGCATTTCCGAGGAGACGGAACGTGGCTGGGTTGGCCGGTTCGCCGATAACGAAGGTCTCGTCTTCAGCCGCGAGGTACGCGGCGTGAAGGAGGTCCACGTGCTCGATCGCGCGTTCCTCGGATCGCTCGACGCCCGCCGCCTGAATGAGCGTCATGCCCATCTGGCCGAGATCTACGATCAGCCGGCGCAGCTCAGGCGCAAGGACACCGAGACCACCATCTTCGGCCCGTCGACGCTGCTGAAAGCCGTTTACGACGCCGGCCGCAAGGGCCTGTCGCTGCAGCGCTACAAGGGCCTTGGCGAGATGAACGCGGATCAGCTCGCGGAAACCACGCTCGATCCCGACACGCGTACGCTGCTGCAGGTGAAGCTCGGCGATCTTGCCGAAGCGGACGAGATCTTCTCCAAGCTGATGGGCGACGTGGTGGAGCCGCGCCGCGAGTTCATTCAGGAGAATGCATTGTCCGCCAGCGTCGATGTGTGATCGCTGCCCTTGATCGGCGATCGGCCGCGGTGCTCAAGCCCAGCCGCCTCCACCCATCCCGATGCGCTGCAGCATGCAATACTGCTGCGCTGATCCGGGCTCATGCTGCAGGCATCTTCACTACGACGCAACATCCCGTGACTGCGGTGCACCGCTCAAGGGCTGCACAAGGTATGGGTTGAACGGGTGGTGAGGGTCAGCCTGCGCTGCGCTGCCACTCGCCGCTGTCGAGCTTGTTGATGGCGATCACGGCCTGCGTGCGGCTGTCCACGCCGAGCTTTTGCAGGATGGCCGAGACGTGTGCCTTGATCGTCGCTTCCGACACGTTCAGGCGATAGGCGATCTGCTTGTTGAGCAGCCCCTCACCCAGCATCATGAGCACACGCACCTGCTGCGGCGTCAACGTCGACAGCCGTGCGACGAGTTCGTTCGTCTCCTCCGCCTGTCCCTCGACGTCGACGTCCGGCGGCACCCAGATCTCGCCTTCGAGCACCTTGCGAACGGCCGTCCGGATTCGGTCCACGGGCTGCGATTTCGGCACGTAGCCTGAGGCGCCAAAACCGATGGCTCCGCGGATGGTGGCCGGATCCTCGCTCGCAGACACGACGACGACGGGAATTTCGGGGTGCTCCGCACGCAGATAGAGAAGCCCTGACAAACCCTGCACCCCCGGCATGGTCAGGTCGAGCAGGATGAGATCCACCGACCTGTCGGCGGCAAGCCTGCCGATCAGTTCATCGAGAGAGCCGACTTCGACGATTTCGGCCGCATGGAGGGACGTAGCCAAGGCCTGATTGAGCGCCTTGCGGAACAGCGGGTGATCGTCGACGATCACAATTCGGGTCGAAGCCATACTTCCGTCCTTCCCGGGTTGGGCGGATCCACCCACCCCAATCGGCGCGTTGACCCTCGCCCGGCAGCACGCCGGATGCCATGAAATCGCGCCGTTCGAGATTTAAGCAAGCCGCCCAACGACAATGCAAGCGTATCCTGCCGGCGTGCTTGAGGGCCGGTGATGCCCACAGTCCACTGAATCGGCCCGCCGGCACTCGGATTCAGCGTTGGCAGCCTCGCGGCGAGCACGGTAGCCTTGCTGCGGTTCTTGATTACTTGCTGAAATCATGAGCTTTGCAGCCATCGGGGGATTCTCGAATGATAGAGCGCCAGGAACGCAAGCCGTATTGGCGGCATACGAAATGGCAAATGCTGGCCAGCCTGCTGCCTTTCCTGCTGGTCGTCATCGTGTTTCCGCTCTACGCCGACAGGCTCAACTCGAACAAATTTCTGAGCTTTCCGCTCGGCTACTTCCTTGCCGGCCACGGGCTGGTTCTGATCGCCGTCGTCACGGTGGCATCGTTCGTCAACAGGCAGGACGCCATAGACCACTGGCATGGCGGCCACGAGAACCTCTGATTTCGGGCGCCGCTGGCGACACGCCCGCCTGACACTGCTGATGGACCTTTGCCCATGCCGCTCTCCTCGCGCAGCCGCGCCATCAATCCCCGGCTCGGGGTTTACTTCGGGATCTTCACCAGCGCATTCGTGGCGCTGGTCCTCGTGATGCTCATTTTCGAGCAGCTCGGCGCTTCGGATACGTTGTTGCGCGGCCTGATGCTCGGCGGACCATTGGCGCTCTATGCCGCGATCGGCCTGTCCGCTGGATGCTCCGAGCCGCTCGAGTTCTTCGCCAGCGGGCGCCGTGTGCCGCCGTTCTTCAACGGCCTGGTGCTTGCCGTTTCGGCCATGGGGGCGACGGGTCTCGTGGCTGGCACCGGCCTTCTCTTCCTCAACGGCTTCGATGGCTGGTTTCTCGTCATCGCGCTGACGGGCGGGTTCGTCATCATGGCGATCCTCATTGCGCCCTACTTGCGCAAGTTCGGAGCGTTCACGATCCCGAGCTACCTCGGCCGCCGGCTGGAAAGCCGCCTGGTGCGGCTCGCTGCTGCTGGCCTGGTGGCCATTCCGATGCTGCTCGTGATTGCGGCGGAGGTCCGGACGGGCATCTTCGTGGGGTCCTGGCTGACCGGCCAGTCCGAACAGATGGTGGCAGCCATACTCGCCGCCGCGATCATTCTGGCCATCATCCTGGGCGGCATGCGGTCGGCGAGCTGGGCCAACAGCTCAGAGAGCATCGCGGTTCTGATGGCGCTGATCGTGCCGGCCGCAATGGTCGCCGTCGCCGTCACCTATCTGCCATTTGCCCAGCTCAGCCACGGGCCGGTGCTGCGGGCGCTTGGACGCCTCGAGGTCCAGCAGGGTATGCCCATTCCGATCCTGTCGCCCCTGGCCTTCGATATCGCCGGCGTGGAGCTGCAGTCCATCGTCCAGCGCATGTCGAAGCCGTTCGGCAGCATCGGCTCGGTGAGCTTCGTGCTGGCAAGTCTCACGCTGATGGCCGGGGTCGCCGCCGCACCGTGGCTGCTGCCGCGAGTCGGCACGACGCCCAGCGTTTATGACACGCGCAAGTCGCTCGGCTGGGCGACTTTCATCATCGGCATGATCCTGCTGACAGCCTCCTCGGTCGCCGTGTTCATGCGCGACGTCGTCATGGACATGCTTGTAGGCTACAGCCAGAGCCAGCTTCCGGAATGGTTCCGCTCCCTGGAGGCGGCTGGCCTCGCCGGTGCTCATGGGCAGGTGCCGCGGCTTCCGATCAGCAGCTTCAGCTTCAAGCGCGATGCGGTGCTGTTCGCCTTGCCCATCGCCTACGGCTATCCCGCCGTGCTCGTCTATTTGTCCCTTGCGGGCGCCTTCGCCGCGGCCGTTGCCGCCGCCAGCATGTCGTCCCTCGCTCTTGGGTCTGTGCTCTCGGAGGATGTCGTCAACGGCATGCAGTGGGAGCCGGCCCCGAACCGGATCCGCCTCACATTGGCACGCGTTTCGATCGCCGCAGCGGTGGTCGTCGGCATCTGGTTCGCCCTGATCGTACCCGCCGACCCCCTGAAGCTGCTGCTCTGGGCGCTGGCCCTGTCGGCGTCGGGACTGTTTCCGGTGCTTTTCCTCTCGATCTGGTGGAAGCGACTCACCGCGTTTGGCGCACTGGCTGGCATGGCCGCCGGGTTTGGCGTAGCCGTCTTGGCGATGATCGCAGGCGAGGCCGGCTGGAGCGGGCTTCACAGCGTGCTCGCGGGCGTCGCCGGCATGCCCGCGGGCTTCCTGGTTGCCGTCGGCGCGAGCTGGTTGAGCCCGATGCCCTCCCGTCAGGCGCTGGAGCTTCTTCACGACATGCGCGTCCCGGGTGGCGAGACGGTGCACGATCGTGAAATGCGCCTGTTGCGTTTGAAACAGAGAACCCGTCCCCTGTAGGCTGGTCGCAGTCTCATCGCCGGCCGGCAGAGATCGCCCGTTACCGACCCCCAATCCGTCCGAAGGACGACAGCCCTCTCATGATGCTTCACCGTTCCACCGGAAATGGCGCAGCCGCACCCCAGCGCCACAGCCTCTATCCACCGATCGAGCCCTATGCCCAGGGCCGACTTGCTGTTTCCGGCGGCCACGAGATCTACTTCGAGCAATGCGGAAACCCACATGGCAAGCCGGCACTCCTCGTGCATGGCGGTCCCGGTGGCGGCTGCAATGCCACCATGCGGCGCTATCACGATCCCTCGCGCTATCACATCATCCTGTTCGATCAGCGTGGCTGCGGCCGGTCCACGCCGCACGCCTCACTCGAGCACAACACCACGTGGGACCTCGTGGCCGATATGGAGCGGCTGCGGGAGCACCTCCGGATCGAGCGATGGCAGTTGCTGGGTGGCTCCTGGGGCTCGACGCTGTCACTCGCGTACGCCGAAAAGCATCCGGAACGAGTGACCGAACTGATCCTCCGCGGCATCTTCCTGCTGCGCAAAGCGGAGATCGACTGGTTCTACCAGGAAGGCTGCAGCTGGATTCATCCGGACGCCTTCGAAGCCTACCAGAGCATCATTCCGCCCGACGAGCGCTCAGACATGGTGCGGGCCTACTACAGGCGGCTGACCCACCCTGACCGACAGGTCCAGCTCGAGGCTGCCAGGGCCTGGAGCGTGTGGGAAGGCACGACGCTCTCCTTGCAGCCTGATGCAGAGCGCGTGCGCCAGTTCGGCAGCGACAACTACGCCGTCGCGTTCGCGCGCATCGAGTGCCACTACTTCGTCAATCGCGGCTTTCTCGACCACGACGGCCGGCTTCTCGAGGACGCGCACCGGCTCTCCGGCATACCCGGCGTGATCGTACACGGCCGCTACGACGTGGTGACGCCGCTCAAGAACGCCTGGGACCTGAAGAAGGTCTGGCCACAAGCGGACCTGCGCATCGCGCCGGACTCCGGCCACGCCATGACCGAGCCCGGCATCATCCACGAGCTCGTCTCCGCCACCCGCCGCTTCGCCCCCTGACCGACGCTCGTTCGACGCAGCGACTCGCGCTTGCGCCAGAAATCCGGATCGCTATAGTCCGCTGCGCAGCCGGAGGGGTGGCCGAGTGGTTGAAGGCGCACGCCTGGAACGCGTGTAGGCGGGCAACCGTCTCGGGGGTTCGAATCCCCCTCCCTCCGCCATCAGATTCACCGCCCTTTCTCTGACAGGAAATGACAGCTAACGACAGTCAGCGTCAGATTCGGAAGTAACCGGTCACGCTCGAG